>JABHTG010000050.1 GCA_018697205.1 Nitrospina sp. | reverse complement strand
CCTCACTGAAGTCATGGCAGCCTTGGTTACTATGATTAAAGATCCGGATGTCACTGTCGTCCAATTAATGAAGCACATCAAGGGTCCTGATTTTCCAGGTGGTGGGATTATCCTAAACTCTAAAGCAGAGATTAGAAGCGCCTATGATCAGGGCTTAGGTGCAGTAAAAATAAGAGGCGAATGGACAATTGAAAAATTACCTCGTGGCAAACAACAAATAATTATTTATTCTATACCTTATGGAGTGAATAAGGCCCGTTTGATTGAAAGAATAGCTGAAATCATAATTGCTAAAAAACTTCCCCCACTAATCGATGTACGAGATGAAAGTGACGAGAAAATACGCGTTGTACTTGAGTTAAAATTAGGTACCAATTCAGAAAAAATCATGACCTACCTCCTTCGACACACTGAGTTAGAAAACAACTTCCAGTTAAACTTTAATTGCCTTAAACCAAATGGTGAACCCGCACGCCTATCACTTAAAGAAATATGTCGAAATTTTCTAGACTTTCGAAAGGAAGTGGTGACCCGCAGACTAGAATACGAACTTTCAATTTTAGTCAAACGATTACATATTTTAGATGGGTTTGTGGCAGTTTTCAGAGCACTGGATAAGGCTCTTAAAATAATCCGTAGTTCTAAATCAAAACAAGAAGCCCACAATAAATTAAAAATAGCCTTTAAATTAGATGATGAGCAAGTATCCGCAATTTTAGAAATTCCTTTGTATCGACTAGTTGCCATGGAAGTAGAGAAAATGCTTGCAGAGCAAAAAGAGAAATCAAAAGAAAAGAAAAGCATCCAAATAATTTTAAGTTCAGATAAAAAAATATGGAGTGTTGTAGAAAATGAGCTACAAGAAATTAATGAAAAATTTGGAGACAAAAGACGGACTAAAATAAAAACCATAGAGCTTGTCGAATATAACGAAGAGGACTTTATTGAACATGAAGATGCACATCTTGTTATAAGCAAAAATGGCTGGTTACGAAAGTTTAAAAAGGCCTTAGAACCAAACTCTCTAAAACATAAAGAAAATGACTCTCTCCTAGCAACAGTAAAAGCAAATACTCGAGAGTTTGTTGCTTTTTTTACATCACGAGGAATGGTATACGTCTTCAAGCTTTACAATCTACCTTATACTCGGACCGGGTTTGGTGAACCTGTTCAAAACTTATTTAAATTTGCTGATGGGGAAAAAGTAATATCAATGCTCTCGCTTGACCCTGCTGAACTTGCTATTTCTGATCAGCTTTCAGCTGCAAGTTCTTCTAAAGATTCAAATCGTCAAACTCGACTTAGCTTTACAGATGCAAAAAAACGTGGCTTAGAGGGTATGATAATTGGGAGTTCTGGTTATGGTTTTCGTTTCCCCTTATCCAATCTCATGGAAACGACACGGTCCGGACGAAAATTAATGACATTAAAAGGTGATGATAAAATAGTAGGATTTTCTCTCGTAACCGGAGACCACTTATTTATGGCATCGGTACATGGGAAGGGTATTGTTATTCCAGTAGAGCAGGTTTCATTACTCACAGGAGTCGGTATGGGATCGCGACTTATGAAAATACTAAATAGTTCACTAGCTGGCTTTAAAATAACTCACAAAAATGGTTATTCAACGGTCACCCTTGATGATGGAAAAACAAAAAAAATAAATATCAAGGATATCCGTGTAACTAATCGAGGTGGGCAGGGTGTCCTTTTATTAAAACGAAAAACAATAACTGCAGTCGAATAAGACGGGAGCAACATGGCAACATATAGTGCTAAAGACCTACAGGTCCTGGAAGGGCTTGAACCTGTTCGCCGCCGTCCCGGAATGTATATTGGGTCAACCTCATCTACAGGACTACATCATTTAGTATGGGAAATCTTAGATAATTGCGTAGATGAAGCACTAAATGGCCACTGTGACGCGATTGGAATCAAGCTTGAGAAAGATGGCGGTATTACCATTCACGATAATGGGCGAGGTATTCCGATTGACACATTTGTTAAAACAAAAAAAAGTGCAATGGAAGTTCTTTTTACTACTCTACATTCAGGTGGAAAATTCAGCGAGGATAATTATAAAGTTTCAGGTGGGCTTCACGGAGTTGGCATGGCAGTTGTCTGTGCTTTGAGTGAAAATTTGACCGCAACCTCAAAACGTGACGGATTTGAATGGACTCAGTCCTATTCTCAGGGGAAACCAATAACCAAGCTCAAAAAAGGAAAAGCTGTTAGGTCTTATGGAACCTCCATTTACTTTAAGCCCGACCCAAAAATATTCGCTAAAACAGAGTTCAACATACAATTAATTGTAGAGCAAGCAGAATCGAAATCTTTTCTAAACAAAGGATTAAAAGTAGTCGTTTGTGGTATCAATGAAAAAAAAGAATTCCAATATCCCAATGGAATTCAAGATTATATTGAAAAAATTATTGGAAAACGTTCTACCCTCTCAGACACTCCCTTTTATATAGAAAAAGAAGATAAAAAAATGCGTCTTGAGACCGCTTTCCAGTGGACATCCGGAACTGAAACAATCGTCCACTCTTATGCAAATGCTATCAAAACAGTTGATGGGGGAAGTCATGAAAACGGATTTCGTAATGGGACAACTAAAGCTCTCCGATCCTATATAGATAGGCGAAAACTATTACCTAAAGGTATCAACAACATAACAGGTGACGATGTTAGAGAAGGTCTAATCGCTATTATTAACGTTTATCTTCAAGGTGATGTTGAATTTCAAGGTCAAACGAAAGGTCGATTAAATTCCGATATCACATCTCAAGTCGAATCAGTCGTTAAGCACTCACTAGAACATTACCTGCTTGAAAACCAGACGATGGGAGACTTGATTGCTAACCGTGTAATTCTTTCAGCGCAAGCCAGAATAGCTAGTCGTCAAGCCAAAGAAGCGGTACAACGCAAAACAAATATTTCTCATCGTCTCAACTTACCTGGAAAGCTTTCAGACTGCGCGACAACAGATAAAAATAAAGCAGAACTTTTCATCTGCGAAGGTGACTCTGCGGGCGGTTCAAGCAAACAAGCTCGAGATCGAAAAACACAGGCCATTCTCCCTATTCGCGGAAAAATTTTAAACGTACAAACAGCTACTATGGCAAAAATACTCGGCAACACCGAAATTCAAAATATTATTTCTGCTGTTGGCACTGGATTATCCCCTAAGTTTGATTATAGTAAGCTTCGATACGGGAAAATCATCATTATGACGGATGCGGATGTGGATGGCGCGCATATTTGTACTCTGCTACTGACCTTTTTTTATCGTTGCCTTCCTGAACTCATCACCAATGGAAATTTATTTATTGCTCAACCTCCTTTGTATCGAATCGACTCCGGAAAAAAAATGTTCTATGCCATAGATGACAATGAAAAAGATCAAATAATCGAAAAACTCAATGGTCACAAATATGAAATAGGCAGATTTAAAGGTCTCGGAGAAATGCCCGCGGCTGATTTAAAAAAAACAACCATGAACATACAAAGTCGATCACTTCTAAGAGTAGCAATAAGTGATCTTGAAAATACCGAAAAGGTATTTACTCAACTTATGGGGAAGGATGCAGAGTTCCGTTTTAATTTTATAAAAGAACGCGCAGAGTTTGTCCACAACTTAGATGTTTAAATTTAAAGATAATAATTAAACAAGCTACCTACCTTTTATTATTTAATTAATTCTCCATTAATTATTTCCATCCACTGAGATAAGCTATCAAGCGCTTTTAACTCGATTTTTTTATTTCTTTCTCGTTTATCCTTAATTTTCATCTCATGTACCTGAAAAAGGCCGTAATTAATATTCATCGGTTGAAAAGATTGGCGACGATATTCTGTTACATATTTAAGCAACGCTCCTAAAGCTGTATCATCAGGAGGATTAGTATACACCTCTCCTTTTATCCTCTTTACTGCACTAAGAGCAGCAAGTAAGCCCATCGCAACTGACTCAACATAACCCTCAACACCAATAATTTGGCCCGCAAAATAGGTTCCCTTATTATTTTTTAAGTCGAGCTCAGAAGTTAAAACATCAGGTGCATTTATATAGGTATTCCTATGAATTGCACCGAATCGAAAAAATTCAGCATTTTCTAAACCAGGGATCATCCTTATTACTCGTTTTTGCTCTGGGTAGGTAAGCTTGGTTTGAAATCCAACTAGATTAAAAGCTGTGCCCTCTTTATTTTCATGCCTTAATTGTACAACAGCATAAAACTGCTCCTTTGTTTCTGGGTGTGATAAACCAACTGGTTTTAACGGACCAAAAGAAAGAGTTTTATCCCCTCGCAGGGCAAGTTCTTCAACAGGCATACATCCTTCAAAATAAATCGGTTTTTCGAATGATTTAAAAGGCACCTTTTCGCCATTTTTTAATTCATTAACAAGAGAATAGTACTGTACTTTATTTAATGGACAATTAAGATAATCATCTGCACCCTTATCGTAACGTGAAGCAAAAAAGGTTTTATCATAGTCGATCGTATTGGCGTCAATTATCGGCGATATAGCATCGTAAAAATAAAGATACTCCTGACCAATTAAATGGGAAATACTTTCAGATAGCTTAGGAGATGTAAGTGGTCCAGTAGCTATAATAACGGGTCCCTCAGAAGGTATTTCTATAACCTCTTCCCGTATCAAAGTAATATTGGGATGTTTTGAAAGTTGTTCAGTAATATTTTTGGAAAAATGATCTCTATCTACGGCAAGAGCTGCACCTGCGGGAACAGCATGAGCATCTGCAGCGCTAATAACAAGAGAATTAAATTTTCTAAGTTCTTCTTTAAGAAGGTATGGGGCCGAAGGAGATTGATTGTTACCTAGTGAGTTGCTACACACCAATTCAGCACAATGATCAGTTTTATGAGCAGGAGTAGGTTTTGCAGGGCGCATTTCATACAAGTCAACCCGAATACCACGTTCTGCTGCCTGCCACGCTGCTTCAGATCCAGCAAGACCAGCACCAAGTATCGTCAGATAACCTTTCACCCGATTATTTCTAGAAATCACGCAACCGCTGATTTTTTATAATCACATTCTGATACGGGGCAAATAATTGATACACCTTCATCTTTTTTCCATTTTTCTACAGTAAAGGCATGATTACATTGCGGGCAAGGTTCCGATAACGGTTTATCCCATGACACAAAATCACAATTTGGATAGGCTGTGCACCCATAAAACATTCTCCCTTTTTTGGACCTACGTCCTGCAATTTTGCCTTTACATTTTTCTTTTGGGCAGTTGATACCTAAATCAATCGGTTTAGTAAATTTACAATCAGGATAGTTTGAACAAGCAATAAACTTTCCAAAACGACCAACCTTTAAAATAAGAGAAGATTGACACTTGTCACAAACACCTTCAACAGTGGTTGACTCTGAAACAGCCTTACCATCGGTACCTTCTTTTGCAATTTGTTTTGTATTTTTACATTCCGGGTAAGCCGAACATGCCATGAATTTTCCAAACCTACCCCACTTAACAATCATAGGTTGACTGCATTTATCACAGACTTCATCAGTTTCCTCAACCTCCGAATCCCCAATTTTCTTTTCTGCTTCATCTAAGTCGGCCTTAAAAGGAGTGTAAAAAGATTGCAGAGTCTTTACCCATTCCGTCTCACCAACTTCAATTTGATCTAACTGACTTTCCATATCTGCAGTAAATTTTGTGGTCATAAAAGCTGGAAAATGTTCAAGTAAAAGATCTGAAACAAGATAACCCAGTTTTGTGGGAGCCAAGCGTCGTTCTTCGTTCTCAACGTATGCCCGGTCCTTAATCACACTGATTATAGCGGCATAAGTGCTCGGCCGACCAACTCCCTCCTCTTCAAGTTTTTTTACTAGCATAGCCTCACTAAAGCGGGGCGGTGGTTGGGTAAAGTGCTGTTCGGGGTCAACATCAAGTAACTTAAGTTTTTCTCCTTTACTTAATGCCGGTAGTATTTTATCTCCTTGTTTATTTTCCTTTTCGGCCATTTCATCATCGCCAGATTCGACATAAACTTGCATAAATCCAGAAAACTTAACAATCGATCCATTACTCCGGAAAAGATATTGCCCTGATCTAATATCAAAAGTCGTTGTATCAAGAATAGCCGGAACCATTTGGCAAGAAACTGAACGAGACCAAATGAGCTCATACAAGCGAAACATATCCTTTTCAAGATACTCCTTTATCTCTGATGGTACGATAGTAATATCTGTTGGTCGAATAGCTTCGTGAGCTTCCTGAGCAGACTTTTTACTCTTAAATACGTTGGGTACCTTAGGGACAAAATTTTCTCCGTAGCGATTAGCTACATAAATTCTAATTGCATCAATTGCTTCCGTTGAAAACCGAGCCGAATCAGTACGCATATACGTAATCAAACCGACTGTTCCCCTATTGCCGACCGAAAGACCTTCGTAAAGGCGTTGAGCAATCATCATAGTTTTTTTAGGAGAAAAATTAAGTTTTCGAGAGGCTTCCTGCTGCAAGGTACTCGTTATAAAAGGCGCGACGGGGTTTCTTTTTCTTTCTTTTTTAACGACATCTTCTAAAACTAATTCTGGACCTTTCAAATTCTTTACAATTTCGTCAGCTGCTGCTTGATTAGGTATTTCTACCTTATTACCATCAATCTTAAACAATTTACTTTGAAACTTTGGTTTGATTTGTCCTTCCACCTCTAGCGTAATAGTCCAATATTCTTCAGATTTAAATGCCTTAATCTCATTCTCACGGTCACAAACGATTCTAAGTGCAACAGATTGAACCCGCCCAGCACTCAATCCAGGTTGAACTTTTTTCCATAGCATTGGACTTATTTTGTATCCCACCAACCTGTCTAAAATACGCCTAGCTTGTTGAGCGTTAAATCTATTGAGGTTTACCTCGGTAGGATTTTTAATAGCTTCGTTTACTGCCTTCTTAGTAATTTCATTAAACATTACCCTATAAATTTTACCTTCTGTGTGCTTAGCAACCTCATTCCCGATATGATAGGCAATAGCCTCCCCTTCTCTATCCGGATCAGGAGCAAGGTAGATATCACTTGCTTTCTTAGCTTCTTTTTTTAAGTCACTAAGAATTTTACCTTTACCTCGGATAGTGATGTACTCAGGTGCAAAGTTATTTTCCACATCAACACCAAGTTTACTCTTCGGTAAGTCTTTAAGGTGCCCAACTGAAGCCATAACGACAAAGTCTCTACCAATAAATTTTTTAAGTGTTTTAACTTTAGTGGGAGACTCAACTATCAGCAAAGATTTATTACTCGCCCTTTTAGTTGACTTAACTTTGGCTTTGGCTTTCGTTTTAGGGTCAGCCTTAGCTTTCAGTTTAACTGTTGTCTTAGTCACAACTTCTCCTAAATGCGTTACCATTACCAATCATGATGCCACTGTTGAAGGAAAATTTAAATAGATTCATAGCAATTTCAAGGTTACTTAACTCAGATTCGGGTTATTCTTATAGATGAATAAGTCGCCCGTCAAGAAAAGAATACAAATAAATCAATTCTGCGTTGTATATTTGTATTGGGAATAATTTAAATAAACACAGATTGATCAACATTAAACTACTAATTCTTTAATATAATGACATTAGTTAGTTTTTCAAGTTTTGCAACGGCTACATTGAAAGTATAAACAGAATCCAAGTAACTACTAAAAACACGAGTATAAAGCATGAGCGCTTCAAAAAGTTCTTGCGAATCACCAATGCCAAAATCATAATTGGCAACTTGAGAAACGAGCAAAGCTCGAGAAATTTTTCGATTCTTTATACCTAGCTTTACTTTAGCATTTGAGGACTCCACATCTAAATACACTTCATAAAGTAGTTTTTTACTTCCTTCGGTTAACTTTTTTGCCTTTAAATAACTATCAAAGCCCGTATGCGGGAAATCTACAGGAATGGGGTCAGCTGTTATAATATGATTTCTATCTAGTAAGTCTCGATTAATCAATCTTCCCAAGTTTAACTTTCCGATTTGAAGGCTATGCTTTAAATCAATGATATTATTCAATGTATTTGATAACCCTAATTTCAGCTTGGTTATATCTGCCTGTGAAACTCCGCCCTCATCTGATTCAAAAATTTCCTGCGATTTTTTTATACCTTTTTCAAAATAACCTTGAACTTCTTTTGCTGTGGCTAGCTGTTCCCGTTGAGTTTCAATCTGATAATAATACTTTTTGACAAGAAAAATAATATTTTCGGGGGGTTGGTGTGTAACTTTCGGTATGTTTTTTGAGTTATTTTTTAAGGCGATCCTAATTATCTCCTGAAGTGAATTTATTGAATCAGGTTTTCTATCGGCTGCCGATAAACCAACACTAGTTTGCAATAAAATAATAAAAACAGTTGCCAGCATAAAACAGGGATATCTCGCCCAAACTAAAAAAATACGTAAAAATGCATTGCTCATAAACACTACCTTTGACTAATACTTTATAAAGTTATTAAAGGGATAAAAGAGGGTGTGGAATAATAAAATGGGGCACTAAGTGTCTTCAAAAAGAGACCTTGATGGCAACCAAGGAGCAGAATCGTATCCGCAACAGCTCTTTATCTAAGACTATGCCCAATAAAATGGGCAAAACTCAGCGCCCCAACTTGGATATAAAATACCATGTAGTTTGAAGTTTTGTCAATAAATTTCAAAAAAATACATACAAAAAGCAACAGTTTAAAAAAAAAATAAAACTCTTTAAATTAAACATCTTAACAATTTTTAGCTGCTTCCGTGGGCTCTTTTTAAAAATTAAATGCTTTATAAAGTAGCATTTTACCCTATATCCTCTACCAATAATCCATTATAAAACTTGCAATAAAACTAGTTAATTAATACTTCAATTGGCACAGGAACAAAAGTTAGTAAAAATATAACTATAGCTGCGTATCCTGCCCTTTTATGAAAAACTTTGAGCAAGGTTTCTTCATCCTCCAATTGAGG
>JABHTG010000021.1 GCA_018697205.1 Nitrospina sp. | reverse complement strand
TAAATGATTTTAACTCTTCTGGGTTGTTTAGATAGATTGAGGGGAGTCCTGTCATTACACCCATTCGTGCTCGATGATTTCCTAGTTGATAGAGCCCGATGCGTTTCTCTGTATGAGAATCGCTTAAAATTTTATTAGCAAATAACTTCATTGGATAACGATTAAAAAAAGATAAAGTATTACCATTAACTAAAGCTAGAGTTGTGATTTGTATAACAGACATAACAATTATCATTGGAAAATATTTCCTGCATTTGTAAAGTAAAAGCAATAATGTTAGTCCTACAAGAATCAATATGTATAAAGTGATTAGTCCAAAAGGAGCGGAGTAAACAGGATTAAGGATAAAGGTTCCAATCCCAATCAATCCTAAAAGTAAGGTATAAAAAATTATTGTTAGATAAAATGGAATTTTAAATGATTTATGGTGGAACTTATCTGGAGAGATGAGAAGTTGTGAGAAAAAATGTGCAACTATCATTGCAATAGCGGGTGTAGCAACAAGCATATATCGACTATGTTCGATGCGAAACAATGTGAACAGTATTAAAGGTACTACTACCCAAAGAATAGTTAGTAGAAAGGCTTGGTTGTCTTTCCGGATCATTTCTACGTATAAGGTCTTTATTTTTTTAGTGGATGATGAAAAAATATTGCTTTTAAAACTTTTCTTTTCGGGGGGTGTTGAAATAATTTTAGACTTTATTATGAGAGCTGATATAAAAAACAAAGACCAAGGTAGGTTGTAACGAATAGTTACCCAGAAATAATAAAAACTGAAAGGAGTGTTGTGAATAACACGATCACGTAATTCTGCTCCAAGAATATGATTTTTAAATTCATCGCCATGAAGAGCTAACATTTTATAAAACCAAGGAAAAATAATTGCTGTGAGAATAACAATCCCATAGCCCAGACGGAGTTGATAAAACCTTTTCCAGTCATACGCAGTTAAAATAAATACGCCTATAACAAATGTTGGGATAATTATGGCGAGTGGACCTTTGATCATAAATCCAATACCCATGCACAGGTATGCAAGATAGTAGGGGGTGCCCTTACTTGATATGTTATATAATCCACTTATAAAAAAATAAATTGCAGATAGAATGAAGAAATTTAATGTCATGTCGGTTATAGCCCAGCGGGCTATTTGCGAATGAAGGTAGCAACCAGGTAATAGAAGAGTACTGATTATTGCTGTTTGTTTGTCAAATAGTCGACGTGCAATTATATAAACAAGAGGGATGCAAAGAGTGCCAAAAACTGCAGATACCAACCTAGCCGAATATAGATTAATGCCGAACGTTTTGTAGGAAGCTGCTACTAACCAGTAAAACAAAATTGGTTTAGCGAATCGTTTTTTATCATGATATACCGGTGTTATGTAATCTCCAGATTCGACCATATTGCGAGAGGAAGTTACATAAAAATTTTCATCAGCATGGTACGGAGGAACTTCACTCAGATTGTAGGTAAATGTAATAAAACAGAAAAAAGTAAATATTCCTAGTTGTAGGCTTTCTTTGATACTAAGTTTATTAGATGGAGTCTGTGACTGCATAGCAGGAGAGATAAAATAATATATTCAGGGTATAAACTTTATCTATTGTTTGTTAGTGGGGCTTACATATCACATTATACACTCGAACTGATTTTAAAGTGCAACATTTCAAATAGTGGATTATCATTCATCATTTAACTAAATATTACTATTACTTACTTTTTTGCGTCTACCAAATTCCCAGCGTAATGTTTGTTTTTGTGAGATGTTCCCTTAACTAGTGATTGAAATTTTAAACTTAAAAAGTGGGTACTTGTGAAAATTTCTATTCTTTGTTTTGATCTTTCAAGTAACGCTTTTGGCCGAGCAGGATTATTAGCGATAGCCCTTTCAAAGTTTTATGATGTTGAGATTATAGGACCTTCAAAGAGTGAAAAGATATGGGCTCCAATGGCACAGATAGATATTCCTATAAAAAAATTCGTATGGGAAAGATATCCTGGGTTTCATAGAATAAAAAAAAAAATTATGGATGTGATTGATGGAGACGTAATTTTAGCATCAAAACTTATGCCTACTAGCTTTGGTATTGGTTTGCAAAAAAAAATATCTAGCGGCAAGCCACTACTTCTTGATATTGATGATTGGGAGCTTGGGTTTTTTTACCATTCTGGTTTTTGGGGAAAGGTTGGCCGATTTTTAAATTTTTCAAATCCAAATGGTTTGCCATACGTTTGGAGAATAGAGCGTCTGGTTGATCATGCTGACGCTGTATCAGTTAGCAATCGTTTTTTGCAAAATAAATTTGGCGGTTCGTTGTTGCCTCATTGCCGCGATACTGATGTTTTAAATCCTCTCAAGTTTAATACGGGTGATGTGAAAGAAAGAATGGGTTTTGCGGGGAAAAAAATACTAATGTTTCTTGGAACCCCAAGGCCACATAAGGGCATCGATGACCTTTTGCAAGCATTTAAAAAAGTTGATAACTCGGATTTGAATTTGGTGATTATTGGAGTAGAAAATAAACAGGAGTTTTTAAAAGGAATTGATGAATCGGTGATAAATCGTGTTACGATTATTCCAAAAATACCTTTCAATAAACTTTCAGAATATTTGTCAGTTGCTGATATAATATCCATTCCGCAACGCAGAACTTCAGATTCTGTAGGACAAATACCAGCTAGGTTGTTTGATGCGATGGCTATGGGTAAGCCAATTATTGCAACAAGAGTATCAGATATTCCTGAGGTTTTAGGTGATTGCGGTTATCTAGTTGATCCAAGTAACCCATCTCAGTTAGCGAATGCTATCCAATATGTTTTGAATCACTCTGATGAGGCTAGGGTTAAAGGAGATGCAGCTCGAGCAAGATGCAGGCAGAAGTATGATATTCGTAACTTGGAGTCTGGCTTGAGGGGACTTATAGAGCAAGTTGCTGGTAAAAAGGTCAATTAATAGTCGTACTCCAAAGAAAGGTAAATACTTTTAATAAAATGTCGCTTCATTCGGAATGATGGTTGTGAAATTATTTGATCGTTTTTAAAACATAATAAATGCCGTTTGAAGGATAAGATTTGAAATGATTTTTTTTCGTATCTTCTCATCGAGAGTTTTTGTGATTAGTCTTCCTATTTTCCCATTATAACCGCTAGCACAGCTGAGTCCTTTTTTTAAAAACTCTAAGTAGAAACTATTTAAGAGAATACGGTCAAGTTGAGTGATGTGCCAAAAGTTATGGTCATTCAGGTAGAGTGATTTTTTTGACTAAAGTGCATGAGTGTAACTATGAGATTAAAAATGTTCAGATGTAACTTTAGTGTGACAATTTCTAAGTTGAAAATATTCAATAAATGATAAACATTCCTCCAAAAGCAAAGATTCTTTTGATCAAACTACGCTCGATTGGTGACGTGGTATATAATACTGCAGTATACTCTCCCATTAAAAAATATTTTTCCGAAGCCCATCTAACTGTTTTGGTCGAACGACCATCTTATGACTTGGTTTCCCATCATCCTGATGTTGACGAGGTATTGTGTTTTGAAAAAGGACCAGTCTGGGAGCAAATTAAGTTTTATAGTCGGTTAATGCGAGCAAAGTATGATGTTGTAATTGATATGCATGAGGGGACTCGTGGTGCAGTAATGTGTTATCTGACTCGTGCCCCAATAAGAATTGGTAATAAACCTGCAAAACGCTCCTTTCTATATAATACTAAAATTGACTTCTCTGATCTTAAGCCTAAATTCCCTATTGATTATCAGGTTGCACTAATAAAAAAAATGGGGGTTCCTTTCGACAGTATATCCCCTGCGATTCACATTTCAAGCTTTGCAAAGATTAGAGCAAAATCCTTACTTTCTCAAAATGGAATTAAAAATG
>JABHTG010000016.1 GCA_018697205.1 Nitrospina sp. | reverse complement strand
TTAGAATGCATTCAAATAAAAGAGAAGAGATTGATTCTGTGGGTGCTGGTGACATAGGTGCTGTGATTGGGCTTAAAAAAACATTCACTGGCGATACTCTTTGTTTGCAAGAAGAGCCTGTGATTCTTGAGTCGATAGTTTTCCCGGAACCGGTTATTTCTGTGGCCATTGAGCCTAAAACTAAGGCTGAACAAGAGAAACTTTCTGATGCTATGGTTAAGCTGTTGCAGGAGGATCCAACGTTTAGAGTTAAGGTTGACGCGGAAACAAACCAGACGGTGATTTCTGGTATGGGCGAGTTACATTTAGATATTTTGGTTGATAGGATGCGGCGTGAATTTTCGCTTGATGTAAACGTTTCCCAGCCGCAGGTAGCGTATAAAGAAACTATAAGAAAGACGGTTGAGCATAAACTTAGATATGCTAAGCAGTCTGGTGGGCGAGGTCAGTTTGCTGAGCTAGAGATGAAGGTGGAGCCAAGCGAGGTAGGGGTTCCTTTCAAATTCATTAATAAAATCACTGGCGGCGCAATACCAAAAGAATTCATTCCTTCAGTTGAGAAGGGTGTTAAAGAGGCTATGGAGCGAGGTATTTTGTGTGGCTACAATTTAGTGGATGCTCAGGTAACCTTGCTTGATGGTTCGTTTCATGAGGTTGACTCTTCGGAAATGGCATTTAAAATTGCAGCTTCTATGGCCTTTAAAGAGGCCGCTCTTAAAGCAAATCCTATTTTATTAGAGCCAATGATGGATGTGGAGGTTGTTACGCCAGAGGAGTTTATGGGGGACGTGATTGGGAATATAAACTCGAAGCGCGGTAAGATTAAGGAAATGACAGATAGGGCAGGGGCTAAGGTGATTAAAGCGGAAGTTCCGTTGTCGGGCATGTTTGGTTATTCTACAGACCTGAGGTCCATGAGTCAGGGTAGGGCTAACTTCTCTATGGAGTTTGCAAAATATGAAGCTGTTCCTTCCATGGTTGCAGAGGAGTTGATTGCTAAGGCAACAGGAAATAAAAAGTTAGAAGTTGAAGCGTAAAAAAATATAAAAACATACTTGGAGTAAACCCAGATGGCAAAAGAAAAATTTGTCCGAGATAAACCACATTTAAACGTTGGAACAATTGGCCATGTTGACCATGGTAAAACAACACTGACTGCTTCTATTAGTGAGGTTCTTTCTAAGAAGGGCTTGGCTGATGGCGTGAAATTTGATCAGATTGATAAGGCACCAGAAGAGAAAGAGCGTGGAATTACTATAGCTATTGCTCATATTGAATATCAAACCGAAGCGCGACATTACGCTCACGTCGATTGCCCTGGGCACGCTGATTACGTCAAGAATATGATTACGGGTGCGGCCCAGATGGATGGTGCCATTATTGTGGTGAGTGCGTCGGATGGTCCTATGCCTCAAACAAGGGAGCATATTTTGCTGGCTCGTCAAGTTGGTGTTCCGAAGATTGTGGTCTTTATGAATAAGTGTGATCAGGTTGACGATGACGAATTGTTGGATTTGGTTGAGATGGAAATAAGAGAACTTTTGACTAAATATGAATACCCTGGAGATGATACTCCGATTATACGTGGGAGTGCTTTGCAGGCTTTGGAGAACCCAGAAGATGAAGGGAAGTCAAAGTGTATCTGGGACTTAATGGGTGCTTTGGATACCTATTTCCCGATTCCAGACCGACCGGTCGATAAGGATTTTTTGATGCCTATTGAAGATATATTTTCTATTTCGGGTCGCGGAACGGTTGCAACCGGTCGTATTGAGACTGGGGTTGTTAAGGTGGGTGAGGAGGTTGAGATAGTTGGCTTTCGTGAGACACAAACAACAACTATCACAGGTGTTGAGATGTTTCGAAAATTGCTTGATGACGGTCAAGCTGGGGATAATGTTGGGCTTCTTCTTCGTGGAACTAAGCGTGAAGAAATAGAGAGGGGCCAGTGTATCGTTAAGCCTAAGAGCATTACCCCACACAAAAAATTTAAAGCAGAAATTTATGTCCTTAGTAAGGACGAGGGTGGGCGTCACACGCCATTTTTTACTAAATATCGCCCCCAGTTTTATTTTAGGACTACCGATGTGACTGGTGTTTGTACTTTGCCGGCAGGTGTTGAGATGGTTATGCCAGGTGATAATGTGGCTATGGAGGTTGAATTGATTACTCCAGTTGCTATGGATAAAGGGCTTAAGTTCGCTATTCGTGAAGGTGGTCGAACTGTCGGCGCAGGAATTGTTAGTGAGATCTTAGAGTAATGAGCGAGCAAATCAGAATTAAGCTTAAGGCATATGACCATAAGTTGCTTGATAAGTCTGTTGGGGGGATTGTGGGAACGGCTAAGCGGACAGGTGCTAAGGTTGTTGGGCCGATTCCTCTTCCGACTATCCGTAATAGATGGACAGTTTTAAAATCGCCGCACGTAGATAAAAAATCTCGCGAGCAATTTGAAGTTCGTACTCACAAGCGCATTATGGAAATTCATGAACCCACTCCTCAGACAGTTGATGCGCTGATGAAGCTCGATCTTTCTGGTGGCGTGGATATTGAGATAAAACTTTAAAAAATTGAACGTTGAAATAGGCTGAACAATGAAAGCTCTGATTGGAGAAAAAATAGGAATGACGCAGATATTTTCGAAAGAAGGTAATTGTGTGCCTGTGACGGTGCTTCAGGTCGGAATGTGTGTGCCTATTCTTCGGAGGACCCAAGAGAAAAACGGGTATGATGCTGTTTTGGTAGCCTATGGTGCGAAAAAGTCAAAGCACACAAGCAAGCCTGAACAAGGGTTTTATGACAAGTTGAAGGTAGAGCCTGCTAGGCTCCTTGCTGAATTTCGTGGTCAGGATGTTGTGGATGATGAATTCGGAAAGCCTCTAAGGGTCGACGCCTTTAGTGAGGGTGATAAGGTGAGTGTGGTTGGAGTTTCAAAGGGAAAGGGTTTCGCGGGTGTAATGAAGCGATGGGGAATGGGCGGAGCGCCTGCATCACATGGCCATCATGAGATTTATCGCGGAGGTGGCTCAATAGGAATGCATACTTATCCAGGGAGAGTATTTAAGGGGAAGAAGATGCCTGGGCATATGGGGTCAGAAAAAACGTTTGTAAAGAACTTAAAGGTTGTTCGTGTTGACGCAGAAAATAATGTATTGCTTGTTAAGGGTGCCGTGCCAGGAGCCCCTGGCGGGATTGTTAAAATTATTAAGTCCTGATATTGGGGAAATTATGCCGCAATTAGACTTATTGGATGGAAAGAATAATAAGGTAGGGAGTGTTGATATGGATCCTGTCGTATTTGACACCAAAGTCAATAACCACTTGATGAAGCAGTGCGTTGTATTGCAACAGGCGGCTCGTCGACTTGGAACAGCCTCAACTAAATCGAGTTACGGTCAGTTAAGCGGTAGTGGAAAAAAACCTTGGCGCCAAAAGGGAACTGGTAGGGCTAGAGTTGGAAAAACAAGATCAGCTCTCTGGCGAGGGGGTCTGACTATTTTTGGTCCTACGCCTAGAGATTATAGTTTTAAAATGAATAAGAAGGCTCGGCGGCAGGCTTTGAGGTCCGCACTTACTGAATGTGTTCAGGGAAGTCATTTTTCTGTGATTGATAAGATTGTTCTTGATAATCCTAAAACAAAAGAAGCGGTTGGGGTGATTAAGGCATTAGGATTGCCAGAAAAGACGCTCTTTATTACAGCGGAAAAAAATAAAAACTTAGAGCTCGCTGTTCGTAATCTTCCGACTGTGAATGTGCTGCCGGTTGAGGGGGTAAATGTTTATGATTTGCTTCTCCATGAGAGAGTGGTGTGTACCTCGGAAGCTCTTAGGGGATTAGAGGAGAGGCTGAAGTGAAGGGCGATCATTACCAAGTTTTGAAGAAGCCGCTTATCACCGAAAAAAGTACACAGATGCTTGCTGAGGGCAACTGGGTTGCCTTTCAGGTGCACCCGCAGGCTAATAAGATTCAAATAAAAAAGGCTGTAGAGAAAGTTTTTAGCGTGACGGTAACAAAGGTTAATACTTTGGTTGTGCCTGGGAAATACCGTCGCTTTGGTAAAACGACAGGTCATACAAAGTCATGGAAAAAGGCAATGCTGCGGCTTAAGGAGGGTGATAAAATTGAATTATTCGAGGGAGGAGGGTCTTAATGCCTGTTAGGAAATTGAAGCCTCGTTCTCCAGGAGTTCGTTTTCGTGCTATCTCGGGGTTTGAAGAGATCACAAAATCAACACCAGAAAAAAGCCTGCTTAATGCTTTAGCTAGGACCGGTGGGCGTAATAACCGTGGCCGATTGACTGCAAAGCGTCGAGGTGGTGGGCACCGCAAGCAATACCGAATTATTGATTTTAAGAGAAATAAGGACGGTATCGAGGCTAAGGTTGCGGGTGTTGAGTATGATCCAAACCGTTCGGCAAATATTGCATTACTGGTTTACGGTGATGGTGAGAAACGTTACATTCTTTCTCCTGCCGGTTTAAGTGTTGGTGATAAGGTATCTTCTGGCGATGACGCAGAAATTCGAGCAGGCAACTCCTTGCCAATTAAGCTCATTCCTGACGGCACGCAGGTACATAATATTGAGTTGCGTCGCGGTAAGGGCGGGCAGATGGCACGAAGTGCTGGTGCGTCAGCTCAATTGATGGCTAAAGAGGGTTCTTATGCAACTTTAAAGCTTTCATCCGGTGAGGTTCGGTTGGTTGAGATAAATTGTAGGGCGACTATAGGTGTTGTGGGAAATTCTGAGCACTCAAATATTTCTTTTGGTAAGGCCGGGAGAACTCGGTGGATAGGTCGCCGACCAAGAGTGAGAGCAGTTGCAATGAATCCAGTTGACCATCCGATGGGAGGTGGTGAGGGTAAGTCGTCGGGAGGGCGACATCCTTGCAGTCCTTGGGGGCAGCCTGCTAAAGGATATAAGACGCGAAGTCCGCGTAAAAGTTCGAATAAGTTTATTTTAAGTCGCCCAAAAAAGAGAAGGTAATACGGTAATAATTTTTATTAAGGAAAAAAATGTCGCGATCGCTTAAAAAAGGCCCTTTTATTGATGATTCACTCTCTAAAAAAATCGAAGAGATGAATCGACAGGGAGATAGAAAAATTATAAAGACTTGGTCTCGCAGATCAACGATTAGTCCAGACTTTGTTGGGCATACGGTAGGTGTGTATAACGGCAAAAAATTTATCCCGGTATTTGTTACTGAAAACATGGTAGGGCACAAGTTGGGTGAGTTTTCCCCTACTCGAATGTTTAGATCGCATGGTGGTAGAACTAAAAAAGCAGTTACTAAATAAAACGTAAATCAGGTATTTGATTAATGGAAGTTAAGGCAATTTTGAATCGAACGAGAACAGCCCCTCAAAAGGCGCGACTAGTGGCAAGTTTGATTTATGGGAAGAACGTGAATGATGCTATGAATATTTTGCAGTTAACGCGTAAAAAAGCTGCTCGCATTATGCAGAAGGTTTTGAAGTCAGCTCTTGCTAATGCTGAAGAGAACCATAAGGTTCTAGATGTGGATGATATGTTTGTTAAGCGCGTTACGGTTGATCAGGGCGTGGTTATGAAGCGGACCATGCCTAGGGCAAGAGGTTCTTCGGATACAATTCGAAAACGTTCAAGTAATATTTGTTTGGTGCTTAGCGAAAAATAAAACAGGAGGGTTGTGTGGGTCAAAAAGTTCATCCATATGGGTTTAGGCTAGGGGTTAATAAAACTTGGGTATCGAATTGGTGTGTCCGTCGTGGATTTTCTAATTTATTGCTGGAGGATATTAAGCTTCGTGAATATGTGAAAAAAACTTTAAAGCATGCGGGCATCTCAAGTGTTGGAGTTGAGAGAAGCTCTAATCGTGTCAGAATTAATATTCATACTGCACGACCGGGAATTATCATCGGGAAGAAAGGTTTGGAAGTCGATCGACTTAAGGAGGACTTGCAAAAGATGATTACGGGCAAACAAATTAGTTTAAATATAAAGGAGGTTAGACGGGCAGAATTAGATGCTAATCTTGTCGCGCAAAACGTGGCATTGCAACTTGAAAACCGGATATCATTTCGTCGAGCCATGAAAAAGACTGTTTTAGCCTCTCTTCGTTTCGGGGCACAAGGCATTAAAATCCGAGTTTCGGGTCGATTAGGTGGGGCGGAAATTGCTAGAAGTGAGTGGTATAGAGAGGGTCGTGTTCCTCTTCATACAATCCGAGCAGATATAGACTATGGAACTGCTAGGGCAAATACAACTTTCGGAGTGATAGGTGTTAAGACTTGGATTTATCGTGGAGACATTCTTCCTGGAGCTCAAGTCGAAGAAGAGGAAGTTTCTGATGGAAACGATAAAAGGAAAAGAAGGCCGACACGTTAATGTTTAGATTCCTTTATTGTCGGATCGGTTTGAAGAAGGCAAATAATTGTAAGGTTGGAGGAGTTGCATCATGTTGATGCCAAAAAAAGTTAAATATCGTAAGCGCCATAAAGGAAGAATGGGTGGCACTGCGTTTCGCGGTGGTAATTTGGACTTTGGTTCCTTTGGTTTGCAGGCTCTTGAGTGTGGGAGGATAACGAATCGGCAAATTGAGGCCGCGCGTATTGCAATGACCCGCTATGTTAAGCGAGGTGGAAAGATTTGGTTGCGAATTTTCCCTGATAAGCCGGTTTCTAAAAAACCAGCTGAAACACGTATGGGTAAGGGTAAAGGCGGCCCGGAATATTGGGTTGCTGTTGTGAGGCAAGGAAGAATGCTTTATGAGATGGAAGGAGTTCCAGAAGAGATAGCTAAAGAAGCATTTCGGTTGGCGCAGCATAAGCTACCTATTGCGACACGTTTTGTCGTTAAAAATAATTGAGTAGTTGTTTTCTATGCAAGGAAAATTATGAAAGCGAGTGAAGTCCGAGATCTTACTGAAAAAGATCGTCAGGAAAAGATGGATGATATTAGTCAGGAATATTTCAATCTCAAGTTCCAGTTGGCTACCGGGAAAATTGAAACTCCCGGACGGCTTAAGTTTGTCCGTAGGGATATTGCTAGGATTAAGACTATTGCTAGGGAGTTTGCCGTAGAGGAATCTGCTAAAAAAATTGCCGATAAGGCGTAATTTTATACTAGGTGTCTTTGGCACTTTGTAAATTAAGGAGTTTCATGGGAGTTCAGGCGAACAAGAAGACTATGACAGGTGTTGTGGTCAGTAATAAAATGAATAAAACATTGGTTGTTAAGGTTGAGCGTAGATTCTCTCACCCTGTTTTTAAAAAAGTTGTAAAGACGACTAAAAAATACAAAGTGCACGATGAAAAAAATGAATGTGTGCAAGGGGACTTTATTCGTATTCAGGAGACCCGCCCGCTTAGCAAGGAAAAGCGTTGGAGGTTGCTAGGTATTATTTCTAGAGATAAATCACTTGTTGGCGAGAAAGTTGAGAAGATATGATTCAGTTAAGAACTGTTTTAGATGTTGCTGATAATTCAGGGGCTAAAAAAATTCAGTGTATAAAGGTACTGGGTGGTTCCAGAAGAAGGTATGCCAGAATCGGTGATATTATTGTTGTCGCTATTAGGGAATCTGACCCGAGAGGCACGGTTAAGAAAGGTGAAGTTAGAAAGGCTGTGGTTGTGCGAACAAGAAAAGAAATACGCCGACCTAACGGTACTTATATTAAATTTGATGTTAATTCAGCTGTTTTGATAAATGATAATCGGGAGCCCTTGGGAACCCGTATTTTTGGTCCGGTGGCTCGAGAATTGCGCGCTAAAAGATTCATGAGAATTCTTTCTCTTGCTCCTGAGGTTTTGTGATGTTGCTTGTTTCTAAAAAAAATATTTTAAAAAAAGACGATATTGTCCAGATTATCACTGGTAAGGAAAAAGGAAAAAAAGGTAAAGTTCTGGCCTTTTTCCCTGAGACGGGAAGACTTACAGTTGAGAAATTAAATATGCTCAAGAGGCATATGAAGTCAGATGGTAAGTCGAGACAGGCCGGAATAGTTGAAAAAGAAGGGTCTGTTCATATGTCTAATGTCCTTATTGTTTGTGATAAGTGTGGAAAAGGTGTTCGTGTAAAACGAAAAAAATTAGAGGATGGTAAGCGCGTACGTGTTTGTAGAAAATGTGATGAGGTTCTCGATAGGGTTTAATATGGCGAATTTTAAGCAGCTGTTCAATGAAAAAATTAGAGGCCAGGTTCAAAAAGAATTAGGTCTCGGAAATGTAATGCAGGTCCCACGCTTGGATAAAATAGTATTGAATGTTGGGTTGGGTGAGGCATTACAAAATGGAAAGTTGATAGAGTCTAGCGTAGATCAGATAAGGTTAATTACAGGTCAGATGCCAGTCGTGACAAAAGCTAAGAAGTCAATCGCGAATTTTAAATTGCGGGAAGGCGTGCCGATTGGAGTGATGGTTACATTGCGAGGTAATCGTATGTATCAGTTTTTTGAGCGGTTAGTTGGCTTTGCTCTCCCGCGTGAACGCGATTTTAAGGGTCTCCCAAAGAAGTCTTTTGATGGCCGTGGCAATTATACACTTGGCTTAAAGGAGCAGCTAATTTTTCCAGAGATTGAATACGATAAGATTGAAAAGATTCAGGGTATGAATATTACAATCTGCACGACAGCCCGAACAGACGAAGAGGGTAGGTGTTTGCTCACGCAAATGGGACTACCGTTGCGAAAATAACGTGTATATTTGGGTGAATTTTTTGATGATTTTTTAAGAGTGGGAAGGTTTTATGGCGAAAAAATCGCTGGTTGCTAAAGCGCAAAGAAAACAAAAATTTCAAGTTAGAGAATATAGCAGGTGTGGATTGTGCGGCCGTCCTCGGGCTTTCTTGCGAAAGTTTGGAATGTGTCGAATATGTTTCCGGGAAAGAGCTTTAAAGGGAGAAATTCCCGGTGTTACTAAGTCCAGCTGGTAGAAAGTTTAGATGGTTGGTTTAAGTTTAGGAGTTTAGTTTAATTATGATGACAGATCCTATAGCTGATTTTTTTACGCGGATTCGAAATGGTCTTATGGTTCACCATAATTCTATTGAGATGCCGAGCTCCAAGATGAAGGTTCGAATTGCTGAAATTTTACAAGAAGAGGGTTTTATAAAAAAATTTCATGTTCGGGAAGATAATAAACAGGGTATTTTAAAATTGCATTTAAAATATCATAACGGTGACCCTGCTATTAGGGGGATTCGAAGGGTAAGTAAGCCCGGACGAAGGACATATGTTTCTTCTAGGAGTATTCCTAAGGTTTTGAGTGGGCTAGGGATAGCAATTATAACTACCTCGTCTGGTGTTATAACGGATCAGCTTTGCCGAGAGAAAGGTGTTGGTGGGGAGGTGCTCGGTCATGTCTGGTAGTTATATGGAAAGGGGATAATGTCAAGAATAGGAAGAAAACCAATATCGATTCCATCGGGAATCGAGTGTAAATTGGATGGAGTAGTTATGACGGTGAAAGGTCCGAAGGGGCAGCTTCACAGAGACTTGCATCCTAATATGCAGGTAGCCATTGAGGGTGACTTGATATCTGTTACTCGCCCAACAGATGGACGGATAGACCGCTCTTTGCATGGGTTGACTAGAACTCTAATCAGTAACATGGTGGTTGGGGTAAGTGAGGGATTTTCAAAAACCTTAAATATTGTTGGTGTGGGGTATAAGGTTGATCTAAAGGGGAAAGCTTTGAGCTTAAATCTAGGTTATTCCCATTCCATCGACTACCCTGCACCTGAGGGTATAGAATTCGATGTTGATAGCAAAAAAAATGTAATTATAGTTAAGGGAGCAAATAAGCAAGTTGTTGGTCAGGTTGCAGCAGAAATTAGAATGCTAAGGCCCCCAGAGCCGTATAAGGGCAAAGGAGTTATGTATCAAGGTGAAAAGATTCGTAGAAAAGCTGGCAAGACTGCTGCGAAAAAATAAACTCGAGAAAGTATGAAAACTGCAATTAAAGAACGACTTAGAATAAATCGTAAGAGACGTGTTAGAAAGAATGTCCAAAAAAATAAGGAAAAGCTTCGTTTAACAGTATTTCGAAGCGCTAAACATGTTTACGCGCAGATTATTGACGACAATGAAGGGAAAACTTTAGTCGCAGAGTCCTCTATGTCGCTAGCATTTCGCGAGAAGATGAAAAATGGAGGAAGTGCCAAAGCGGCTACTTTGGTTGGAAATTTGATTGGGGAAAAGGCTACTCAAAAAGGTATTAAAGAAGTTTATTACGATCGCAATGGTTTTACTTATGCTGGTCGTATTAAGGCTTTAGCTGATGGAGTGAGGGAAAAGGGAGTTAAGTTTTAAAATAGTCTGTTGAGTTAGAGTTTTATTGGGAAACTCAACTTGTCAGTATCTTTGAGGCGAGGTGTTCATTGCGAGAGCAAAGAGAAGTTAAAAAAAATGATTTTGTTGACAAGGTAGTAAAGATTCGTCGCGTAGCAAAAGTGGTTAAAGGTGGTAGAAGGTTCAGCTTTAGTGCCCTTGTTGTGGTTGGTGACCGAGAAGGTTCTATTGGTTGGGGGTTGGGCAAGGCGAACGAAGTCCCAGAGGCAATTCGTAAAGGCGTTGAAAGAGCAAAGCGAGATATGGTAAAGGTCTCGCTTGAGGGTGGAACAATACCACATGAAGTGATCGGTGCTTATGGAGCAGGTCGTGTTCTTCTTCGTCCAGCATCTAAGGGGACTGGGTTGATTGCAGGTGGAGCTGTTCGTGCGGTGCTTGAAGCAGTTGGAATTAAAGACATTTTGACTAAGAGTTTACGCACGAACAATGCACATAATGTTGTCAAGGCAACAATTCAAGGATTGACTAGCCTAAGGGGCGTGACCCACTATGCGGCGGTAAGAGGTCGGCAACTAAAAGCGAATGTTTCTTGAGAGAGATCGTTATGAAATTATCGGAATTAAGAGCAGTGCCAGGTAGCCGTAAAAACAGAAAACGAGTTGGGCGTGGTATTGGTTCGGGAACCGGCAAGACGTCGGGTAGAGGGCAAAAAGGACAGAAATCAAGGTCTGGTGGAAAGCCGCATCCTTGGTTTGAGGGAGGACAGATGCCCTTATATCGAAGATTGCCGAAGAGAGGTTTTACAAATATTTTTAGGAAAGAATACGAGATTGTTAATATTTCTCAGTTGGCTAATTTAGGAATGAAGGAACCTATTACTCCTGATTTTATGAAAGAAAAGGGTTTTGTGCGTAAGGTCGGTTCTGTGAAAATATTGGGGAATGGTGAGTTGTCTGAGGCGGTCACAGTTCATGCGCAGAAATTTAGCCGGGCAGCTATAAATAAGATAGAAAAATCAGGTGGAAAGGCCGTGACTGTACAATGAGTGGTGTTAGTTCATTTGGAAATGTTTTTAGGATTCCTGAGTTAAAAAGGAAACTTCTTTTTACTTTAGGCATATTGGTTGTTTATCGGATAGGAGCTCATATCCCAACGCCTGGAATTAATTCAGTTGCTCTCGCTGAAATTATGGCTCGTATGACAGGTACAATTATGGGTTTTTTCGATATGTTCTCTGGAGGTGCCTTAAGTAGACTGACAATCTTTGCTCTTGGGATCATGCCCTATATTAGCGCTTCCATCATTATTCAGTTGATGACTATGGTTTCTCCTTATTTAGCAAGGCTTAAAAAAGAAGGGGAGCAGGGGCAGAAAAAAATCACGCAATACACGCGTTACGGGACCATTGTCTTGAGTATGGTTCAAAGTTCGGGTATTGCTGTGGGGCTTGAAGCGATGAAGAGCCCATCAGGAAATCCAATCGTACCTGAGCCAGGATGGTCGTTTCGCGTGATGACAGTTTTGACTTTAACGGCTGGGACCGCATTTCTTATGTGGCTTGGTGAGCAGATTACTGAACGGGGTGTTGGTAATGGGATTTCACTGATTATTTTTTCTGGTATCGTGGCAGGAACACCAGCCGCAATTTTTCAGTCTATGGATTTAATGGGAACGGGTGAATTGTCCGTATTGGTTATGTTATTTTTATTGGTTTTTATGGCAGCTGTCATTGGCGCTATCGTTTTTACGGAAGGTGGTCAAAGAAGGATCCCGATTCAGTATGCTAAACGTGTAGTCGGGCGAAAAATGTATGGAGGGCAAAGTACTCATTTACCACTTAAAGTAAACACGTCAGGAGTTATCCCGCCTATTTTTGCGTCTTCAATTATTATGTTTCCGGCTACGATAGCTCAATTTACTACTCACCCCTGGATGAAAAATGTTTCAGCAATGTTGACACCAGGTACGATTGTTTATAGCTTGATCTTTGTGGGAGCAATATTTTTCTTTTGTTATTTTTATACGGCGGTTATTTTTAATCCAGTTGATGTGGCAGATAATATGAAGAAGCATGGAGGTTTTGTTCCGGGCATTAGACCAGGGCCCAAAACCTCTGAATACATTGATGAAATTCTGTCAAAAATCACTTTTTATGGCGCTATATATTTATCTTTAGTCTGTATTTTGCCAGATTACTTAATAAAGTACATCAACATTCCATTTTACTTTGGTGGGACTAGTCTTTTAATTGTCGTAGGTGTGTCTTTGGATACAATGCAGCAGATAGAATCTCATATGGTTATGAGAAACTATGACGGTTTTTTGAAAAAAGGAAAACTGAAGGGTCGTCGAGGTTGATTTATGAGGCTTATCCTGCTCGGTCCGCCGGGCGCTGGGAAGGGAACCCAAGCCAAGATGTTGAATGAAAAATTCCGAAAGCCACAAATTTCCACAGGGAATATTCTGAGGAAAGCAATTCAGAATGGCACGGACCTTGGTAATCGGGCAAAGGTGTTTATGAATGCTGGAAAGTTGGTTCAAGACGACGTAGTAATTGGTTTAATTAAAGAACGAATTGTAGAGGAAGATTGCCGAGCTGGATTTATACTTGATGGTTTTCCTAGGACTATCATTCAAGCTGAGAAACTGACAGAGACTTTAGAGGAGATGGGTCTATTGATTAATGCAGTAGTTGATTTTGAAGTGGATAGTGAAGAGTTGTTGAATCGGCTTACAGGGCGAAGTACCTGCTCCAACTGTGGAGCTATGTTCCATAGAACATCTCGACCTCCTTTAAAAGATGGCGTATGTGATAGTTGTGAGGGTAAACTCCATCAACGTGAGGATGATAAGGAGGAGACTATTAAGAAACGGCTAGAAGTTTACGAACAGGAAACAGCTCCTCTTAAGGAGTATTATAAAAAACAAGGCAATTTAAAAACTGTTAAAGGTTGTGGCGCAGTTGAGGAGATTTTCTCCAGAGTTTGCGCTATGGTGTCCTAAATATGGCGAAGGAAGAATCAATAGAGGTTGAGGGTACAGTGCTAGAACCTTTGCCTAATGCAATGTTTAGGGTAGAGCTTGATAATGGGCATAAAATCTTGGCCCATATTTCAGGTAAAATGAGAATGCATTTTATTCGAATTCTTGTGGGAGATAAGGTTAAAGTTCAACTGTCGCCTTACGACTTGACCCGAGGACGAATCACCTACAGACACAAATAGAAAGACGTTATGAAAGTAAGATCATCTGTAAAGCCCATTTGTAAGAAGTGTAAAGTTATTCGTCGTAAGGGAGTCGTGCGGGTAATCTGTGAGAACCCCAAGCATAAACAAAAACAAGGGTAGGTTTCCCCCTTTAGCTAAGAAAAGGAGAAATTGTGGGACGTATTTCGGGTGTAGATGTTCCTAAAGACAAAAGAGCTGTAATTGCTCTTACATATGTTTATGGAATTGGTAAATCTTCCTCAATTAAGATTCTGGGGCGAGCTAAGGTTGACGAAAATACTCGCATGAAAGATCTTACAGAGGACGAAATTTCGCGTATTCGATCCGTTGTCGAAAAAGACTATGAAGTGGAAGGTGATTTGCGCCGCTCGATCAATATGAATGTTAAACGATTGATGGATATCGGATCTTATAGAGGTTTACGGCATCGTAAAGGGCTTCCTGTACGAGGCCAACGAACCCATACGAATGCTCGCAGTCGGAAAGGGCCAAAAAAAACGGTGGGCGCTCGTACTAAAAAATAACCAAGGATAATAATTTATGGCAGCAGAAAAAGATAAAAAACCTGGGAAAAAAAGAGCTAAAAATGCTCCGGAGCTTGGAGTAGCTCATATTCAGGCAACATTTAACAATACAATTGTGACGATCTCGGATTTATCAGGTAATGTTATTTCGTGGTCTAGTGCAGGGGTTCAAGGTTTTAAGGGAGCTAGAAAAAGTACACCTTTTGCTGCTCAGGTTGCGGCCGAAAAGGCGGCGGTTCAGGCCCGAGATATGGGAATGAAAAAGCTCGAGGTTTGTGTTAGAGGACCAGGCCCTGGGCGTGAATCAGCAATTCGCGCACTACAGAATGTAGGGATGGAAGTCACCGTTATCAGGGACAAAACACCAATGCCGCATAATGGTTGTCGCCCGCGTAAGCGTAGACGAGTTTAATGTCAATCCTCAATTTGGGAGATTAATAACTTGGCAAGATATACAGGTTCTGTTTGTCGTTTATGCCGTCGAGAAGGCATGAAATTATTTTTGAAGGGGTTTCGATGTGAAACCGCAAAATGCGCGATTGAAAAGCGAGGTTACCCCCCTGGGCAGCATGGTCAAGGGCGTAAAAAATTCTCTGAATACGGTATTCAATTGCGGGAAAAACAAAAAGTAAAAAGGATTTATGGTGTTTTGGAAAAGCCTTTCCGAAATTACTTTGCTCATGCTGAACGAAAAAAAGGGATAGCTGGAGAAAACCTTCTCCAAACTCTTGAGCTCCGTATGGACAATGTGATTTATCGAATGGGTTTAGCTCCATCAAGAAGTGCTGCTCGGCAATTAGTGCGCCATAATCACTTTACGGTAAATGGAAGGAAGGTTAATATTCCTTCCTATGTCTTGAGTAAGGGAGATGAGGTTGCACCTGTTCAGAAAAAAATTGAAAAATTTCCAATCAAGACGGCGTTACAAAATATGAAAGATCAAAACCACCCTCATTGGCTAGTATTTGACAGTGAGACAAAGAAAGGAATTGTTCAGGACCTGCCAACGAGAGAAGATATTACTATCCCAATTCAGGAGCAATTAATAGTGGAACTTTATTCTCGATGAAGGATATCTCAGACCTTTGAAAATATTAGAAACTTATACTTGGTGCTAATGCACCAGAAAAACCGGAGGATATATGTTTAACGCGCAAGGAATCGTTAAACCCAAACGCTTGGAGTTTGAGCAAGGTACAAAAGTTGAAAATTATGGAAAATTTTCAGCTGGGCCCTTTGAAAGAGGTTACGGAGTAACTACTGGGAATTCTCTCAGAAGGATGCTTCTTTCTTCTATAGAGGGTGCCGCTATTGTGGCAGTGAAATTTGAGGGGATCTTTCATGAATTTTCAGCAATTCCTGGAGTTGTTGAAGATGTTACAGAAATGATCCTCAACCTTAAGCAGGTTAATTTGATTCTGTCTGACGAGGTGGATGAAAAAAAGATTTATATTAAGCAAGAGGGGCCAGGTAAAGTATACGCTAAAGATATTGATTCAGATCCACAGGTTACAATTCTGAATCCTGATCATCTGATTGCAACTCTTGATAAGGGAAGTGTTCTTAACATGGAGATGATTGTACGTAAGGGCCGAGGCTATCTCCCTGCAGAAAAACAGGAAATAGAAGGTGAGTCAGTGCAAATGATTCCAGTTGATTCTATTTTTTCCCCTATTGAAAAAGTTTGTTATCACATAGAGAATACCCGGGTAGGTCAATCCACTGACTATGACTTACTAGTAATGGAAATATGGACAAACGGAGGAATCACCCCAGAAGATGCTGTCGCACATGGCGCAAAAATTATTAAAGATCATATGCAGGTTTTTATAAACTTTGATGAAGAGCCGGAAGTCATCCAGCCTCAAGTTGACCAATCTAAGTTGAAAATGTGGACTAACTTAGCAAAGAGCGTCGAAGAACTGGAACTCTCGGTTCGATCATATAACTGCTTAAAAAATGCTAGTATTCAAAGTATTTGCGAGTTGGTTCAGAAAAGTGACGGCGAAATGCTAAGAACAAGAAACTTTGGTCGCAAGTCTCTTAATGAGATTAAAGAAATCTTAGAAGGAATGGGTTTGCATTTTGGGATTAAACTTGAAGCAGAAGATCTAAAACAGATTGCGCAGGCAAGAAAGAAAAAAGAGGCCGAGGTTGAAATTGATGTCGATCTATGACCGATTATAAAGATAATATTAATTAGAGGTAAATCACGATCATGCGGCATTTAAAAGCGGGTAGAAAATTTGGGCGCACATCGGCGCACCGAAAAGCGCTATTTCGGAATATGGTGACGGCCCTAATTGACAGAGAGCGAATTCGTACTACTTTAGCTAAGGCTAAGGAGTTACGTGGCAAAGTAGAAAAAACCATTACCCTTGGGAAAAAGGGGACCTTGCATGCTCGTCGCCACGCTTTAAAATTAGTTGCTGACAAGAGTACTCTTAAAAAAATATTTGGTCCTCTAGCTGAGAGATATGCGAATCGACCGGGTGGATATACCCGAGTTATTAAACTAGGTCATCGGCTTGGTGATGATGCCCCTATGGCATTTATTGAGTTGGTAGATCGTGACGGTGAATCTTCTGCAAGCACACCTGTAAAGGAGAAGAAAAAGGTAGAGGGTGCTGCTAAAAAGAAGTCGGCAAATCAAAAAACACAGGATACAAAAAAGGATAAAAAGACCACCAAGGAGCCTGTTACTCAAAAAACGGGAGAAAAAACTGATAGTGGAAAAAAAAAGATAGCCCAAGCCACTAAGAAGAAAACATCTGGTGAAAAAGAGAAAAGTACTGATTCAAAGAAAAGTACTGATTCAAAGAAAAGTACTGATTCAAAGAAAAGTACCTCTAAGGATTCTACGAAAAAATAGTAGAATAAGGGCTTTGAACTCTTGAAGAAGATTCAGAAAAAAAAGTGACCAAGCCTATAATTTTTACACGCAGTTTGGGCTCACTCCTGTAGGATCCTGGTAAAATCTAAAATTTGTATTCTCTTTGATATACTCGAGTAAATCGTCATAACTTTTGAAGTGCTGGCTGAATCCATAGTCGTCACCTGTATATTCACAGTTTTCTACACTGTGTTCTTTACAGAGGTATGGTCGGGTTTCATAAATTCCGCATTTATTATCAGGAGTTAAAAAATTACACCGATTATGGATCATAATGTACCATTGGTTTCGGTAAACGTAAATTGATGTTTTTTCGTGTGCAAGTTTCCACAATAGGCTTTCATAGTCCTTACGGTTTTCGGGCTCGTCTATTCCGAAAGCAAAATAATTACAGCAGAAAGCGGGAAGGCATTTTTCACATTGGTGAGAGTCGTCTCTTATATTGTTGTTGTTTGCCATAGGTATTTTTAGTTTTTTAAATTAGGTATTAACCACTTCAAAAACTTTATGAGTTAGCAAGTTTTCCAGTGGCTATCAAGAAAATGTCGAGTTTTTTTAGCATTCCTGATATTAAAGACAAGTGTAAGATTTAAGCGGCTGAATTTAGTTACGCTCATTATTACAAAATTACAAATTCATATTAACATGGGATTAGACTTTTTTATTTGGTTCCAATCTTATTCTGAGATAAAAACGCACCCCCTTATTACTAGCATTTTTTTTACTAGGAAAAAATTTTTTTAAATCAAACGGCTGGTTGTTATTTGTATTGAAATTTTTGAGAAATTTATAAAGATATTAGCAAATATAAAGAAAGAAGAAAAAATCTGCCAAATTGATATTTCTGAGCTTATAGAAGGTCTGTTTAAGAGATTATAAGGAAAGATAGTCCTTTTGTAGCATTATAAGTCTATAATACAAATTGTTTTTATTAAGAAAAAAATTTGGGAGTAAAAAAACTATTGACAAATAAAGAACCAACCGATAGGTTTATATGAAACCCTAAGAATACTTCAATATTGAACCCCAGATTCATTCAAAAGAGCTAACGCATCTAGGTGCCTCCCTCTAAATAGATACCAACTAAAAAATTGAAGAGTATATTTTTAATTAAGACAGAAAAGGCTTATTCCCCTAGTTTTTAGATAAAATTGAGAGAACCACCCTATAATCTATCACCCAACCTATTCATTAACCCACCATAAAAAAATACATGTATGAACATTGAAGACTTAAAAGCTAAGACAATTTCTGAACTCACCAATATAGCAAAAGATCTTAAAATCCAAGGGCATAGTAGTCTGCGAAAACAGGATCTAATCTTTAAAATTCTTGAAGCCAATACAGAAAAAGATGGGTTGATGTTTGGGCAAGGAGTCTTAGAGATTTTGCCCGATGGATTTGGTTTTCTAAGAGCCCCTACTTATAATTATTTGCCAGGCCCTGATGATATTTATGTTTCTCCATCACAAATTCGTAAATTCGACATGCGTACGGGAGATACCATTTCTGGACAGATTCGTCCACCGAAGGAAAGCGAGCGCTATTTTGCGTTGCTCAAAGTTGAGGCTATTAACTTTGAAAATCCAGGAAAAACAAAAGAAAAGCTCCTGTTTGATAATCTGACACCACTTTATCCTTCAGAACGGTTGCGCTTAGAAACACCGACTGGTAAAGATTACAGCGCACGAATTATGGACTTAATGACGCCGATTGGTAAGGGCCAGCGCGGACTGATTGTAGCGCCACCAAGGACGGGGAAAACTATGCTACTGCAGTCGGTTGCTAATAGTATCAGCACAAATTTCCCAGAAGTTGTTCTAATTGTTTTGCTTATTGACGAGAGGCCCGAAGAAGTGACGGATATGAGTCGCTCAGTTAAAGGGGAAGTCATCAGTTCCACCTTTGATGAACCGGCTCAAAGGCATGTGCAAGTTGCTGAAATGGTAATTGAAAAAGCTAAGAGACTAGTTGAACACAAGCGAGATGTTGTAATTCTTTTGGATAGTATTACACGACTAGCTAGGGCTTACAATGCTATCGTTCCGCCAAGTGGTAAAATTCTTTCGGGTGGTGTTGACTCTAACGCACTTCAACGCCCCAAACGCTTTTTTGGAGCAGCTCGGAACCTAGAGGAGGGAGGAAGCTTAACCATTATTGCAACAGCTCTTATTGATACCGGTAGTAGGATGGATGATGTTATTTTTGAGGAGTTTAAGGGTACAGGAAACCTCGAAATAGTTCTTGATAGGAAACTAGCAGACAAAAGAACTTTTCCCTCTATCGACATTAACCGCTCTGGTACGCGCAAGGAAGAACTTTTGCTCCCTCCAGAAGATTTACAGAGAATATGGCTTTTAAGAAAGGTTTTGTTGCCAATGGGTATTCATGATACGATGGATCTTCTCCTGCAGAAGATGAAGGACACAGAAACCAACGCTGAGTTTATGTCGACTATGAACTCATAAAGTATAAAAAGAGACGAATACTTATGAAGACAGATATACATCCAGGTTATTTTGAAACTAAAATTCGGTGTGCATGCGGGAATGAGGTTCAGATCCACTCTACTGTAAAAGATATGCATATTGATATTTGTTCTAACTGCCACCCGTTTTATACGGGGAAACAAAAACTTGTTGATACTGCGGGACGGATTGAAAAGTTCAATCGCAAGTATGGTAAGAGCAAAGTTCAGCAATCTGAAGAACCGGCCGCTCCCAAATAGCCATCACTCATCTCCACCCACGCGTTTCTTTGATTACTTATCATCACCGGCAAGAGCCCCACCCATTTTTCAATTTTTTTGATTCTTATGTTTAACAAGCTTGAAGAAGTAGAAAAGCGATATACGTATTTAAATGAACAGATGAGTGATCCTATAGTTATTGCTAGGCAAGAGGATTTCCAGCAATATGCTCGTGAACAATCCGAAATAGCCCCTATTGTAGCCGAGTATCGTGAGTATAAAAAAATTCAGAATGAATTAAAAAATAATCAGAAAATTTTGGAAGAGGATGCAGATGAAGAAATTTTAGTTATGGCACGGGAAGAAATCGGCGATCTTAAAAAACAGATAGTAGCAGTCGAGCAAAGTATTAAAATAATGATTTTGCCTAGAGATCCTAGAGACGAACGAAGTGTTATTATGGAGATTCGCGCGGGGACAGGAGGAGAGGAAGCTTCTCTGTTTGCTATGGACTTATTCCGGATGTATATCCGTTATGCCGAATCGAAGAAATGGGAATCTGAAATCTTGAGTCAGAGCGAAACGGGTAAAGGTGGATTTAAGGAAGTTATATTGAGTATTCAGGGCAAGGGGGTATATAGTAAATTAAAATATGAAGGTGGAACTCATCGAGTTCAGCGCGTTCCTGAAACAGAAACCCAAGGTAGGGTTCATACTTCGGCTGTAACCGTAGCTATTATGCCTCAGGTTGATGATGTTGATATTAAGATTAATCCATCTGATTTAAAAATCGATGTCTTTAGATCTTCAGGACCAGGTGGTCAAAGCGTTAACACTACTGATTCAGCTGTTCGTATTACCCATGTGCCGAGTAACTTGACAGTCACCTGCCAAGACGAGAAATCTCAACATAAAAATAAAGATAAAGCCATGAAGGTTCTTCGTGCTCGACTCTACGACTTAGAGCAGAGCAAGCAGCATGAGGAACTGGCACGTGACCGAAAACAGCAGGTTGGATCTGGAGACCGAAGTGGGCGTATCCGAACTTATAATTTCTCCCAAGAGCGAGTTACAGACCATAGAATCGGATTGACTTTGCATAAATTAACTTTGATTCTTCAAGGTGAACTAAATGAAATTATTGATGCACTCACTGTTTATTATCAAGCAGAAGCTCTTAAGCAAGGTAATTAATTTTTGGCTTGAGGTAACTATAAGTTATAGGCTGAAGCAGGTAATCAATGAAAGAATTTCTTAGTTGGTCAATAGGCTGCTTAAATCAGGCAGGAATTGATTCTCCTCGGATGGAAGCTGAAGTGCTTTTTGCTGGTGCCTTAAAATTAACCCGTGAAGAAATTTATAGTAGCTCAGAGCGGATTCTCTCCGAGTCTGAAAAAAAAATTTTACGTAATTTTATAGGTCGTCGTTCTCTTCGGGAACCTATAGCTCATATTATAGAGCGAAAGGAATTCTGGTCATTAGATTTTAAAATCACACCTAACGTCCTTATTCCAAGACCAGAAACAGAAACTCTTGTTGAAACGATACTTTCGATAAATAGTAAAAACTCAACTAATTCCTCTTTAAATACTCTTGAGATCGGGACCGGGTCAGGGGCGGTCGCCGTTGTAATGGCAAAAGAAATTCTTAATTGTCGAGTGACAGCCACTGACTATTCTTTAGAAGTGTTGGCCGTTGCAAGATTGAATGCTGAGAAACATGGGGTATCTGATAAAATTGATTTTGTACAGAGTGACCTTTTTTTAGAGCTTCCTATAGCTCTTTATGATTACATCGTGTCTAACCCACCTTATATTCAAACATCACATTTAAAAGGTCTTATGCCCGATGTGGCTGATTTTGAACCCCAAAATGCTCTTGACGGAGGAGATGATGGATTAGATTTTTATAGAAAAATTATTCCTGGATCCCTGAATTATTTAAAAAAAGGCGGTTTAATTGTCCTTGAGATCGGAGAAACACAAGCCCAGGCAATAACGAGCTTTTTTTACAGTGAAGGTAAATATGAAGAAATTAACGTAATTCAAGATTACAGCGGATATGACCGCGTTGTGTCAGCGAGAAAGAAAACAAATGGATAAAATTATTATAGAGGGTGGGGGCCGCCTTGAAGGCGAAGTAGGGATAAGTGGCTCAAAGAACGCAGCACTGCCGATTATGGCGGCAATGATTTTAACCGCAGGGAAAAATACAATTAATCGAGTTCCACAAGTCCTTGATGTTACGACCATGCTTCACCTACTCGATGATTTAGGTGGTTACACTGAAGAGTTTGAGGGTGGTCGTATTATTTTTGACTCTACAGATATAAATAACTATGAGGCACCCTACGAACTTGTTTCTAAAATGCGTGCTTCTTGTCTTGTACTAGGGCCACTCTTAGCAAGACTGGGAAAAGCTAAAGTTTCACTTCCCGGAGGGTGCGCCATAGGAGCAAGGCCGCTAGACCTTCACATAAGAGGTTTGGAAGCAATGGGAGCTAAGATACGTTTGGAGCAGGGATATATTTACGGTGAGGCTAAGCGTCTTCGAGGAGTAAGGTATTATTTCGATACAGTTTCAGTAACAGGAACTGCTAACTTAATGATGGCTGCAACCTTAGCTGATGGAGAAACAACTCTTGAAAATGTTGCTAAAGAACCTGAAATAGTATTTCTCGCAAACATATTAAATCAATGTGGAGCTAAAATTAAAGGTCACGGTACAGACTTTTTGATAATCAAGGGGGTTCAGTCGTTAAAGCCTATTAATTGTGATATTTTGCCAGATAGAATAGAAACAGGTACCTATATGATTGCATCTGCGATCACGAGTGGGAATGTTAAGATTACCAACTGTTTACCACAGCAAGTAGAAGCCTTGACTATGAAACTCAGACAGGCCGGGTTGATCGTAGAAGAAGCTGAGAGAAGTCTTCGGGTAATTAGCAACGGTCAATTTAAAGGGGTTGATATAACAACCCATCCTCATCCCGGTTTTGCTACAGACTTGCAAGCTCAATTTATGGCTTTAATGGCGATTGCAGAAGGGCAGAGCATTATCCTTGAAACTGTTTTTGAAAATAGATTCATGCATGCAGCAGAGCTAAAGCGTATGGGAGCTAATATAACTATACAGGGTCGAACAGCTGTTGTAGCTGGAGTTAAACAGTTAAGTGGTGCACCTCTGATGGCGACTGATTTACGGGCAAGTGCCTCATTAGTTTTAGCTGCATTGGCCGCTAAAGGACAGTCAAAAATCTCTCGCGTTTACCACATTGATCGTGGGTACTCTGCTATAGAACAAAAACTTTATATGTTGGGCGCGAAAATTTTTCGGGAAAAATAAGAGAATGAAATTGGTATAATTCTAAAAAATTTATTTAAGATAGTTATGCTAAATAAAAAAGAAGTATTTCATATAGTACTGTGGATGCCTAGTTGGATTGGCGATGTAGTGCTATCTCTCCCAACGTTGCAAACCCTCCGTAGTATTTATCCAGATGCTAGAATCACTGCTATTGTAAAATTTCCTACTGGTCAATTATTATCTAATCATACTCTAGTGGATAGTATTTTGCAGTTTCCGGAAAATAAGGGAGATGGGCATATCAAGCAGTATGCATATGTAAAAAGATTAAGAAAGTACAATTTTGATCTTGGTATAACTTTCTCTAATTCTTTCCATAGTGCGCTAATGTTGATGTGTGCAGGGGCAAGAGTTCGTATTGGTTATAGAACAGATGGGCGCCAAATATTATTAACGGACTCTATCCCCGTTACTCAAAAAAATAAAAAAAAATTATATCGCGTCAATTACTTTCATAAAATTCTCGTTCACTTGAATGCAGATTCCCCGCCAAGCTGTTATGACCCAAAATGGATTGAAGTGAACTCTAGGGAGCAAAAAAAAACGCTTAGGTCTTTGAGGTTGCTAAAAAAAGATTTAATTATAACTATTCACCCAAGCGCATCAAAAATTGAGCGTGCTTGGCATGCTGAACGCTTTGGAATACTTTGTCAAAGCCTCATTAAAGCTTATTCTGTAAAGATTATCCTTGTGGGTACTAATGCAGAGAAGTTGTTGCTTGAAAAAATCAGTTTATTTTGCCCCCCAGAAAAAGTAATCATCGCTGAAAAAAATAGCCTTATTGAGGTTGCTCATCTGCTTAAGGCTAGTCAATTGTTCATTGGTAATGATAGTGGGTTGTTACATGTAGCTTCATTAGTAGGTACGCCGGTAGTAGGAATATTTGGTCCAGGACGCGCTAGTACTACGGGACCTTTTATCGATTTTAAAAAACAGGAAATTGTGTCTCGAAATTATTCATGCTCTCCTTGTAGTCAACATTTTTTTAAGGAATGCGAACCATCCTTGCATCGAAAGCCAGAATGCCTTGAAAGTATAAGCGTAAAAGAAGTTTTCGAAGCAGTTAATCGAATAGCTAAGCGTTTGGAATTGTTTAAAAAATAGCAAACCGTTTCTTGACGTTGGAAATAGTAGAAAGTATTTTTAAGATTGTAAAATGATTTATATTTAAGTTGCCTAATATGCTTGTAAAAAGAAATACAGTTACTTTAAGAATTTGTTTATTTGAAAGCTATTTGTCTTTCGACTAATTGCTTCATTATAAAATTTCCAATGATTCCTGTGAAAACTCCCGTAAAGAGAGAGAAAGTGAAAAATACTGGCAAGAGATTAAAGAAAAAACTTTGCTTTATCCAGAAGAAGTATATACATACTACAGTCGACAGGGTATGCATGTACGATGCGCAAACACTTACTCCAATTAAACTAAAAAGGCCTTCCCCACGGCAATACACCCAGGACATTGTGAATACTGCAGCTATTGTCCCAAATAAACTTAAAAAAAATGTCGGGCTAAGAAATGTTCCTCCAACAATTGAGCCTAGGAACACTCTTAGCAAAGTGACCATCAACGCATCACGAAAACCGAAAAATATAAGCGTTATAAGTGTCATCACATTAGCGAGGCCTAGTTTAATCCAAGGATTGGGTAAGGGGATGAGTGCGTCAACGCGATGCAGGACTACAGCAAGAGCAACTATAAAAGAAAGCAAATATATCCTTCGATTAGTTTGAATTTTCCCAGTCAGCGTCATATGCGAACGATCTGATGTTTAAGATATCAAAAATCATATAAGTGAAATATAAGATATTTTTTAGAATTTTTTAAATCTTCTTTACTCAGGTCCGGTTACCAAAACGTTGATATGTTCAAAAACGGAATCAGCCAAAGCTTTATGATTGTAGCCTCCTTCCAACATCGAGAGGATCCTTCCGTCGCAAATTTCCTCTGCCACTTTTAATATCATCGCGGTCATTTGACCATAACAATCGGAGGAGACCTTCATTTGGGCAAGGGGGTCGTCTTCATGTGCATCAAATCCTGCAGAAATAATAATTAGTTCGGGTTTGAAATCTTGAATAGCTGGTATAAGTTTATTTTTAATGATGTCTAGATAGGTTTTATCGTCAGCAAAAGCATTCAGTGGAAAATTAAGGGTAGTACCTAACCCATCTCCAGTCCCAGTTTCATCCTTGTCGCCAGTGCCTGGATAGAATGGATATTGATGAATACTGCTATAATGGATAGCCGGGTCGGAATAAAAAGAATGTTGCGTGCCATTTCCGTGATGAACGTCCCAGTCGAGAATACATACTTTGTTGAGACGATGTTTCTTTATTGCGTATCGAGCTGCAATAGCAACATTATTGAATAAACAAAACCCCATTGCTCGATCCTTTTCAGCATGGTGCCCGGGTGGGCGCACGGCAGTGAAAGCATTGTCTAGTTGTCCTGATATAATTTGATCAATCGCTGTTAGACCAGCGCCTGAGCTTAGAATTGCTGCGTCCCAAGAGTCGGGACAAATTACGGTATCTCCATCAAGATTTTGCACACCATTGCGACAACTATTGCGGACATTCTCAATATGACCTATATCGTGGTTTGAAGAAATCTCATTGTCATTGGCACGTCGAGGTTCTGGGAAATACAGATGCGAATATATTTCTGATGAAGCGATTTTTTGTTGTATAGCTTTCAATCGTCCTGAATTTTCTGGATGGGATTGTGTGTCGTGTTTAAGATATTGAGGGTGAAAAATATACCCTGTTTTATTCATGGAATTATTTCCTGATAGCATATTGTGTGTAATTTAAAAAAATACACTTGAATAATTGAATTATAATAGGAATATAAACCGAAGTCCACGGCCACGAAATGAATCTTAAGAATACTGAAAATGTCTTTAATTAATGAAAAAACTTTACGTATAGAGAACTTTGCTAAGGAATTGGGCTTCGATGGTTTTGGAGTGACTCGAGAGTTATCCTCAAAATCGATAAAAAAATATAAAGAGTGGCTCAGTTTAAACTATCAAGGCGAAATGTCTTATATGAGTCGCAATGTTGAGAAACGATCCAGTCTAAATGCGGTTTTTGCCGGGGTGCAATCGGTTGTTTGTCTAAGGACAAATTATTTAACAGAAGATAAGGACATGAATTTTATTAATAAAAAGGACCGAGGAGACTTGTCACTGTATGCTCTTAATGAAGATTATCACGAAGTTTTGATGCAAAGGCATAAAGAATTAGAAAAAAAAATAAAGGAAGAATTTGATGGCTGCCAGACCAAAATATATATTGATACGGGCCCTATTTTGGAAAAACCATTAGCACAAAGTGCAGGATTAGGTTGGATTGGTAAGCATACTAACTTAATAACCGAGCATATCGGTTCATATTATTTTATTTCTGAAATTCTAGTAGATGTTATTCTGAAAGTTTCAGAACCTTCATTGGATAAATGTGGTACTTGCAGGAGTTGCATAGATATTTGTCCCACGAAGGCAATAGTTGCTCCTTATATCTTGGATTCGAGAAGGTGTATTTCATATCTAACGATTGAACTAAAAGGAGTTATTCCCTTAGAGTTTAGAAAGGCTCTAGGAAACCATATTTATGGTTGCGATGATTGCCAGATCGTCTGTCCTTGGAACTCGTTTGCTGTGAAGACAGATGATCAATCATTTTTTGCGCGAGACGGTTCTTTTCAACTTATTGAGTTGATGCGTTTGGATGATGTAGCTTTTAGAAAGCGTTTCAAAAAAAGCCCCGTAAAAAGGACAAAACGAAGAGGTCTATTGAGAAATGTTGCGGTAGCTCTTGGGAACTCAGGTAATCTCTCCGCGGTTGGTCCTCTTATTGATGCGCTTACTGATCATGAGCCACTTATCCGAGCTCATGTTGTTTGGGCATTAGGTGAACTTCTTGGTAAAAAAGCGTTACCTATATTAGATAAAACTTTAACGCATGAGAATGAGGACATCGTTAAAAATGAGGTAGAGCTTTTAAAGCAGTATTATAATAAACGTAAAGATAAATAAGAAAGCGATTGATTATCGTTTCTCACCTACCTATAATCTACCGGTTAATTCACTCCACAAAAATAATTAGCAAATATGACTGAAGATAACCAATATAGATTTTTAAAAGCCTGTCGAGGTGAGCCAACCGATATAACGCCCATATGGTTCATGCGCCAAGCGGGCCGATATATGAAAGCTTACAGGGATCTAAAAGAAAAATATTCTTTTTTGGAACTGTGCAAAAATTCTGAACTTGCAACAGAGGTCACATTACAACCTCTGGAAGTTCTGGGAGTTGACGCTGCGATAATATTTGCTGATATTCTTTTGCCATTGGAGCCGATGGGAACTGGGTTGGAGTTTACTGCTGGAGACGGTCCAGTAATCCCACGTCCGGTTAAAAATCAAAAAGATATTGAAAAATTACGTCCCGTTAACGCAGAAGAAGATCTCGAGTTCGTCGGCGATGCTATTCGTCAGGTACGAAAGGAAATTTCTGGGAAAATGCCACTAATAGGTTTTGCGGGGGCACCCTTTACACTATGTAGCTATATGATAGAAGGTGGTAAATCAAGAGATTTTACTACTACTAAACTCATGATGTTTGAAACCCCAGAATTATGGGGGTTGCTGATGGATAAAGTATGTATCATGCTAGTTGACTACCTTACAATGCAAGTCAAAGCAGGAGCTCAGGCATTGCAGATTTTTGATAGCTGGGTAGGTTGTATGAGCCCCCAAGATTACAAAAGATATATCATGCCTTACACACAAAGGATTATTAGCAGGCTAAAAGAAACAGGTGTCCCAATCATAAACTTCACCACAGGGACATCAACACTTTTAGATTCTGTTTCCGAGGCGGGTGGCGATGTAATTAGTTTTGACTGGAGAATCAATATTGACGACGCATGGGAGAAAATTGGACATGATAGATCAATACAAGGTAACCTTGACCCTACGCTTCTATTTGCCCCTATACCTATAATCCGTGAAAGAGTCCATGACATAATGAAAAGAGTGGGTGGTCGTTCTGGGCATATCTTTAATCTAGGGCATGGAATTTTGCAACACACTCCAGTAGACCATGTTAAGGCAGTGGTTGATATGGTGCACGAATATAAGCATGAGTAATACTTCATTATCCGTTGGCAAGACAGCAGTTTTTCTCATGGCTCATGGCGCTCCTACCAGTATTGGTGATATTCCTCTTTACCTTAAAAATATTCGCGGTGGCACAGACTCCTCTCCCGAAGTGATTCAGATAATACGAGAACGTTATGAAGCAATCGGTGGCAGCTCACCATTACTTGAAATTACCAAGGGCCAAGCTGAAGAACTTGAAAAATTTCTCAATCAAAATGGAGAAAACTTCAAGGTATATATTGGCATGAGAAACTGGGCACCCTATATTCTAGATACAGTTAATCAAATGTTAGAAGACGGGGTAGAAAAAATTCTTGCCTTATGTCTTGCCCCTCAATACAGCACTTGGAGCACCAAACTTTATTTTAATGCATTTAATGACGCACTAGAAAAAAATTTAAAAAAAGACCTTCCTCCAGTTCAATTGATAGGGAGTTGGGCAAATCAGCCCAGTCTTATAGATGCATTTGTTGAAAAATATAATATAGCAATGGATAAGATTAACTCACTTGGTTACGAACAAGTGCATACGGTTTTTACTATACATAGTATTCCTGCAGAATCTCTCGAACGAGGTGATTTTTATGATAAAGAATATGATAGTACGGTTAAGGCTATTGTAGAAAGAATTAAACCTTATCGTTGGTACCAAGCTTATCAAAGCCAGGGAATGATCCCGGTTCCTTGGCTTGGGCCTACTGTTGAAAATGTTCTTGATCGCATTGCTAAAATTGGATCAAAGCCAGTATTGATAGTTCCAGTTGGTTTTGTGTCAGACCATGTTGAAATTTTATATGATATCGATATTGAATTTTCTGAGTACGCAAAATCAAAAAACCTAAATCTCTTTCGTACAGAGTCATTAAATCATTCACCTCTCTTTATAGAAGCTCTTGCCTCAGTCGTATGGGAGCACCTAGTTTAAAGCTATCCCCTGTCTAATTTAAGGTTAGCGGTTTTAATATACTTAAGCACCAAAAGCTTCCCTTAAATCTCTCTTTTATAATAAAAATTTCTTAATCAAAAATTCTTAATCTAACTTTAATACACTGTTAATCTAAAAATAGAATTCGAATGTTATTCTTTTCCTAGGTTAAAAAAATGTATCTGAATAAATTTTAATAAGGAAAATATATGGAAATTTCAAGTAATTGGGCTAAGAAAGGTGTTTTGATAGCAACTGCAATTACAGCAGTATTTATCATGTCAGGTTATGGTGTGGCTAGTGTTGAAAAAATTTGGACTGAAAAAACAACAAGAACCAATCAAGATATTTCTCCTGTTGGTGGGACACTTTTTCGTGGATTGGCCGAAAAATTGAGTCCTGCAGTAGTTAATGTTAAGCCAATGAAAAAAATTACAAAGGCATATGGTAACTTTCCTTATAGTAATTCTCCTTATGGTATGCCTCGTATGACACCTCCTCAAATGAAACCTCATGGGCCCAAAGAGTTTCGCCAAAAAGGAGAGGGCTCTGGGTTTATAATTCATAAAGAGGGTTATATTCTGACCAATGCTCATGTAATAGAAAGTTCAGATTCTGTACAAATTGCATTATCAACAGGTGGCCTGTTCAAGGGGAAAGTAATCGGGATGGATAGAGTGGCCGACTTAGCTCTTATAAAAATAGATTCTCCTGACCCTCTTCCGGTGATTCCTCTTGGATACTCTGAGGAATTAAAGCCAGGTGACTGGGTAATGGCTATCGGAAGTCCGTTTGGTCTTGATCTAACAGTCACGGTAGGAATAGTTAGTGCTAAAGGTAGATCGCTTGGTGCAACACCATATGATGATTTTATACAAACTGACACGCCCATCAATCCTGGGAATAGTGGCGGCCCGCTAATAAATACGAACGGAGAAGTCGTAGGTATCAATACGGCTGTTATGCAGATGGGACAGGGCCTTGGTTTTTCGCTTCCAGTGGACTTGGCAAAAAAATTGATACCAGAGCTTAAAGCTAATGGAAAAGTGACACGTAGTTGGCTTGGTGTATCAGTTCAAGATATTTCTTTGGCTGATAAAGAGTCTCTAAAATTAGGTGTTGATCAGGGGTCTCTCGTTAGAGAGGTAGTTGTTGATAGTCCTGCTTATAAAGCTGGATTAAAAATGAATGATGTGATTGTAGAATTTGACGGTCACACTATAAATAGCTCAAGAAACCTCCCTAAAGAGGTGGTTTATACACCTGCCGGTAAAGAAATTTCTATTAAACTGGTGCGCGAAGGGAAAAATATTACAGTAGAAGCTATTCTACAACCATTCCCAGAGGGTATGATGAGCTAAAAATTTTAGATGGATGGGGTGAATTTTACCCTTTCCCTGATTTCAAAAACAATGTAAGTTGAGGCGATTATTGAATGGCGTTTTTTCGGTTTGTTCGAAAGAGCGCCGTTCTTTTTTTAAAGACCTTGAAGAATAGATCTGTCGTATGAATTTTGAATCATTAAACCCTCAACAATTAGAAGCGGTCAAACATGATAAAGGGCCATTATTGGTTGTGGCTGGCGCTGGTTCCGGTAAGACGCGAGTGATTACATCAAGGATTGCGAACCTAATTCAACAGGGAATGAACCCGGATAGTATTCTTGCTATTACTTTTACCAATAAGGCTGCTGGTGAAATGAAGCATCGTGTCTTTAAAATGCTTTCTAGTGATGGTTTATCTTCTCCTTGGATTAGTACGTTTCACTCTTTTTGTCTTCGACTCCTTAGAAAACATATCAATGAATTAGATTACTCTAGAGAATTTGTTATTTATGACTCTAGTGATCAGTTATCTCTAATAAAACAATGCATGAGGTCAATTGATATCGAAGCTGAAGCATTTCCACCTAAAACATTGTTAAATCATATTAGTAGTTTTAAAAACGATTTTGTTTTTCCAGCAGATATTGACTCAGATAACCTGCCTTTCGGAGCCAAAATGAAAGCAGCTGAAGTTTATCCTTTATATCAACATAGTTTAAAAATAAGCAATGCTTTAGACTTTGATGATCTTCTGATAATGACTGTTCGCTTACTTAAAGAATCAGAATTGATTTTAGAGCGCTACAGTAACCAGTTCCAACAAATTCTAGTTGATGAATTCCAGGATACAAACGCGACACAATATAAATTGGTTTGTTTACTTGCCTCAAAGCATGGCAATGTTTGTGCTGTGGGAGATGATGATCAGAGTATTTATAGGTGGAGAGGAGCTAATATAGAGAATATTTTAAACTTTGAAAAAGACTTCCCAAATACTCACGTAATTAAGCTGGAAGAAAATTACCGTTCAACCCAAGTCATTCTTAAAGCTGCGGCTGGAGTCGTATCGGAAAATACAAACCGAAAAGAAAAAACTCTTTGGACTCAGAATGAACAGGGAACACCAATTATTTACTATCGAGCCGAAGATGAAAATGATGAAGCTCGTTCCGTATGTGAGTTTATTGTAAAACACAATCAGGAAGAAGCAGTTCTATTTAACAATATGGCTGTGCTCTATCGCACCAATGCTCAGTCTCGTGCAATGGAAGAAGCTTTAAGGGGATATGATATCCCTTACCGTCTGATAGGCGGATTTCGATTTTATGAACGCAAGGAAATCAAGGATATATTAGCGTTTGTTCGGGTAATTATTAATCCGTCAGACTCTGTTTCGCTTCGCCGGATCATTAATGTTCCTACTCGTGGAATTGGTAAGACTTCATTAGTCAAGGTAGAGAAATTTAGTGAAGAGAAAAATATTATTTTAATGGAAGGTTTGCGTCAGGTTAGCCATTCTCGGATAGTTGCATCTGGAACAAAAAATAAGATTGTAAGTTTTCTTGAGATAATGGACGGGTTACGTTCGATTTATGAGAATGTGGAATTGGTTGATTTTTTTCAAGAGGTTGTTGAACGTACTGGTTATGCAGCCATGTTAAAAAATGAAGATACTCGAGAAAGTAAAGACCGTATAGACACATTAAATGAGCTTTATACTGCTATTCAACAATCAGAAGAAAGGGGAGAGACTTTACAACAATTTTTAGATACTACAGCGTTGGTTTCTGATGCAGATTCGATAGATGATTCCCGTGGTGTTTTGCAAATGATGACCCTTCATACATGTAAAGGGTTAGAGTATGATTCTGTTTATATTATTGGATTGGAAGACGGACTCCTCCCACACGCAAGCTCAATGTCTGATCCAGAAGAATATGAAGAGGAAAGACGATTGTGTTATGTCGGTATCACTAGAGCTAAAAAGAAACTTTGCATTAGTAATGCAAGAATGAGAAGAATTTATGGTAATACTTTCAATTATCCGCCATCTCAGTTTTTAATGGCGATTCCTTCAGATGTGATAACCAACAAGAGTCGAATAGAAGTGCCATCTTACAAAAGTTCAATGCCGACTGAGTATGGAGTCGATGAAATTCTGGTCCAGTCATCTCTGAATGAAAATCAAGATATCTCTTATGCTGTTGGCACAAAGGTTTTACATCCAAAGTTTGGAGCAGGAATCATTATAAAGCGAGACGGTAGCGAAGATGATTTGAAGGTAGATGTTTTTTTTAAAAAGTCTTATGGGAAAAAGAGAATCGCTATAAATCATGCTAAACTAATAATCATTTAATGAAATTGTTCCTTAGCTTTTTTTCCCGACTTGAATTGTATCCTTGAGAAGTATTTCGATTTTTTCTTTGGCCCCTGGTGCTAGCCTCAAGTCCAAACTAATAAATGTGTCCTTGTAATCTGACTTAACTATGACAGCATATTTTCTTATTTGTGGAATAAGTTTGGCTTGCTCGTACTTAATGGTAATTTTATAAGAGGCAAGTTTACTTTCGTAACAACTGATTATGGACTTACGAAGTACATCAAGACCAGTACCATTTTTACTAGAAATGATAATAGCGTTTGGATGTCTTTGAAGTTCTGATTCCAGAATCTCCGGGTCATTAACTTTATCTGCTTTGTTGAACACAAGAAGTGAGTCCGTGCCATCTGCACCAAGGTCATTAATAACATTATTGGTAGTTTGGATTTGTCGTTTCGCATTAGAATCGCTCATGTCGACCATCCTGATAAGTAGGTTTGCATCTCTCACTTCGTCTAAAGTGCTCTTAAAAGAAGCTATTAGGGCATGAGGAAGCTTGTCGATGAGTCCAACGGTATCAGAAAGGACAACAGGATAAGGAAAGTTTTTTTTAATTTTTCGAATTGTAGAATCTAAAGTAGCAAATAGTTTGTTTTCTACAAGCGTTTCAGCTCCGGTTAATTGATTCATAAGAGTGGATTTCCCAGCATTTGTATAACCAACAAGTGCTACTTTATAGATGCCGCTTCGATTTTTTCTTTGGGTCTTTTTTTCAAGGTCAATTTGTTTTAACTTTCGGTCCAACTTTGTGATTCTATCTCGAATCAGGCGCCTATCTAATTGTATTTGAGTTTCTCCAACATCTCTCATTCCGATACCGCCTCGCTGTCTAGAAAGATGTCCCCACATTTTGGTTAATCTGGGTAGGGCATATTTTAAGCTAGCTAACTCAACTTGCGCTTTGGCCTCGCGGGTACGTGCGTGGTTGCCAAATATTTCTAATATGAGCCAAGACCTATCAATAACCCTACATTTGAATATATTTTCTAGGTTTCTGTTTTGAGCAGGAGAGAGGTTTTCATCAAAAATAACAATACCTGCGGAAAACTGTCGAATAAGCTGGCCGACTTCTTCAACTTTTCCTTTCCCTATAAAAAACTTTGGGTTAATGCGTGTTAACTTTTGAGAAACTATTGCAATTACGTTGTAATATGCGGTTTCTGCCAGCCCCTTTAGTTCTTTTAAGTTGTTATCTAGAGAAGAACCATTGCTAAAAAATTCAATGCCAATTAAAATAGCTTTTTCCCGAATCTCTTTTGTGTTTTCTGGAACTTTTTTATAAGTTTGATCTTCTTTGCTCATAGTTAATTTGAACAGATGTTAATTTTAATTCATACTATTTAAAAGCTTTCAACGAGTTTTATTTTTATCGGCAAAAAAAAATATATGTTTCCCAGCTTTTAGACTAAACTTTCTATAGTACAATTTTACTATGATTAAATTTAAATTGATAAGAATTTATATTTAAGGGTTCTATGGCTTTGCGAATAATTTTAAAAAAAATAGTTGGAGAAAAATGTTCTTCAATTGATGATGGAGAAAAGGTTCTTGATTTGATAAGGCCTGAATTGATGAAAGGTTTCATGGTGGAGTTAGACTTTGAAGGTATAAAACTGGTGCTCACTCCATTTTTAAATAGATGCTTTGGTAGCCTATTGGAACTCTTTGGGAGAGAGCTGATAATGACTCATGTTAGCATGAGAAATACATCGGATGAACTTCTTCAGCGAATTAATAATTTTATCAATAGAAAAGAAGAGGAGTTTATTCAAAGCCGCGATCGTAAAACTCTCCAAGAAATATTTGATGAAGATGGATTAGTAGACTCTGATCTGTAGAATTAAACCTCAAGTCAATATGTTCTTTTTGTAATCAGTATCCTAATTGACGGATAGCTTCATAAACAACAATACTTGCGGCATTAGCTAAATTAAGAGAACGAACTCGATCGTCATATTGAGGGATATTAAAGGTGTCTTTAGAAAATTTTTCAATCAATTCATCACCTAGACCTTTAGTTTCACATCCAAAAATTAAATATGACCCTTGTTCGAATTTTTTCTCATATAGGGAATTTTTTGATTTTTTAGAAAAGAAAACGGTCGGAGCGCCTGTTGGCAGTGAATCAAGAAATACTTCAAAGCTTTTGTGGCGCTTTACATCTAGATGTTTCCAGTAGTCTAGACCCGCTCGTTTGACTCTAGAATCACTGATGTCAAATCCAAGAGGGTCAATTAAATGTAGTGTGCTATTTGTGGCCAAACAAAGGCGCCCAATAGAACCAGTATTTGTCGGGATTTCTGGCGTGACTAAAACGATTGAAAAGTCGTGGGGCATGTTGCTTGGTTCTATTTTTTTTAAAGAAATAATATACCAATTTTAAGATCGAATTCCTTAGATAACAGGAAGATCACTAACAAGTGAACGTTTAACTAAGAGGAGTGTTATATTGCTTCATAATTGATGCAACTCTAATATAACTTGAAAAAGGGGCGATGGGAAATTTATTTGGGAAGCATATTTTAATTATTATGCCCAAAAGTCAGTTTTGTGAACAGGAACTTAACGGAGTTAGAAGTACTTTAGAACAAAGTGGGGCTAATGTTGTTGTGCTATCAAAATCTGGTCAAGAAGCCCGAAGTGTGAACAATGAGAAATTTCAGCCCAACGGAATGATTGTAGATTGGAATAAACAAATTGGAATTTCGGGAAAGTACCACGCCATTATTTTAGTAGGTGGTAAAGGAGCAAAAAAATCGCTTTGGGACGATCCAATTATCCCTCAGATTCTTACAGATCACTATCGTTTTGGTAGTATTATTGGAGCGATGGGAACGGCAACGGTTGTTTTAGTTAGAGCCTCTTTGGTGAAAGGAGAAGTTCCTAGGCCCGAGGATGACATCACTTACAATGAGTTGATCAACCTTAATGCTGTTTGCGTTGATTTGCCAGTTACAAGCTTTGAGAATGTTGTTTTGGGCCAAGGTGGTAATTCTGTTAATCAATTTTCTCAAACAATTATAAGTTTGTTATAAACGAAAGACGCTTTATAAGCGTAGTTATTTAATTACCTTCTTAACTGATCGTTGTTTTTAGAATTTAAGGTGTTAAATTTTTTTATCCATATCTTCTGTTTTATTAATTTAATAGTATTTGCATATATCCGTGAGCCAACACTCGATTAAAAGTTTTTCAGCTGCTTTATTACACAAGTCTTTTTATTTAGCTTTTATTAATATTTTTATTTATTTTAAAAGTCCTCTAAAGGTATTATTTCGCTATGTATTCGAAGTAGGATCTTACCCGCAAAAATTTTTTATCCGTACTCCATTAGGGTTGCAGAGTACTTTAACTTTTAGCCACCATGACCTGATTACTCTTATAGAATGTTTTGGGAAGCTAGATTATAGAGCTTCTAAAGATATTTCTGTGGCAGTAGATTTTGGATCAAACATAGGAATAAGTGCACTTTATTTTTTAACAAGAAATTCAAATGTGCAAGTGTATCTATTCGAGCCTGTTCCCCGGAATATTGAAAGATTACGTGAGAACTTAAAAGGATATGAAAACCGCTATATCTTGAATGAGTGTGCAATCGGAGTGGACGAGGGGGAATTTGATTTTTCTTGTGAAGATACTGGAAGGTACGGAGGACTCGTCAAAGAAGGTGTAGAAAATATTTCTGGACAGTCATCTAATAGACTTATAACAGTTAAAGTATTGTTAGCTAATCACGTCCTTAGTGAGGTTTTGGAAAAATATCAGTGCATAGATATTGTTAAAATTGATGTTGAAGGGTATGAAAATAAAATTCTTAGTTCTCTTAAAAAAGAAATTCTTTCTCGAGTCGATCGGATCTATGCTGAAACAAAAGATGATCAAAAGATATTAGGTTTTTCGAGCGAGAGTTATGGTGGTTTAACCCGATACTACCGTATGTAGAGTGTAAATAAGTTAAGGTTATTGGATTGGTTTTTTAAGAAAATTCTTTGAGCTAAATTTTTTCTAACGCATCTAATTCTATGCATTATTTAGTTTTAAGACTTGTTTGTAAAGTAGAACAGTTTTAAAAACCATTTCGTCAATTGAAAAGTGATTTTTTATACGATTGTAGCCATTTCTAGAAAGGAAATCACGTTCACTTTGAGCTAAGTTAGCCATTTTAATAATTCCCCTGCAAAGACTTTCAGGAGAACCTGGCTCAGCTAGTACCCCGAAGATTGAATTGCAAAGTATGTCTTTGTTCCCTGGGATTTCTGTCGCTATGGTTGGAGTTCCCGACGCTAACGCTTCAAGAATGCTTATAGGAAGTCCTTCGCTTAGAGATGATGAAATGTAAAAGTCAAGACACTTTAAAATTTTAACTGCATCGTGCCGGTACCCAAGAATACGGATGTAGTCAGTTAAACTTTCTTTATCTATTAGTTCTTTTATTTTTAAGTAGTAATCATTGTGTTCTTTGGAGTGACCTCCGATAATGATTAATCTTAGGTCAGGTATTTCTTTAATTGACTTAGAAAATGCTGCTAAAAGATCGAGAATTCCTTTCTCAGGTGAAAGGCGTGAAATAGTTCCTAATATTTTATTTGGTTCCCAGTCTTCACTTCCAGAAAGTTTGAGAGCGGTATCCCGACTAATATGAAGATTGTGAATGTAATCGTGGTCGACTCCATTATGAATAACAGTAGAATTTTTTTCATCGAGAAACTTTAAAACACGAGCCTTTGTTTTTTCTCCAGCGCTTACGAAAATATGCTGATCTGTAAGCAGGCTTAGAAAAGTCTCTACCGCTAAATGGAGCCATCGAGTAAAGATGGGTAGGCTTTTATAGTGAAACCCGTGGAAAGTGTGTATTGTTGGAATCTTTAACAAAAAGCTAATAAGTCTTCCATAGAGCCCAGGCCCCTTGCCATGAGTGTGAATCAAGTCGGGTTTTTCTTTCCGTAAAATCAGGAAAAGTTTCCATGCATTTTTTATAGAAAGAATTCTAAGGTTAAGGTTGTAAGTTTTTATTCCGAGCGAATTAAATTTTTCCCAATATAAACCGTCTTTTGCAGTGCATATGACAATTTCCCATTCATTTTCATTTAGTCGTTTGAATAATTGAAAAATGTGCTCAGGGCCGCCTCCTGGGATGGTGGTTCCGCTGATATGGAAGACTTTGTTCATAGGTATTTATTCTATATTATGGCTAAAACTTTGATTCCGAAAATATACTGCATAATTGAATTAATAGTAGTTTTGACTTGGTTAGTATTTTTAAGGGCTAATTCTAAATTGCAGTTTTATTTTTTGAGAGCGTCATTTTGATTATTCTCATTACCAGAAAAAGGTAATGCCATAATAAAATAAAGAACCATAACGACTTCAGTGTCATATAAATTAGATTCAAAAAGACCTCCAGCAAGAAAAGCGAGAGCCGCTGAGGCACTTCCAAATATGGCCCAGCCTTCCTGGGGATATTCCTTGAGGGTTTTTGCTCGATGATATAACAAACGAAAAAAACAAACCCAGATTCCAATCCATGCGGTTAATCCTAAGGTCCCAGTATCTACAGCAAGTTGCATGAAATTATTGTGCATTCCTTGAAGATATTTGACGGATCTGCGAAGGTCTTGAGTCTTTTCGTATAAGGGGTCTGGATATTGGCTATTAACCAAGTCCACGCAACTAAAACCACACCCGGTCAAAGGGTAATCCTTGAAAATTTTCCACCCAACTTGCCAAAGGTTTATTCGAGCTTCAAGAGTTGCGTCTCCCGACCCGTAGAAAGGAGCCATAATTCTGGTCTGTACAGATATTGGCGAGACTGTGTAAAAAAACAAAAGGATGATTGGGAGAAGTAAAATAACTTTTTTTCTCCAGACGAAAACCAGAAAAACTGCACCTATTAAAAATCCGAACCAAGCTTGGCGAGTGTGGGTCAATAAAAGGGCGAGTATTATTATCCCAATTGAAGCCCACACCCACCTTTTCATTGGTTTTTGAAACAGCCCTCGCGCTAAAGCAATTACTCCAACCAGCATTAAAAGGCCAGCAAAGGTCATGTAGGTACTAAGGCTACCTTCAGGTCGGTTGGAAGACTCTATTTGGATTGTTGGTCCTAGATCTTGCCAATATTGGTAGAGTCCCAATAGACCTGCAACTGTTGCAGAGGCTATGAGAACTAGTGATAGAGAGTTCCTAATACTTTCTTCTCGGACACAATTTAATACCCAGAAAAAAATTAGAAACTCTAGTAGTTTTTTTAGAGACTTGAAGCTGTAGCTTGCATCATAAGCATCAGCTACTGCCAATAAGCTAGCCAGGGCAAACAATAAGACCGGGATTCCTAGAGGCCAACGTTGTTCTTTCCATGTCTTAGTAAGATGAGTTTTTATCAACCAAAGCAATCCTCCTATTCCTGCAGAGACTTGAGAAATACTGATGGAGAACATAGAAAACATTGCAAACAAAAACAATGTCGTGATCAGCATTTTATCGATAGTAGGGAAATTTCGTTCCATAGAAGATTTGTTTTTTTGAGCAGGTATTAACCTAGTTATTTGGGTCTATTATTAGGCTTCCCATTGATATGGGATTTGGTTAGAGTCAGCGGGTTTAGATTCGCCTTCCTCTGGATCGTGAGGTTTATCGGGGCAGTTAGCTATAATAGATACTTTGCCACTAATCTCCTGAAACCCGTACCATAACATTGGAGGAATATGAATCAACTTGTAATTCTCGGGACGGCCAATTTCATACTCTATTGTTTTTCCGCAACTGCTAGAGGTTGGTCTGTCATCGTAGATGACTAAACGGATATTTCCCAGAGGAACAGTTAGGTTTTGAGCTTGCTGTTTGTGTCTCTTCCAGGCATTAATCATTCTAGGATGAATTTCACTAAAATATATTTCGCCGAATTGATTAAACGAACTGGAGTCATTTCTTAGCATTTGCAAGACTGTTCCGCAATTGGTTTCAATTTGCTTCAAAGGTTTAGCAAACACTCCTTCAATTTCAAGTGACTTAATCATTAGATTCATACAAGGTTAGAGGGTCCATGCAAGGTTAGATTGAGTTGCTATCTTTGTAAATGTCTCTATTTGTTTGCATGTGAGTTCGGAGATATTATTAGAAGATTTCTTAAGGTAAAATGAGTGGTACCACTCTCCTGTCATGCGAACGGTTTCGGAAAAATTTAAAACGGCATGCCACTCAAGTAATTGGTGGGATTTTTCACAACTAAGCTTTAGTAGCGTTGATTCAGGTTTGCTAGATTCTATATTTTGTTGAACTTCTGACTTTGCTTCGGGCCAGTATTTTGTCATTTCAGTAATGAGGTCTCCGACCGACTGGTTAACTTCTTCGAGTGGCCCAAAATTAAAAGACTGATTTTTGCATTTAGAGTTTTCTGAAAATAGTTTTTGTCCAAGAGTCAAATAACCACTCAAGGGTTCCAGAACATGTTGCCATGGCCGAGTAGCTTTTGGGTTCCTAGCAGTAACAGATTTTTTTTCTGACCATGCTCGGATGCAGTCAGGCACTATCCTGTCAGAGGCCCAGTCTCCACCACCAATGACGTTTCCTGCCCTTGTTGTTGCAATGTTAGGTCCATTTTCTTTAAAGAAGGATTGCATATATGCATTTGAAATTAATTCAGCGCAAGCCTTTGAAGCACTGTAAGGATCTTTTCCACCCAAGCGATCATTTTCACGGTAACCCCAAACCCATTCGACATTTTCGTAACATTTGTCGCTAGTGATAAGAACGCAAGCAATGATAGAGGGTTGATTGCGAAGGCATTCCAACAGATTAAGTGTTCCTATAGAGTTAGTTGTAAAAGTAAGGATAGGATCTTCGTAAGATTTTCGGACGAGTGACTGGGCGGCGAGGTGGAATATGATTTCTGGGCGAAACTTGTCAATAGCTTGCTGTAGAGAATTTTTGTCTCGGACATCACCCTGAAAGCATTCAACTCGGTCGGCGAGGTTCAGTGCTTTGAAGTGAGATGGATCGGTAGGAATACCTATCGAATAGCCACCAACGGTGGTTCCTAGGTCTAATAGCCAGGCGCAGAGCCAAGAACCCTTAAAGCCAGTATGCCCAGTGACCAAAACACGCCGACCTTGGTATATATTATTAAACATAAATTTTTTGTCCAGTAATTGGCTTTAGGCCTTCCAGAAGGCCTGACCCTTTTCCCATAGATTATTCAGAAAAAGTGAATCCCGGTATGTGTCCATGCAGGCCCAGTCGCCTTTAAGATGGTAAACCATCAGTTGACCATCTTTAGCAAGTTGTTCAAGTGGGCCGATTTCAAAGTCGCAATCGCCATTTGAATTGAGATAATCAAAAAATTTTTCTCGGAAGACAAAGAATCCACCATTGATCATACCTTCTTCGATTTTTGGTTTTTCTACAAATCCAAGGACTTTTCCTTTTTCTGATCTGATTTGGCCATAGGATGAACGAAGACTGACACCTGTGACGGTGGCGATTTTGCCGTGTTCTTTATGAAAACGGACGAGGCTTCCTATGTCGATGTCGCTAATACCGTCTCCATAAGTGACCATGAAATCACCGTCGACGTACTTTTGGATTTTATGGATCCGGGCTCCCTTAAGGGTTTTCTCACCTGTATCGACGAGCGTTACTTCCCAGTCTTCAACCTGACTATTTTCATGTATCACAACTTGCCTATCTTTGCCCAGCTTCACGGTAACATCATTACTGTGCAACATATAATGGTAGAAATATTCCTTGATCGCTTCACCCTTATAGCCGAGACAAAGAACAAACTCGTTAAATCCATAATGAGCATAATGTTTCATGATGTGCCAGAGAATGGGTTTAGTTCCGACTTTGACCATGGGTTTTGGTCGAAATTCAGTTTCCTCGCGCAAACGGGTTCCCATGCCTCCACATAGAATGACAACTTTCATTAAAAGCCTCTTTGAGTTGATGGTCTGTAAATGGTTTTATTCATGTGTTAAAATTTTCGCATAAAGAAAGAGTTTGTTCGATTTCCATTTCCTTATCTCCGGTTAATTGGAATCCGGTTGCTTTCAGCTTATCTATATTGAAACAAACCGGATCACAAGGTCCATTTTCTTTTTTGTCATTTATTTCAATAGGAATAGTTTTGTTGTGCTTTTTTTTATAGACTCTGGCTATGGTTTTTGCTGCCTCAGCAATGGAAAGAGATTCATCACCTCCCAAATTGTACAAGCCATCTTTCCATTGACCCTGGATCTTAAATAGAAAGTGTTCGACTGCAGCGCTAACGTTATGAAGAGAAATAAAATCTCGATGCTGTTTTCCAGATGATTTTAAAACCATTTTACCCGAGGTTACCGTTTGCCGGCATAAATCGTTGAAGACGAGTGCCCATCGGTCGATTCCGGTATCCATGGGATAGCCGAATCCATTGGATAATCTAAAAATTAGAGTGTCCATATTTTTATAATATTGATAAAATCTAACCATATCCTCTGCCGCCCTGTGAGTCGCCGCATAGGGGTGATGAGGTTGTGCAGGAGAGTTTTCGGTAATAGTTCCCCTGCAATCTCCATAAACGTGGAAGGTTGAAAAATATACAAACCTTTGAACGCCTTTTCTATCTGCTGAAGAAAGCAATGCCTGTGTTCCTAAGGCGTTTGTTTTCCAAGCCGCTTCAATATCATTGATAGATTCATACTCGTTCAGCGCGGCAAGGTGTATAACAATATCTGAGCCGATAACCGCTTTCTCAATTGAAGTGGAGTCGCAAATATCAAAATGGATGATTTTAAACGATTCGGCCCAATTAGGGATGTCTCGAGTTTTGCGACGTGTGCCAAGAGTAATTGTCGTCTCAGGAAAATTTTTTTTGAGAGAATCTGCTATCCGTCCCCCGAGGTAACCCAGTCCTCCAGTAATAAGAATGTTTAAATCTTTCATTAGGTGCTTTATAGTATCCAGTTGTGGGTTGCGAAGCAGGGAGTTGGTAGGGGGCCGCCCAATTTCAAAAGGTTCCCTTTTAACATTAGCAAATTGTAGCGCGATCATTGTGTCAAGTCTACATTAACATCATGAAATCAGCGGGGAAGGGTGCCCGTAAGTCGGAAGAAATTCATGAACGGAGTTATCTGGGTAGTCTTGGGAGCAAGGAACAAAATTTAGTTGGAAGCATTTACGTGCCATTATAAAATAAATAGTTGCCCTAACCTATTCTATAAACTATGGCAAACAAGTTGAAAAAAAATTGAGATTGATTGACGCTGATATTAAGTAAGTCTTGGTTTTACCCATTGGGAAAAATTAATTGTGCTGTGTCCGAATTTAAAAATGGATGCGTTCACTGTAGCTTTATCCGCATAGATTATATTAAAAAAAATTGATAATTTGATGCAGGTCCGATGGACTACATCGCTTCTAAATTTACAGTAAGGAGTAGATTTTGATTTTCCCCAGTCTTTCCAGCCTTTTTGTTTTGACACGCGGTAAGCGGCGCACTCTGTTTTGGTTGTATGTATTGGTTTTGGGGAGCGCGGCTATGGAATCTATTGGGATAGCTTCATTTTATCCCCTCGTCGATATGTTCCAGGATGCTAGCAAGTTGGACTACTACAGGAATAAGTCTATCACCTGGATTCCGGCATTGGAGGTTTTGAACCAGGAGCAGTTTTTATTTTATTCTCTCTTTGGGGTAGGAGCACTATTTGTTTTTAAAAACGCGTTTCTTGTTCTGGCGGGATACGGCAATATTCGAGTTGTGACTCGTCTTTATTGTGTCTGGATGGACCGAATAACCAAAATTTACTTGAACAAACCGTATGCATTTTTTCTGGAAAATAAGACTGGTGACCTGGTTCAACGCAAGATCATGCAAGCCCAGAAAGCCTCAACAGCTCTTAGGCTATTTATTACTGCCTTAGGCAGTCTGACGGTGATTATAGGAGTATTTTTAGTTTTATGTTTTATGAACCTGGAGGTCACTATGGCGATTACCTTGCTGATGATTCCAGTTTATTACGCTACGATGAAGATTTCGCGTGGAAGAATATATAAGGCAGGAGATCGTATTGTTGAACTTGAAAAAAAAGGGTTCGGGCTCACTACAGAAATTCTCTCTGGAATCAAGCAGGTCAAAGGTTTTTGTGCAGAAGATCACTTTCAACACCGGCTTCGAAAAATGTGGGATGAGTACGCCGGCCATGTTATTCGCAATAATTTTATAGCGTCTTTGCCTCGGCCAGTGCTGGAAACTTTGGTTGTCTTGATTGGAGTGGGAGCACTGTTCATTTTTATCCAGGTTTCAGGCTTTGGAAAACAAACTTTCCCAATACTGGCTGTATTTGCTGTGGGAATATATAGAATTCTTCCTTTAGCAGCTGCGACAAGTGGCCAAGCTATGTTAATTGCTTCGATCTTGCCTTCTGTTGAAACGGTTTCAAGTCTTCTCGAAGAAGAATCGGATACCAAAAATGGTCGTTCCCTTCCTCCTATAACGAGACAAGTTGAATTTCAGAATGTTTCGTTTTCCTATAGTGGCAGCGATATCGTTTTGAAAGATCTATCTCTAAAGTTTGAGAGTAAAAAATTTTATGGGATTGTTGGTATTTCCGGAAGTGGTAAATCGACGATCATTGATTTAATGACAGGGTTTTATAAACCTCAAAAAGGGAGAGTCTTGGTAGATGGAGTCGACCTGAGTGAAGTTGATGTTAGTACCTGGCTTTGCCAGTTGGGTTTGATCAGTCAGGAAGCATTTATTTTTAGTGGCACCATTGAAGACAATATTTGTTTTGGTGTAGATGCTGAGAACCGAGATCAAAATCGTATTAAAGAAGCAACCCGAATTGCTTATGCGGACGAATTTATAGACTTGTTGCCACAAGGTTATCAGACGATGGTGGGGGAAAGAGGGGTTACACTTTCGGGTGGGCAAAGACAACGCTTGGCAATAGCCAGAGCCATTTATCTAGACCCGCCTGTGCTTATTTTTGATGAAGCAACCAGTTCTTTGGATGCTCACTCTGAGAGAAAGGTTCAGGCTGCGATTGAAACTCTTCATGGGAAAAGAACCGTTATTGTAGTGGCACACAGGTTGGTTACTGTGGCTTCAGCGGATTATATTTTTGTTGTTAAAGATGGTCATCTGGCCGAAGAGGGAACTCACGAAGAGTTACGGGCGGGAAGCGGTCTATATAGCAGCCTCTGTGCTAAGCAAAGTCTAGATTAATACCAGGGGGAATTAATCTAATTTAAGAAAAAGTGTCGCTAGCATTTCAGTATCATTTATGTATTATAAAAACTTTAACTTCAATTAAGTAATAAGACTATAGAGATAGCCTGCTTTTTTATACCATCAAAATGCCCTTGCTTTTAACTTCTATAAAAAGTAGCTCAATAAATTAAAAGCATACATACAAGTTATAGTATACGAGATGACAGCAATGAAGAATAACATTCCTTTGCCCCCTTATTTTAGCTTTGTAAAACAAAATCGAACAATTGAGCAAGCATTATCTATATTTAATCAACGGCTCCAAGATGCCGAAACTGTTTTTAAAAAATTCTCACACGAATTTGAAAATCGAAATTGTCCAATATGCGGAGCGGGCGATTACTCCTCGCTTGAGCCTTTTCACAAAACATACGGTGTTGTTAAATGCCATCAATGCACATCTGTATATGTAAACCCCTGTCCATCGTATGACGCTCTTAACTATTACTATAACGAGTGTAAGTGTAATGATGTCTACGCGAGGCTTTTAAGAAGCAGAGGGAAAACAGGAAGTATTGTATTATCCGACCGGGCTACATTTTTGATAGAACTTATTAGAAAAGAGTTAGGAAAAAAAAAGCACATAAGAATTTTAGAAATTGGTTGTAGTTCTGGTGCATTTTTATCAGAACTCAAAACCGGTCTAGAGGAGCAAGAATTATTAAAAAATTGTTCTCTGTCTGGGATTGATATTGATAGTAGTGCTATTGAGAAGAATGTCGATCAGGGTTTAAATCTTTATGGAATGAGCGTTGAAAATTTCTCAAAAAATACTAAAGAAAAATTTGATTTAATTATTCACTTTGAGCTAGTTGAGCATCTACGCGACCCCTTCAATTTTATGCTTTCTGTGCATAAGCTTCTTTTAGATGATGGCCTTCATCACTTTTGCACTCCAAATATGCTTGGTTTTGAGAATATTGCTATTGGTTATAACGAATTCCGCCCACTTGCACATGGGATATTTCCTCCAATGCATTTGCATTCATTCACTACACAAAATATAATCCATTTTTCAATACGATCTGGCTTCAAAGTTGCCCAGATTGATACACCAGGAAATTTTGATGTTGACATAGTCGCAAATGCTGTAGATGGTAATCCAGATAATCAATTTTCTTTTATTTCGGAATTTACAGAAAAACAACTCGGTATTGTTCAACATTGGTTAAAGTTACTTTCAGCGAGTAGTCATATGCGATGCACCTTGCTAAAATAGTTTAAACTATTGTCTAATATTAGTCGTAATCAATTTTTGTATGTTTTTTCGAGCGAGGTTAGTAATGAATAAAGTAGAGATGAAAAAAATAAATACTAAGCCAAGCACCTTGTTTTTTGGGAAAGTAAAATGATTGTATATCTAGCTGATCTCGCTCACGATTATTTGCCCGCAAGGCAATTTGTTCCTCTAGGGATTGGATACCTTGCTTCATATTCGAAATCTATCTTTGGAGAAAAAGTAGAATTCCACCTATTCAAATCAGTAGATAAATTACTTGATGAATGCGAGGTTTGTGAACCAGATCTTGTTGGTTTCGCTAATTATACATGGAATGAAAGGTTGAACGCTTTTGCTGGCGGAAGGCTCAAGAAAGAATTTCCAGAGCTACCTATCGTCATGGGCGGTCCAAATATTGATATTGATGAAAAAGGTATTGGTGTGTTTCTTGGGAAATACCCTTTTGTAGATGTATATTGTATGTATAGCGGTGAAGTTTCCTTTTCAAACATTATTCAGCTTTGTCTGGAAAACCCAACAAAGAATACTAGAGTTGAAATGCTCCGATCTGCTCCTGTCTCTGGGGGATATTCTCTTTTTAAAGGAAATCTGCTTGGTTCGCCTAGTAATAGTAAAGATAGTGATTTAGATTTTATCCCATCGCCCTATCTTACTGGAACCTTAGACCCTTTTTTAAAAGAGGGTTTCATTCCATTAATAGAAACAAATCGTGGCTGTCCATTTCTTTGTACCTTTTGCGTATGGGGTGTGGCCGCGCTGAATAAAATTCAAAGATTTAGTATGGACCGAGTCTATCGTGATCTGGATTATGTTACTCAAATCGGAGAAAATTATCCCCAATTGGTTTTTGCAGATGCAAATTTTGGGATACTCAAAAGGGATGTTGATATAGCAAAGCATATTCGGAAGGTTTATGAGAACACACATACTTTCGCTTCAATTGAGGTTTATTGGTCTAAATCTGCTCAAGAGCATATAGTCGAAATTGGACGTACTCTAGGTCATCTTACAAATACTTATATCGCCTTTCAAAGCCTTGATGATGGTGTTTTGGAATCTATTAAAAGAAGTAATATAAGTACGACACGTTTGGTTTCATTGATTACCCGATTAAAAGAATATACTCACACGACTAGAACCGATATTCTTGTAGGCCTTCCAGGAGAATCTTTTGATAGCCATCTAGAATCTTTAGATAAGGCTTTGTCATACGGTATCAACGATATTCTTGGAGGAGAGGTTCAGTTACTCCCTGGTAGTGAAATGAATACTCTGGAATCGCGAGACAAATTTGGGCTAAGAACAAAGTATCGATTTTTTGAAGGCTGCTCAGGAATTTATAAAGGTGAAACTATTTTTGAGTTACAGGAAGTCATACGAGAGACTAATAATATGTCTGAAACCGAAATGATTAGGTTGAGGGCTTTGCGGGCATTATTTTTTGGTGGATTGACGCTTGGTGATCTGCGCCCTTTAGTTCCTTACTTAACTAATAAGGGTGTTCGATTAACCGATTTATTAAAAACCGTAATTTTAGAAGGATCTAATCATCCTGTTTTGTGTGAAACATTTGAATGGTTAAGAAATCAGATCTCGGCAGAATGGTTTGAAACAGTTGAGGAAATGGACTTGTTCTTCAGAGACCCTCAAAATAGTTCTAATTTTTTTAGCGATAAAATGTTTGTTAAATTGAACTTTGCTTTTACCGCGCACCTCCTGCTTCACCCAAATCAATTTGAAGCTTATTATCAGCAAATAGAAAAGGAGGTTTTACGCTTACTTCCGAATGAACCTCAAAGCACAATCCGTGAAATTGTAAAACTATGCCAGGAACAAAACTTTTTATACCGTTGTCTTAGAGGCGATATTACAACTAGCGTATCGATCAAGCTATCCGATAGTACTTTAAGCGTTCTTAAAAAATGTGGATACTTAGATCTAGATTATTCCTGTGAGTCTTTTAATCTTGACCTAGAACTAGATCAGTTGACTGCTGATGGGGTGCTTAAAAAAATAGGCTCCGGAAACGGCCAACTTTCTATTTTTAATTTAACGCAAATCATGCAAATGTATCGCGGTAGGTTGCAAATGAAACCCCTTAAAAGTGCTTCTGTTGTCCTAAATTAAAAATAAATTTCCTCGGCAGTTTTAACTAAAATTTTTTGATCCAAACTACTAATATAGTAGCTGGGGCAGTTTTTTTGTAGGTTCATTATAAACATTTAAGTAATATTTGAGGCAGTTGCTACAACTATAGAAACTTTCCCCCTCATTTTTGTATCCTAGACAGATCTCCAGGTTACTTGATAAAATTAATCATTAATGTGATAACCTAACTCAAAAGGTGTCTAAAATTTTAATTTCTTGGTAGAATATCGGAAAAATCATACTTCATTAGGATTATTTTATGGCTAATCGAAACTTTAAAGTTTTATTTTTATATCCCAATCTTCAAATGACTTCCATGGTTCCGCAAGCAATAGCAGTCCTTTCGGCTGTTCTTCGTGATTGCGATATAGAGACCGATGTTTTTGACACCACATTTTATGACACAGGCTTAGCCGACCATAATGTTACAAACGTTAAAACTTTTGTTTCTAAACCGTATGACTTTGCGGATAAAAATATTCAACAGAAAACTACAGATGTTTATGCAGATTTTAGAGATAAGGTTAATGCTTTTGTTCCTGACCTTATTGCTGTTTCTCTTGTAGAAGATACATTTAGAATGGGTGAAAGACTTCTAAAATCGATCAGGGAGTATGATATTCCTGTGGTTGCCGGTGGTCCATTTTGTACATACGCCTCTGAAAAAGTTGTGGAATGTAAGGATATAGACTTCATAATACGCGGGGAAGGCGAAGCTCCGTTAAGAGAGCTATGTTTAGCTCTTGCCAATGATACAAACTATAAAGGAATTGCTAATCTTGGTTATAGAGAGAATGGTAGCCTTGTAAAAAATGATATTCGAGCTGCAATGGATTTAAATGATATTCCTTTTGCTGATTATGCAGTATTTGAAAATGATAATAAGCAAACTTTGTATCGTCCTATGAACGGCAAGATTTACAAAACTATTGGTTTAGAAACTATGAGAGGATGTCCCTTTAAATGTTCATTTTGTAATTCTGCGTCGCACAATCCTCTTTATCGTGAAGAATCAGGTTCTGCCTTTTTTCGCAAAAAGAAAATGGCACGCTTTGGAGCGGAACTTGAGCATATGGTGAATACTATCAAACCAGAACTTATCTATATGCTGGCAGATGTATTTTTAATGATGACAGACAGAGAATTTGATGAGTTTTATGAAATATACTCGTCATATAAGTTGCCTTTTTACTTTCATACGCGAGCTGAGACCGTAAAAGAAGAACAGGTGCGGAGACTTGAAGAACTCAATTGCTTGAGAGGTAATGTCGGTGTTGAACATGGGAATGAAGAGTTTAGGAGAGACGTTGTTTATAGAAAGATTAAAAATTCAGAGATTGAGCGAGCATTTGACATTATTGGAAATAGTTCGATTTCATCAGCAGCAAACAATATCATTGGTTTTCCAACTGAGACGAGAGAGTTGATATTTGATACAATTAACCTAAATAGGAAGATTAAGCATGGTGTGGATTCGGTAAGTTGTTTTATTTATTCTCCTTATCATGGTCTCCCGAGTCGCAAACTTGCGGTAGAAAAAGGCTACTTATCACCTGACCTACTGGCTGATACAAACACTTTAAATAGCTCCGTTCTTGAAATGCCGGACCTAACCAATGATACTTTGAGGGGGTTACAGCGTACTTTTACAATGTATGTCAGGTTTCCTAGAGACCGGTGGAATGAAATTAGAATGGCAGAAAAATTTTCCCCCGAAGGAGATAAGGTATTTGAAAGACTCTCCGAGGAATTACGACAAGATTATGTAGCTGGATGATGAACGGACAAAGATAATTCCTTCCGGTTCGCTATGGTCGTTCTACTAAATAAATATTTTGACCAGACCTTCACGTTGACAGGCTTATAATCTTCAACGGACAAAAGACAAAACAAGCAAAGCTTAAGGTGCCCAAGGTTCAATCTAAATAGAATCATAATCAGTACTTAAAGCCCACGAACTACTTTGTCTTTGCCCCATTTTTCTGCGTATTTTTTTGTGGCAAGTAGGGTCGCTTTATCCCTACTAAATCCCTGAGTCAATCCCTCCATGTACCATTCAACATATTCGGCAATTCGTCGACTTCCTTTATTATCGGAAAAGGAATCCAGTAGGTGTAAAATGGAGCTAGCGTCCCCAAGGTGAGGATTGCTTTGTGGGTTGGCGGCATATTTCAGTACTTCTTGTTTTAGTGTTTCGGGATTATAAAAAACACATCGATTATGACCTAATGAGTGAAAAGTCGTATACGGATTCTGTGGACTCTGATCAAGTCGTTCGTAGTCTACAAATAAAACCTTCCCTCCTTTTAGGGCGGCTAACGCTATAGCGGAGACCGAGCCGATCGCCACCGAAAAATCGGTGGCCAAGGCAGTATCAATAGGTGATACATTGCTAGACATTAGATGGATACGTTGAGTTTCCCGAGCATGCTGTAGAATCTCTCCAAAACTGTCATCTAATAAAGTGCTGCCTTGGTTTTTGGTCAGATCATCCCATGTGTTACCGGCTTTGGTTTTAATCAACAGTCCCAGTTTTGGGTCTTCTATCAACCATTCGAGAAAAACCCGATAAAAATTTGGAGTTGGTTCTGAAGTATCAAAAATAGTGAGAACGTAATCTACTCCTAGTTTATGAAAGCCACTGACCACAGATTGTGCTTCGTTACGGGCTTGTGGATTGGATTGGCCATTTAAAAAACAACCTGAAATTAGCATATGGTTGGAAACATAGCCAGAATCTAAGGCTATCTGGGTGTCATGCTGGCCCCATAAAAAGAATACATCATGGCTATATGCTGTAACGCTACCCTCGATCCCGAGAGGACAGGTCGACTGAACCCCGATGCGAATTGCATCCGCTGATTTGGCCGCTAGAGAAAATACGTCAAAACCAGCCTCAGCGACGTAGAAAATAGATCGAATCCCCAACTTTCTATAAATGTCAGCAAGTGTTTCCGATTTGATGTAATACCAATTAATAATAGACACCACCGACCGAGTCATTTTATTAGAAAAAAGTGCACGACAGAGCAATTTTCCAGAAAACCAAAAATCATAAAAAAGGCTCCTTACAGTTTTATGGGGAAGCGGTGTTTTAAGGAGGAGCTCGGGTGCGTCGCCACAAAATTGAGGATTCAAGAGAATCGATTGAATTCCCAGAGCGTTTGTTTTTTCTAATCGTTCAAGGGTAGGCTGAGTATATTGGCTATCATAAAAGTATCTAATACGTTCTGGTGGGATAGCGCTCTTCTTCCACCAGAAAAGATCGTCCAATAGAAATTCGTTAGGTCGGTCCGTTGAAGAAAGGTTCCAAGCAGCTTCAATCCCAACATTCTGAGATTCTTTATTGAGAGAAGTCGAGAATGTAAAAAGTTTTAAAAACAGATACGCACACTTGCGAACAAGGCGCCAGAGGCTGAGCCAAGATGCACCCAACGAATAAAGTAGGGCCTTATTTCTGAAAGGCTGGCTGATCACTGTAATCTCCTCAGCGGAATTCTGGTCCAACTCTAAAAAATCAATCAGGGGTGCAAAAGGAGAAATCAGAACCACCTGATCCAAAGGTAGATTTTTTTCATAGGCAAGGTCTCGGCCTGTCTGGCGCAAAAGTAAGACGGGTCTCAACCAGGCCACCATGGTTTTCCTTACACTGACGGCATAAAATTTCCTTTCTGAGGAGTCCAAAAAAGGAAGACATGTTTTAGTAATGTGTTCTATTTTTTTTGCTTGAGCTAAGCAGGAACGAAACGCAAGGTGGTGGAGATTCCATACTTGATGACCCTGCGGCAGATCCATTTTAATAGTATGTTCTATTTGCACTGGCTCTCGAACAACCAGCCTTCCCCATCGAAGCAAAGATATTAGTTGAAGACCTCCGGAAGATGCATGGTAGTAATGAACGCAAAGAGAACCCTTTAAACACATTTTGATCAGAGGAAAAATTGATAGCCATGTCAAATAATGTACCAGAACATAAGTTGACCGAGGAGAGTGACTTGAATTCTGATGTGGGGAAATACTCATAACTGGATTATCTCTAAAAAAATTAACTCAACCAAGTGACTCTCTCAATAGTTGAGCTCAAACCGATTACTTTCTGGTGGAAGAGGCCGATAGACCGATGGATTTTCAGGCCGAGACCAGCTACAGGTCCATTTTTTAAATCTTACAATAATGGTTGGCGAGTCGTATGTCATTTATTTTCGGAATGGAAACTCCAATATCAACTTTTGATACTTAGAGAAACAGTCGCCAGACTAACACACTACTGAAAATAGGGACAAACCAATTAACAGCTCTCAACTTTTATTCCGTTAGGGTAGAGAAAATTTTAAAATATTATAATCTGGATACTTTTAATTAAGAATAAAGGCCATTTTTTAGTGACGGCCAGTACCCGTATTTACTTTAACAGGTTCACTTCAGGACCATCGGCGATTTTTTAAAGAGCGAATTAATGGTAGCCTATACAAAAAATATTTATAGTAACTGTCTTCAAGTTATAGTCGGAGAAATCATTTATAAAGTTAGAAATATAGGGTAGAATAAATTTGCCAAGTTTTTAAAGTCACGATCAGCAGGTATATGTTCTGATTGAGGCCGAGTTAAAGCTAAAGTCCGTTCGAGATTATTTTCACGCCTGACTTTTTTAAAATTAAAACTCCTATAGTGAAGATTTATTAATGCAAAGGGTTTTTCGTTATGCTTGTTAGAGAAAAAACGATTGCAGTAACTGGTGCAGGTAAAGGCATTGGGAGAGCATGTGTCGAATTGCTTCTTAAGCAAGGGGCTAATGTAATAGCACTCACCCGAAGTGAAGACGATGTTTTGGATTTGAAAAAAGTATTTAAGGATCAAAACTTTCTTGTTTTTCAAGGAGACGTTACAGTTCGCAATGACTTAGTGGCGCTACTTAATTTAGGCTGCAAGAACTTTGGTAGGGTGCATGGCTTAGTTAATAATGCTGGAATCCGTCAACGAAAAAATTTTTTTAACATTACAGAAGAAGATTGGGAAAATGTTATTAATGTTAATTTAACCAGTTGTTTTCATAGCATCCAGGTTTTTGGAAAACACATGGTTGAACAAAAAGGGGGATCTATTGTCAATGTTTCTTCTGTAGCTGGAATGTTGGGACTTGCGGATTTGTCTGGTTATGTTTCTTCAAAAGCGGGATTGATTGGTTTGACTAAAGCTTTAGCCGTCGAATTAGCACCCAAGAATATTCGAGTAAATGTCTTATGTCCGGCCTTTATTGAAACGAGTTTTGCTGAAGATTTTAAAATGAATCAACCTGAACTACATCGTTTCACTATAGAAAGAACCCCAATGGCTCGTTGGGGAAAGGCTAGTGAAGTCAGCCCGTTGATTGCGTTTCTTTTATCTGATTTTTCCGAATTTATTACTGGGGGAGTCTATCCTATTGATGGTGGATGGACAGCTACTTAAAAAGGTTTTTATGCATGTCGTTGGTTTAATTCCAAGTCGTCTCAATTCAGAACGCCTCCCCTCTAAGGCTCTTTTAAATATCGATGGGTTGCCGTTGGTGGTTCACACTATGAAACGAGCCCAGCTTTCTAAATCATTAGATGATGTCTATGTATGTACTGACAGTGAAAAGATTGGTGAAGCGGTCATTGAACATGGTGGAAAGTGTATTATGACCAGTTCGGGCCATATCAACGGCACTGAACGAATTGCTGAAGCGTCAAAGGGTATGAAGGCTGACTTAATAGTTGATATTCAAGGTGACGAGCCTTTGATTGACCCAGCTCATATTGACATTATAGTGAAAAAACATTTTGAACAACCGGAGTGGGGTATTCTTATTCCTTCATTACCAGTGGTTAAGCCTGAAAGTCCTCATATTGTCAAGGTCATTCATGATGCAAATTTCAAAATAATTTATCTAAGTCGGGGGGTTGTTCCTCAGCCATTTCGTCTTCGGCCAAACTATTATCTTAAGCACCTTTCAATAATCAGTTTTAGACCAGAAGCTCTCCAAAAATTTGCTTCATTACCTCCCAGTAGTCTTGAATTAGCAGAAGGGATTGAGTTGTTACGTGCCTTGGAAAATGGGTTGATTTTAGGTACGGTTATTCTTGACGGTAGCAGTTTTTCGGTAGATATAGAGGAAGACTACATCAAAGCCAAGGAGCAGATGCTAAAAGATGAAATCAGAAAGAAATATTAAAACACGCGGAATGGATCTCTATAAAAAAGTCAAAGAACCCAGTGTCATTGAAGCTAGCTTGGATGGGGTGACATATCCTATTATCATTGGTTCTAGTTTAGGTGGCATAGCAGAAAGAATCTCATCAATTACAGAATCGAAGAGAGTTTTTATCTTATGCGATTCCTTTTTTAAAGAAGGTTATTGCTTGCAGTTAGAAACCGACCTTAAAAAAAATGGTTTTGAAGTTATTGTTTTTTTTATGGAGGGAGGGAGAGCTAATAAGACAATTTATACGGCATTAAACATTTTGGATAATTTAGAAAGTAATGAAATTACACGCGACTCAACTTTAATCGCTGTGGGAGGTGGAATCGTAGGAGATGTAGGTGGGTTTGCCGCTGCAACTTTTCTGCGTGGAATGAATCTATTAAATATTCCGACTACGGTGACTGCCCAAGTCGACAGTGCTATAGGTGGGAAAGTCGCAGTCAATCATAATAAAACTATCAATGCAATTGGAACCTATTACCACCCACAAGCTGTTTTAATAGATATTGAATTTTTGTTGAATCTTCCAGAGAGAGACTTTAGATCTGGGATGGGAGAGGTAGTCAAATCAGCTATTATCAAGGATGCAGGGTTTTGTGAATATTTATTGGATAACTCCGAAAGTATCATGGACCGTGACCCAGACCAATTAATTGAGATGGTGAAAAGAACTGTGCAAATTAAATTAGATCATGTGCAAGAAGATGTTCGAGAAAAAGGAATTCGCCTAAACTTAAATTACGGCCATACCATAGGGCAGTCTATAGAAATGGCTACAGGTACAAGCAATGAAATTTATAGGCATGGCGAAGCGGTTTGCTTAGGAATGATGGCTGCAGCTCATTTGGCAGACAATTATTATAATGATGGTTGGGACCGGGTTGGGTTTCATCGTCAAATTTTAGAGAAATTTCATCTGCCCACTTCTATTGATATGGAGCAGATTCATGTTGACCCGTCAACGTTAGAAGGAATGATTTACGAAAATTTAAAAAAAGATAAAAAACGAATTGCAATAGGATCAAGATTTGTGCTGATTCCCCAATTGGGGAGGGCGGAAATTATCACTGGTATTAAGAGTGACCCAATCCACGCGGCTATAAAAAGTTTAGGATAATGACTAGAGCGGAGTCATTTTTTCTAGCTATAACTGATCAGGAGTTTAATGAATAAAATTTCTGGAAAAATTTTAGTTACTGGAGCGGACGGGTTTATTGGTTCCCATTTGGTAGAAGCATTACTTAGAGAGGGTTGTGATGTCCGCGCATTGGTTCTTTATAACTCTTTTAATTCATGGGGATGGTTGGATACTATTTGCAAGGATTATAGAGAAGAGTTGGACGTAGTGGCAGGAGATATTAGAGATCCCTTCGGTGTTAGAAAAATCATGGAGGGATGTGATGTAGTAATGAACCTTGCGGCGCTAATTTCTATTCCTTTTTCCTATCGGTCTCCTAGTACCTATATAGACACAAATATAAAAGGTGCTTTGAATGTACTTCAAGCTGCATACGAGTTGGGGGTTAAAAAAATAATTCAAACCTCGACAAGCGAAGTATATGGTACCGCTAAATTTGTCCCGATAACAGAAGAGCACCCATTGCAGGGGCAATCACCATATTCCGCATCAAAAATTGGAGCCGATCAACTCGCAATGTCATATTTTCATTCTTACGATACACCGGTTTGTATTATTAGACCTTTTAACACCTATGGCCCTCGTCAATCTATGCGTGCAGTAATCCCCACCATTATTGCTCAAATCGCAAGCGGACAAAAAATAATCAAGCTAGGTTCTTTGACCCCTACCCGAGACTTTAATTATGTTTCTGATATTGTGCGCGGATTTTTTCTAGCGGCAAGGTCTGACAATTGCATTGGTCATACTATTAACCTTGGAAGCAATTTTGAGGTTTCAATCGGGGAGGTAGTGAAATTAATTTCAGAAGTCATGAAAGTCCAGATAGAAATTGAGCAAGAAGGCCAGCGTGTGAGACCAGAAAACAGTGAGGTCGAGCGTCTTTGGGCATGCAACTTGAAGGCAAAGGAAATTCTTAACTGGACTCCAGTTTATGGAGAGCGCGCAGGGTTCATCAAAGGTTTAGAGGAAACGATTGCCTGGTTTTCTAACCCGAGCAATTTAAAATTATATAAACCGAATACTTACAATATCTAAAAATTCATGGAACCAGCATCCATTGTAAAAGCGATTAAACAGTGTCTGCCAAAAGAATCTGGGATGCCGATTCCTCTTCATCAACCATCTTTTTGTGGGAAAGAATGGGAATATGTTAAGGAATGCTTGGACACTGGTTGGGTTTCTTCTGTAGGAAAATATGTAGATGAATTTGAAGACCAACTTCAGGCAACAACAGGGGCTAAGTTTGCTATCGCGGTAGTAAGTGGGACCGCCGCATTACATCTTTGTTTACACCTTTGTGGTGTTGAAAAAGATGATGAGGTTTTGGTTCCTGCATTAGCTTTTGTAGCGGTTGCCAATGCGGTCTCTTATTGTAATGCCGTGCCTCATTTTGTTGATTGCGAAGAGCAGACTTTAGGCGTTGGTCCGGCAAGCCTAGAATCCTACCTTGAACAAATTTCAGAAATAAAACATGGAGAATGTTTTAATAAATCATCTGGTCGACGGATTAAAGCTTTGATCGTTGTTCATGCCTTTGGCCATCCTGTTGACCTCGATTCGGTTTCAAGTGTGTGTCGACGCTTCAAGGTTGAATTGGTTGAAGATGCCGCTGAATCTCTCGGGTCGACTTACAAGGAGAGGCATACAGGTTGCTGGGGAAGAGTTTCGGCTTTAAGTTTTAATGGAAACAAAATCATTACTACGGGAGGAGGAGGAGCGATATTGACGCAAGACGAAGACCTGGCTCGTCAGGCGAAGCACCTGTCTACTACAGCCAAACAAC
>JABHTG010000027.1 GCA_018697205.1 Nitrospina sp. | reverse complement strand
CCTAAATTACCCTGCATGTACTTTAAACAAACACAGCAAAATTTTTTCACAACCGATCCATTACCCAAACCTTACCACATTATGGGATGGGTTAAAAGAAAAATATACCCTCTTACTCTTGGAATCTGCAGAGGAATATTGTTTTAAATGGTCGGGGCAATAAGATTTGAACCTGACCCCCTGCTCCAAAAGCAAGGGAGTAGTTTGTTAAAATATTATTTTAATTATACTTACGGTGATGGTCGTTGCGTGTTGTATCACTAAATGCCAAGAAGTGCCGATCAGATTGTCACAAATTTAGCACAGTCTTTTTTTGTTGTTCTCGAGCCCCTGCTCCCAAAGCAAGAGTTCCACTCCATAGGCTCATGTTATTCTTTTGTATGCCTTGTTTCTCATCCGCAAATCTATGTGGTCCATATTTTTCCCGAACGGATACTCAAGCATTTTTTGAACTTTTATCAATATAATGAGGAAGCACATAATTAAAAAAGAAGCAAAAATGCCATAAAGACCCAATATTGCAAACTGAGGGCTTAAGATTAGCACACCCGCTACCAAGGCCCAGTCAAGAAAAATTCTTAATGTTCTTGGAGTTCTATTTTCTTTAATTGCAAGCAACTTTTCAAAACTCGAGTACATTTTTTCGAACCAACCCAAAAGACAAGCAAGCTCTGGTGCGCTTACCTTCTCTGTTTTTCTAAATTTTTCAACAATCAAACTAATTTCATTAAAGAAATCATCAATGTCAGCAAGTCTCTTTTTAGCCTCTTCACCAACTACATCAACATGAAAAAGAAATCTTAATTTTTCTACAAATTCTCTCAATTCATATTGCAATTTTTCTTTGTCCTCTTCAGACAAATGTCTTCTTCCTGTTCGCCAAAAACTCATTGCTAATGCCCATAAATTCGCTAGCTCTTCAATTGCTTGAAAACGTCTGGTATTAGCCGTGCTTATACTAATTGCAAAAACGAAAAATAGACCTCCAAAAAATATCAAATCAACACCTTTCAGGGTCAAAGTAAAGTTATACTTTATGCATATGAATGTTAAGAAGCTGGCAAGTGGTGGAAGAAATAAAATTCTACATAAAAAAAATGAGGTCGAACTATGCATTAGTTGCTTGGTATTCATATGCCCCCGCTCTTTTTGTTGAAGGATGAGCTTATTTTATGCTAGTCGGCAGGAATTAGGCAAGGTGATGAATGAGGTTAGAGGGTGATAAAAATTACTCTCTTTATTCTCCACCGCCAGCTTTTTTCCTATCAGCGTCGGCAATTTTTAGCAAACTTTCCAACTCTGGTAATGCCAGGCGCCAGTCAGTATCACTCATCGAATTTTCTATATTATCGATTCTTACTAAGTATGTGTAATAAGTTGAACAACTATCATCATGGTTTTCCATGCAGTATCCTTGCATCCAATACAAAAGTACAAGAAAGTCCTTTTTATGCATTCCTGTTTTTATTAAATAATCGACGCCCACTTGGTCTACTTCAAGATGATTACTACTGCTAATTTTTAAATGAGCAATTTCATGCGCAGCAACCGCTACCATTTGGTTAAAGTTCAAGGTATCTAACAGTAATGCAGTTATATTTATATTTCTCCCAGTGGTAACCCAAGCATTTTTAAAATCTTTGTAATGAACAATAGCGTTAAATTTTTCGTTAGGGAAGTTTGCCTGGACAACAGCGTCAATTGCATTCTGCCAATACGTAATATGATGATTGCAATCTTGTTCAGAACCACATTGACTTCTACTAATGCCGCCTCCCCCAGCACAGCTACTCAGGAAAAAGAGTAGAACTAGCAAACTTAACTTTACGTTCCCAGACATAAGGTCCTCTATTGTATGAAGGATCAAGTTATTCTACGTTAATTGGTGGGTATAAACAAAGTGGAGGGGAGAAGGCGTTTAAGAGGGGGCAAACGCTAGCCCAAACAAAAAAAGGGCTACGGCCTAAACCGTAACCCATTGTTTTAAATCGTCGGGGCGAGCAGAATCATATTACCGAGGTGGTACTGGTGGAAGAAAAGACGGTATTGACGATGGTGATGGTTGAATGCAGGTGACTAATTTTCTCTCCTTTTTTTATTACGCATATAAACATGCCCCTTGCCGCCACTCGGCTGGAAGGTTTTAAAACCTATTTCTGAAACTATAAATAAAGTGATCGCAAGTATAGTCCAAGAAGTTTTTGTGTATTTATCGATAATCATATCTATCTTTTTTTATGTTTGATGTGTTTTATGAGAACCTTCTGACATCACTAAAATAGGTCTATAGTTTTTTTAAATTGCCCATAAACAAAAAAATAAAATAATAAATATAGGGACGCTTGCTAAAAGCCAACCTAAGCATGAAATTATTAAATAGTGAGATAATTCTTGAATAGCATAAAAAAAACCCTCTTCAAAAGTTGCAATCAATTGAGTCTTAGAAATCGGGGCTAAGGAAACTTGTGAAATAATCTTTCCAAGTTTTAAAAATGGAAAGAACAAAATAACTTGCAAAGGAAACGCCGCATAATTAGCAAGCTGAATTGCAGGTAAGTTTAGATGAAACAAAAGTGCTACAAAAGTACAAATTAGAGTGGTGGTGCCTAATATCGGAAAAACACTCAAAGTTATACCGAGAGCAATGACCAAGGATAATTTAACAGGACTTAATCCCTGCTTTAATAATTTAGACAAAGAAAGAAAAATTTTATTATTAAACTTGATAGCTTTCATCATACACTTGAAATTTATTAACTAGATTCAAAACCAAGATTTAACAAGTCAGGGCAACCTGTTGTTTATCAATATCTTCAACCCATTGTGCTAAACATTTACTATAAAGAGGATCTTGGGGGGTTAAAATTAAATTGGAAAGGTCATAACCCTTGATCTTCGTGTTTTCAATGATTTTAGATAAGATTCCCTTTTCTATAATAGGTTTTCGACTAAGAATCCAAAGGTTTTCTTTTTCTGGTTCTCCAATAACGGCATAGTTGTAATTTTCTTCCAAGTCAATCACCCAATAATCAAGTGTAAAGGGCCATATAAATTGTACTTCCCATTTAGCTTTTATTTTTGGATTTACCAACCAAGCTATTCCGGTGACTTTACTAATTTCTCCATCAAAACCATTTTTGCGACAAATATTGGTGACATTTATTTGGTTATCGTCAGTTAATTTATAATGAGCAATCATAGAGAAACAACCTTTTTCTGGGAACCAAGGATTATGAGCAATTTCATACCAGGTTCCTTGAAATTTTTGAAGATCTAGATTCGAAACAACCTCTAGTTTTTTATTTTCTAAGGGGAACACTGAACCCACGGTAAGCGGATTTATTAAAATTAAATATATGGTTAATAAAATAAAAAATTTCTTCATTTTTTGTTATTTCTGGCAGACCATTTAACAAATAGAAGGAGGAATCAGGAATATTTAATTAATTGCCGAGGGTGTTAATACCAAATATTTTTCGTAATCTAGCTATTTTAGGTGAACTAGATAAGGCAAGCAAGTCTAATGAGCTTCCAGAGATAGTTGAGAGTGACCAGAAACTTTCCAGATGGGTTGTCGTAATCGATGAGTATGCGGACCTGATGTCAGAACCCGAGGTTCGCAAAAATATTGAAACAAAAGTTAAAAGAATCGCGCAAAAGGCTCGAGCTTCTGGAATACATTTAATTATTGGCACTCAAAGACCAAGCGCTGACAATATTAGCACTACCGTCAGATCTAACCTCCCCGCCCAATTAGCTCTAAAGTGCAGAGGAGCAGTTGAAAGCGGGATTATCATGGGGCAGTCCGGGGCTGAGACTCTTAATGGTATGGGTGATGCTTTCCTTAGAAAATCTGGTCGCGTTGAAAGGATCCAGTGCGCACTGTTTTCTACATAAAAGAACCCCGCACATTTCCCTGCAAAATTATCTGGTTTGATTAATAGAACAATTACGTCTCCAGTTTACCTGTAATTTCAAGCATAGCCTTATTGCAATTTAACCAATCTCTGATTTTACAAATTATCAGATCGGGTGTTTTTGCGATTTTACCTTTCACAGCACATTCCCAAACCACTCCAACCCGCCATCCTTCTTTGGCAAGTAATTTTCTGTTACGAGTATCTCTTTTACTGTTAGATTGTATTTTTGTCTTCCAAAAACCAGTCCTTGATTTTGGTAGTCTAAAAAGATGGCAATTATGACCATGCCAGAAACAACCATTTACAAAAATGACTGCGCTGTATTTTTTTAAAACAATATCAGGAGTGCCTTTCAGGGAACGGTTGTGTAACCTGTATCTGAAACCGGAATTAAAAAGGAGCTTTCTTATAATCAGCTCCGGTTTGGTATTTTTCGCTGTTATACCAGACATCATCCGGCTTCTTGTTGCCGGATCAACAATATCGGTCATTACCGAGGCCTGCTTATTTGTTAAACAAACAATTCCAACTGCTTTTTTCTTCTTTTTCTTTTTACGGAGGTTGTTGGTACAGTTTCTTTTAAGGCATTAGCTAGTTCTACTGCTGTGATCATCTTGTTTGCAACGGCACGTATTACAGGAACGCATACCGAGTTTCCAAACTGTTTGTAGGCCTGACCATCTGAAACAGCGTTCACAATAAAATTTTCTGGAAAACCCTGAAGTCGAGCACATTCGCGTGGTGTAAGTTTTCTAGGTCTCTTTTTAATATCACTTTGATCAATAAGAATTTCGCTGCCATCTTTATAATACCTTGCGCTGATAGTATTCGCATACTCGCTTTCTTTATTAAAAAGAGAATATCCGAAACCATTCCCTTTTAATTTATGCTTCTCTTTCCGCTTTTGATGACCAACCCATAATTTCTCTGAAAGGGTATAGCGGGGATCAATTTTAGCTGAGTCTTCCAGAATATCTCCAAGGCGGGTGGGTGAACGGGGAGCTAAAGGCCAGGAAAAATATGATTCAAAATCGATATGTTCACCGAAATAATCCAGATCGAAACCGACAATAAAAATACGTTCCCTGTTTTGTGGAATGCCAAAATCTCCAGCCCTTAGCACTTTCCAAAAAACCTGATAGTTCAGTTTTGCAGCTAGAGCTTTTCTTGCATCATCCGACATCGGAACATCATCAGGAATTTCCTGAGGGCTCGTCCCCTCCAATATGTCAATAATTGTTTCCAGAGTTCTTCCTTTATCATGCCCTCTAAGTTGTTTTACATTTTCAAGCATGAAGGCCTTGGGTCTTTTCTCTGCCAAAATTCTCTGGATTTCAAAAAACATTGTGCCCCGCGAATCATTAAATCCAAGTTTTAATCCTGCTTGCGAAAAAGCCTGGCATGGGAATCCTGCTAATAATATATCGTGATCGGGAATGGTACTTGCTGGAACTTTGCTTATATCTCCCGATGGCATTTCACCAAAATTTGTCGCATAGGTTTTTTGGCTAAACTTGTCCCTCTCAGAAGTAAATACGCATTTACCTCCAGCCTGTTGAAAAGGAATTCTGACCCCACCAATTCCTGCAAATAAATCTATAAACTTGAATGAGTGTGCCGAGTCTTTCGTCTGTCTAAATGGAACGTGGGCATTGATTTTATTAATCTGTTGCCACTTGGCTTCAGAAGGATTATGTTCACCGCGTTCCCAACCCCCAACCGTTCTTTCACCGTTATTTTTTAATCCCAGCAATTGTGCAAACTCGAGTTGCGAAAGCCCCAACCGCAATCTTTTCTCCCTGATATATTTTCTTCTAACTTCCATATTCATAAGGGTTATTTCTATAAGTTATCCTGCTAGTAACCCTGCAATCATACCATTAAATACATGTTTTTCTATAGGAAAAAAATAGTTGCATTTTAAAAGGAAGTGAATGAGGCTGCTGAAAAAATAGACTTTTTTACCCACCGGATAGGAGCATTGGATATGGGAGACAAAGAGAAAATCATTGCTTTATTCAATAAAAATGTAAAGGGCAAAAGGGCGGATACAAGCAGGATGAATGTTGACCACGACGGTAAAGGTGGGCACTGGCTGGAGAGAATGATGGGAGTTAAAGCCAATGCCAGTAATTCTCCCGACCTCTATGGATATGAAATGAAAAATCATACCGGTAGTAAAACAACTTTTGGTGACTGGTCAGCAGACTCTTACATTTATAAGGATAAGGATTACAACTTCACAAGAGATAATTTTTTAGCTTTTTTCGGACAACCTAACAAAAAAAAGGGGGGGCGTCTATCTTGGTCTGGTAAACCGGCTCCTGTCATAAAAAAAATCAATCAGTTCGGACAAATTCTACTTATAGATCAAAATAGTAATATCCTTGCACAATATAATTTTAGCAAAGACCAAAGAAAAGAAAAGTTTTCGATAATACCGGCTAATCTACAGATAGATAATTTAACTATAGCTTTATGGAAAAAGGAGTCACTAAAAAAAAAACTTGAGAAAAAATTCAATCAGAAGGGATGGTTCAAGTGTATAAAAAATAAAGAAGGTCTTTACGAGTCAATAGTATTTGGAGATCCGATCAGTTTTGAAACATGGATTAAATTCGTCAAGTCGGGGGACGTTTTTTTTGATAGTGGCATGTACCAAGGAAATAAGAGGCCCTACTCACAATGGAGAGCCAATAATTCGTTTTGGGATAAATTGATAACCAGCCGTTATTAGACTTAATCTCGATACTATAGTCCCGTGACAAATCGAAACCATAACTTTATGAAAGAAACTCTATTCACCTTAAATTATAAGCACAAAATAACAATTCCCGATGTTCCTTTACAGTGGATGACAAGGATAGAACTCTTTAGTTCTGATCTGGAACAGTTTCCTCTGATATATGTGCATATCCTGGCAACTAAAGAAAATGTAGATTGGGTTGGTTAATACAACCCTGAATCTAAACAAAAGTGGCTGTTGATTGTTAAATTCTATTTTCAGAACCTCGCTTTCTTCCAATTCTTTTATACTTGAAGACAAGGTATTTCCATTCCCCATATTTTTCAAATAGGTCAAAAATTTCTTTTTCCGATACCTTCAGGCCAGAAAAATATGTTTCTTCTATGTAACCTGTTACTTCTGAGTCAATGGGTATATCAGAGTAGTGCCCTGCTAACATCAGGATATGGCTTGCAGAATATTTACCTATACCATTAAACACCATTAGTCTTTTTCTCGTTTCTTCGATATTTTTCTCTTTCAATAGAGAATCAGGATCAAATTCTTTTTCAAACACTGCTTTGGCAAGTTCGTATATCGATTCTGCTCTATAGCCGACTCGATAAAATTCCTTTAACTTTTTAGCTCCGGTTTTAACAATTGTCTCTGGTGCAGGGAAACACCCCGCCTCAAGCTTACATAAATTGGAAACCATTGATACTGTGTTGGACCAACTGCAATTCGTGGTACAAATTGTTTTCACCATGTCTTCATAAATGCTGGGCGAACGTAGCAATCTTCCGCACTGGTTTTTGCATACGAATTTTAACTCGGAGTCTTTATTGCAAATAGCATAAAATCGGTTTAAATCCTCATCCAACCTGAATATATGCCGAACTGTTTTTTTTATCTTATCTCTGTCGTCTGCATCGATAGATCCCCTTGCCACTTCAATTTTAATGATCAAAACTTTGTTTTTAAATGATATACGTATCTGTGAAAGTTTTGAGTTTTTAAGTTTTAAAATTAAACCAAGGGACCCACTCTTATTGTCCCAGTAATAAGGTTCAAGAAATACCCAACCATGACTGAATATAGTATCCTTGAAATTGAATTTACCGGTTTTTAGCTTTAGTACCGACTTTTGGCTCATTTCTCCATCCAATGACAAAACGAAAAAATAGAAGATGCCCTGAGTGTGGTTCAAACGACGTACTGCTTATCCATTATGGATTTATTGATGCCCCTGATGCAATCCAACAGATAAAGAATGGGAAATTCGCAACAGGAGGTTGTTGTATTGATGAGGACTCGCCGAAGTGGGAATGTCGAGAATGTAAGAACCAGTTTGGTAAAGTCAATTTGTATTGACTTAAAACTGTATCATAGATGACAAAAGCCTTGAATAACGATCTATTTATACTATAATTGTTTAAATAACGCCGATTTGAATCAGCTTGCGGGCGTTTAATAAATTCAGCTAAAACGAGAATACGTTCCCGTCTTAGCTAAAGCTGAGTCGGGTTTTTTTATGCCCAAATTTACCGCCGATTTAATCAACAACTTGCGGGCGGGATACAAGTGCAGCTAAAGCGATGACAGGCTCTACTCCCGAACCTGCCTCGCCATTGCCATTCGGGAGATATAAGGCGAATTATCATGAACTCAAAGCAATCATTTGGAACAAGAAACTTTGCTGGTGGTACGTGG
>JABHTG010000028.1 GCA_018697205.1 Nitrospina sp. | reverse complement strand
CTCACAACCAAAACCTTTACTCCTTTGTTCCTTTTCACGGAACTCCGCTCCGAAAATTATGTGAGGAGATGGGATTGGTCACTCCCGATACTATTACCAAAGCTCTTACTGACAAACCTATGCTGGCGCAAAAGCAGTATTTACCTGAAGAAATTGAAGGTTTGCAGAAATGTTTTGTCTATTATGTGAAGATGCCAAAGGACCGTTGGAAGGATATAGAAAAAGCTGAGGCAAGCACTCCAGAAGGGCAAAAGATTTTTGATGAACTCAAACAGGAATATACCGAAAAATATTTAACTCCATCTCCATTTTTTACAAACGACGAGTCTCACAATTCTGCCGATCTCGAATATGGCATTGAACATACGAGCTAGAATTACCACCGCATACAAATTAAGGTTTATATGAATTATTTTTTCATGCCTCGGATAGAGGGATTGAGAAGTTTTTTGACCCTTTTAAATTTCCCATGCATCGAGGGGAAAACATCCGTGGTCTTTGGAGCAATTTGCATATATTACCTTGAACGATAGTTTGTTGCGGTAGGTGTAGCCGTTGAATAATATTTATCTAGGGGTCGTTAGAAATTTCATATTGATGCCCTACCTAATTTTTCACGGCAAACAAATAATGAGCAATAGCTTTTTTAGACGTTCCCGTGTTGGAAAAACTGATCCCAAAAGGCAAAGCTAAACACAAAATATTGCTGATCTTGAACACAGCATAGAATAGACAGATTAGTATTTTTTAATACTGTTCTGATTTATTAATTAGGATTGGCTTTGTCCTTTGTAAGCAGTTTGGTTGTACCTCCTAGCTAGGACTAGGGCATCTCTTAAAAAATGCTGTAAGGTGGTCTATTGCAGAAAGTCCCATGGCTTCAACAGCTTCTCGTGCGTTTCCTCCTATGTGTGGGGTACTCGCCAAGTTAGGAAGCTTGATAAATTTTTCATCGCTTGGAGGTTCCTCGGCAAAGACATCGATAGCGGCTCCAGCAATTCTTTTTTGTTCTAGAGCTTTTTTGAGCTCCTTTTCATTTACAACCCCTCCCCGACTAGTATTTATTAGGTAGGCATCGGATTTCATTTTACTGAGAAACTTTTCATCAACCATATCTTTGGTTAGAGTTGTTAAAGGCACATGTAAAGATATGAGATTTGATTCAGAAACCAGGGTTTCTATATTGGTCTGTATTGCTCTATGATTAAGGCAAAATTGCGATTTGTCAACGATATCGTTAACCAGAAGACTGCATTTAAAAGGGGTGAGGAGTTTAATGAGATCGGATCCAATATGACCACATCCAACAATCCCGATTGTTTTTCCTGTTAGTTGCTGCCCTCCATCTTTTTCCCATCTTGTATTTTTTAATTTAAATGCAGATTGAAATACATTTCTAAAAAGCCCTAACATAAAACATAGAGTTAGCTCTGAAACGGATCTTTGATTTACGCCACCTGTCCAACCTAAGGTGATATTTCTTTTTTTTAATGATTCCAGATTGATATTATCTAAACCTACTCCATACTTTGAAATTATTTTTAATCGTTTCGCTTCACTGAGCACTTTTTCTGTAATAAATTCTGCTCCAACAATGGCTGCATCTGCATTTTTTAAAAAATTGCATAGTTCTTGTTCAGAAAATTCGAGACTTGATTCGTTGAAAAAAGAGTTTAAAAATTTTTTCTTTAATTTTTTTCGAAGGTCTAAGTTTTTTGAAAAGGAGGTGGATGAAACTGCTACATGAAGATTAGAATGCAGGTGGATTGCGGTGGGAGTTGTCATAGTGACCAATTTTTGGAGTATATATTTTAGTTAGACCATGCCTACCGAGGTATGGTGGTTTTCTTTTTGCTGGTCCGATCGCATTTTTAATTGAGGAAGGCTATTATTCCCAAAGTGCTCTATGTAAAGATAGACATACTCACGAACACAAGTGCGTAAATCCCATTTTGGATCATGGTTCCGTTCAAATTCTTCAAATACATCTAGGGCCTCCTTAATATTCAATCCTTCTTTCAATGTGAAATAATAGTCCATCGCAAGATCCCATTCCGGGTTTTTATAATAACTCACGCCATATTTCTCAGGTTCAAATGCAACGGGTGAATACTTCCCAAGCACGTAGGTCATAAAACCTAAAGAATGCACGTGGTCTCGATTCTTGAGCACAAAACTTTTGCTGTCTTCCGCCTCTTCCCTTGTTTCACCCGGAAATCCAAAAAAT
>JABHTG010000025.1 GCA_018697205.1 Nitrospina sp. | reverse complement strand
GGGTAGGGAACTAAAAAGTGCCCACGAAAAGGCCCAAACCATTATTCAAATGGCTGGGGGTGAATCAAAAAAAATCCAAGAAAAATCCATTCAGGATACTCAGATCAAAGTTCGACAAATGCAAAATGATGCCGAACAAGAAATACAAATCACCAGAAATAAATTACTTAATGAGATACGTAGTTACACTGCGGCTTTAACCATGGCTTCCACAGAAAAAGTAATTAAAAAATCATTAAGTGAGGATGATAAAAAACGATTAATCGATGAGTCCATAGAAGAAGTCCTGCGAGAAATGGAAAGCAAGGGAGTTTGAGTTGGCTCAATAAGTTACTATGATTGAAAATGTTATAAGTAAGAGATATGCGAAAGCCCTTTCTGGTAGTATTGCCGATGAGAGTGCACTTAGACGTGCGTTAGGCAATTTGAAAGACTTTGGAGATGCCTTTGATACTGATATAAAGTTAGAGGGTTTTTTTTCTCACCCTGGTATTTCTGTAGCTAAAAAAAATGCACTGGTAAGCGAATTGTGCGATCGACTTAAAATAGAAACTGTTGTACGTAATTTACTTGGAATTCTCGTTCAGCGACGAAAAATTTTATTCCTGAAAAATATTGCTGATTATTTCGAAGCAGTTGTAGATGAAAGGCTAAATCAAGTTAGGGTAAGTGTTATATCAGCTCATCCATTAACCAGTGAGAATATAGAAAAATTAAAAACTGGGCTTAACCGGATTTTGGGAAAGACTGTTCTTATCGAAACAACAGAAGACCAGTCCTTAATTGCAGGTATCCAGCTTCAAGTAGGCGATCAAGTTGCAGATGCCACAATCAAAAACAGATTAGCTATATTGAAACGAACGATAGAAAAAGAGGAGGTGGCGTAAGTGAGTTTGCGTGCGGATGAAATTAGTTCCCTTATACAAAAACAGATAGAAGGCTTTGAGGAAGGTATAGAGCTTAAAGAGACCGGTCGAGTAATTTCCGTTGGAGATGGTATTGCCCGAATTCATGGCCTTGAAAACGCTATGGCCGGAGAGCTCCTTTCTTTTCCCGGAAATTTGGTGGGCATGGTTTTGAACCTTGAAGAAGACAACGTAGGTGCTATTCTTCTTGGATTTGATGACGAAGTTAAAGAAGGCGATGAAGTAAAACGAACTGGGCGCATCATGGAAGTTCCTGTCGGGCCTGAAATGGTTGGTCGTGTGGTCAACGCCCTAGGTGAACCTATTGATGGTAAAGGACCCATTAAGGCAAAAAATGTTGGGCCTATCGAACGAATTGCCCCTGGTGTTATCGACAGAAAATCGGTTCATGAACCCTTGCAGACTGGTATTAAAGCAATAGATGGGATGATTCCCGTAGGCCGTGGCCAACGAGAATTAATTATTGGTGATCGCCAAACAGGAAAAACAGCTGTTGCTATTGATACGATAATTAATCAAAAGGGGAAAAACGTTTTTTGTATTTACGTAGCTGTCGGGCAGAAACGGTCAACTGTTGCACGTGTGGTAAAAACATTGGAAGAGCACGATGCAATGAAATATACAATTGTTGTATCTGCATCTGCGAGCGAGCCTGCTCCTATGCTGTTTTTAGCACCATACGCGGGTTGTGCTATGGGCGAATATTTTCGTGATAATGGGCAGCATGGTCTGATCGTATATGATGATCTTTCAAAACAAGCAGCTGCGTATCGTGAGCTATCACTACTCTTGAGAAGACCTCCTGGACGAGAGGCTTACCCAGGAGATGTTTTCTTTCTTCACTCCAGGCTTCTGGAGCGTTCTGCAAAGGTGAGTGATGAATTGGGTGCAGGATCCTTAACCGCACTCCCTATTATTGAAACACAAGCTGGTGATGTTTCAGCTTATATACCTACAAACGTTATTTCTATAACTGATGGACAAATCTACCTTGAGTCAGATTTATTTTTCTCCGGTGTGCGCCCGGCGATTAACGTGGGACTATCCGTATCTCGAGTCGGGGGTTCGGCTCAAGTTAAAGCTATGAAACAAGTCGCAGGGCAATTGCGTCTAGATCTCGCGCAATACCGTGAAATGGCAGCTTTTGCTCAATTTGGCAGTGACCTTGATGCAGCAACTCAAGCTCAGCTTTTCAGAGGTGAGCGTCTCGTCGAAATTCTAAAGCAGGATCAGTATAGGCCTTTTTCAGTTGCAGAGCAGGTGATCTCACTTTTTTCAGGCGTTAGGGGCTTGCTTGATGATATTGCAGTTAAAGATATTAAGAAGTTTGAAGTTAGTTTTTTGAAATTTATTAATGAGAAACACAAAAATATCATTGAAAGTATCGAGAAAGAAAAGAAACTTGATGATGCAATGGAAGAAAAAATAAAATCGTTAGTTAAGGAGTATAAAGGTTTATTTCAGGCTTAGTTTTGAGAGAATTTTTATAAAAGTATTTTCAGTTATTTTTTTTTATCTGATAAGTTGTTTTAAAATGCCAAACCTCAGAGATATTAAAAGACGAATTAAGAGTGTGAAAAATACTCAGCAGATCACCAAGGCGATGAAACTTGTCTCGGCATCTAAACTTCGGAAAGCGCAAGAGGCTATCATATCTGCGCGCCCATACGCTCTTAAGCTTATGGATGTTCTGCATCACCTTTCAGCTAGGTGTAACCATGACACACACCCCCTTCTTGATGATAGAGAAGGGAAACGTTGGCTCGTTCTTGTAATTACGTCTGACCGAGGATTATGTGGAAGTTTTAATGGAAGTATTATTCGAAAAGCCCAACAAGTTATAAGTGAAAATAGTGATAAGGAGGTCCAACTTATTACTGCTGGAAAAAAAGGGCATACTATTTTCAAAAATCGAGAAAACAAAATTTTGCATGACCATTCAGGGTGGACTCGTGATTTTGATTATCTAAAGGCAACTGAAATAGGTTCAACTCTCTCGACTCTTTTCTCTGAAAAATCGATTGATCGTGTTTATGTTCTTTACAATGAATTTAAATCTGTAATGCAACAGGAAGTTATTTTAGAGCAGCTTCTTCCAATTGTGCCAGAAAATTTAGATACAGGGAAATCAAGCATGAGTGTTGTTGACTATATCTATGAGCCCGAAGAGGAAGCTATTTTAAATACTTTGCTTGAAAGGTATATGACTGTGGAAGTTTACCGCGCTTTTTTGGAATCCAGTGCGAGTGAACATGGAGCAAGGATGACTGCGATGGATAGCGCGAGCCGGAATGCAGGAGAAATGATAGGTGGCCTTACGCTCACCTATAATAAAGCACGTCAAGCTTACATCACAAAAGAATTGATAGAAATTGTAAACGGGGCTGAAGCACTTAAGTCCTGATTGTAAAATTAAAGCTAGGGAGGTAGGAAGGGAATGAATAAAGGAAGGATCATTCAGATAATGGGTCCCGTAATAGATATTAACTTTGAAGGTGGAGAACTTCCTGCACTCTATAATGCGATTCACCTTAAAAGTCCATCGAATGAAAATGAGACTATAGTTCTCGAGGTTGCTCAACATCTTGGAGATAATTCAGTTCGAACTGTTTCCATGCATCCTACCGATGGATTGGTTAGAGGTCAGGAGGCAGTAGATACTGGTGGGCCAATTTCAGTACCGGTTGGAGAAAAAGTGCTAGGGCGAATTCTAAACGTGGTTGGTGATCCAGTAGATCAGAAGCCTCCTGTTGAGTCCGAAGTAAAATGGAGTATTCATCGAGATGCTCCGCCTTTTGAAGAACAGGATACCAAAATGGAAATGTTAGAAACTGGGATCAAGGTTATTGATCTACTTGAACCCTATCTTAAGGGTGGAAAGACCGGGCTTTTTGGTGGTGCGGGAGTTGGTAAAACTGTCCTTATTATGGAACTCATTCGTAATATCGGTGCTGAGCACGGAGGGTATTCAGTTTTTGCCGGCGTAGGTGAAAGAACCCGTGAAGGTAATGACCTTTATCACGAAATGATAGAGTCGAAGGTTATAGATAAAACAGCTCTTATATACGGACAAATGACCGAACCTCCAGGAGCTCGTATGCGCGTTGGATTGACAGGTCTTACTTGTGCAGAGTATTTTCGCGATGTAGGAGGACAGGACGTTCTACTCTTTGTGGATAATATTTTCCGTTTTTCACAAGCTGGCTCAGAGGTATCAGCTCTTTTAGGTCGTATTCCTTCAGCGGTTGGTTATCAGCCAACTCTTGCGACAGAAATGGGTAATTTACAGGAACGTATTACATCTACCAAGAAGGGTTCTATCACATCTGTTCAAGCAGTGTACGTACCTGCGGATGACTTGACCGATCCTGCTCCTGCGACAACATTCTCTCACTTGGATGCTACTACCGTTCTTAATCGTCGTATTTCTGAGTTGGGAATTTATCCAGCAGTGGACCCGCTTGACTCAACTTCGCGTATTCTTGATCCTCAGATTTTGGGGGATGATCATTATAATACAGCTCGCAATGTTCAAACTGTTCTTCAGAGATACAAAGATCTACAAGATATTATCGCTATCCTTGGAATGGAAGAACTTTCAGAAGAGGATAAATTAATAGTTTCTCGGGCTCGCAAAATTCAGAAATTTCTTTCTCAACCATTTTTCGTAGCAGAAGTTTTTACAGGCTCTCCAGGAAAGTATGTAAAAGTAGAAGACACTGTAGCTGGTTTCAAGGAAATACTGGATGGGAATATGGATGATATTCCGGAGCAGGCTTTTTATATGGTAGGCGGTTTAGACGAAGTTCACGAGAAAGCAAAAAAACTTCAGGCAAAATAAGAGTGGCTGAAAATAAACTACAACTTAGTATCGTCACACCAGAACGACTTGTGTTGGATGAAGATGTAGACCAAGTAAATGTTCCTGGTATAGAAGGTGATCTTGGTATTTTGTATGATCATTCTCCTCTTCTGACAACAATGCGTGCCGGCCGGTTTTCCTATGAGTTAGTTGGAGATAAAGGTCGCGAGACAATCTATATGATTGTTAGTGGGGGGTACTTAGAGGTTACAGATAATCGCGTTATCGTTTTGGCCGAAGCTGTAGAATTTTTAGAAGAGATTGATAAAGAAAGAGCAAAAGCTTCTTTAGCTAAAGCAGAAGAAGCACTTTCTAATACAGACTTGCCTGATGATGAATTTGCTGAGGCCCAAGATAGGCTTTTCCGAGCTCTTGCACGAATTGAACCCACAGAAATGAATTAATTTCGTCTTTGTTTTAATCCTTTTTAAAAATAATTATCCCAGATCACCTTCCGAAATATCCCAATAAAGAAAATGCGAAGTTTCTCTCAACCCTTGACTTAGATAAGGTTGATTGACTATCAATTTGTCTAAATCAGTTATCAGAGTTTTTATTTTTTGAGCAGATTCTTTAGACCTGTTTTCATTTGGGATAGTGCTAGCCAGCTGCACGTATCGTGTGACTAAATTAGTTGATAGGTCTATCGCTTTCTGAATTTTAGAACCTAAAAGAATTCTAGATGCATGATCTTTGGAATAACTATAAAAATCAAACCACTCCTTAATCTGTTGAGGTGTCTTTCCTAAGACTAAAAGCTCTTCCTTAAATTGTTCTTCGCCTTTTTGTGAAATGTTTTTTGATAGATAAATTGCCAATGGTGTTAAGGGGACCCCATTCTGCGTTTCACAAAGGTGATATAAAATAAAAAAAAGTTTATTGATGCGGGAATCTAATTGAATTGCTTCAGTAGGGATTTTCTTCAAGTTGAAATTTTTTTCAAAATAACCCCATATACCACCGATTGAAACCGCGTAGTTCCGTTTTAGTTCAAGCGTCTTTACTTTCTTTAGACAGGCTGCTTCAGTATTTCCAAAAAGAAAAACTATAGACAATAATATGGTTTGAGCTAAGAGTTGAATATATTTCACTAGCACCTTAAATAATCAATTTTTAATAGTTCATAGGTCCTTGTTTATAGTAAAAGAGGGTAAATTTTCTTTGCTTATTTTAACTCAAAATCGATATGCAGCTCCAAGTGCAAGCCAAATCTGATTTTTTGATCCTAAATCTTTTACTAGTGGGCTTCTTGCGGCATCATTTAATAGCTGTGAATAGTTTAACAGTGTAAGCATTGACCAATGGTCATCAAAAGGATACATAAAATTTACCCCTGTATTTATACTTTTAATTCCGCTGCTTGCATTATATTCCTTGAGACCGGAAGCTATTGACTGAGTGCTATTAATTCCAAAGTAAGTGTTTGTATACTTATCATTAGCAAACGTTGTTCCTATATTAAGATTCGTTCGTAGTTTTTTAAATAAAGAAACTTTGTAACCAATGCGCCCCGAAATTAATAGGCCATTATGATTATTTGATATGTCTTGTCGAAATTTTATTTTTGCTGAAATATTTCCAAAGGAAATAGAACTGAAGGCACCTGCATCTGCACCACTGTCTATACTTTGGAATCCTTTCAAGCTGTCGGAGTCATCAACGTCCCTGTCACCATAAAAATTCAATGCAATTCCAGCTTTGAAATTAGGCGTATGAAAAATATTAGCTCCTAAGCCTTGGCGAAAATTGAGGAAGAAAGATTTTTTATATTTTATATCGATAAAAGGAAGTCCATTAAACTTATATTGGTCAGAACCTTTGTACCTTGGGCGCATTAAGCTTAGTCCTCCTAAAATAATGGACCAATTCCCTCGTGGTTTTTTACGAACCCATTTACCATGATTTCCAATATTTTCTACATTTGGTTGAAACAATTGAGTTGTTTTTTTGTTAATTTTTTTAGAGCGCACCTTTTTTAATGAGCGTTTTTTTTATATGGGTAATTTTTTTTTATCGTAATACTGTCTTTTGAGGAAAGTTTTTGTAATGCTAATTTTTTTGTTTCTGCTTCAGACTCGAGTGGAGATAAGGTGGAAAATATTAACGATATTAATATTGTAAAAATAAATATAAGCTTACAGTAAATAGAAGGTTTTGCTTTAAGGTGTGTGCTTTGAGTTGTCATGTTTAATTAATAGATGCGACTTTTTATTATTTTCGTCTTCTTAAAAAAATAAATAGAGATACATGTTATTTAATATAAAGACTTTTAATTAATTTTTTCTGACAATGTGTTCCTTTAGGTATTTTCCCGTGTAAGATCTTTTGTTTTTCATCACTTCTTCAGGCGACCCTTTTATGAGGACTTCTCCTCCATTTTCTCCTCCCTCAGGGCCTAAATCAATAATATGATCAGCTGTTTTTATAACGTCCATATTATGTTCAATAATGATCACGGTATTCCCCGAATCAACTAACTTTGAGAGAACCTTAAGTAGATTATCAACATCTGCGAAATGTAGTCCTGTTGTTGGCTCATCTAGAATATAAAGAGTTCGACCAGTACTTCTTTTACTAAGTTCCTTAGATAGTTTTACTCTTTGCGCTTCTCCTCCGGATAAAGTAGTTGCTGCTTGTCCTAACTGTATATAGTCAAGACCTACATCAGAAATAGTTTTAAGTTTTGATTGAATAGCAGGAATATTTTGAAAAAAATCTTTAGCTTCCTCAATAGTCATTCCTAGTATATCAGCAATATTTTTTCCATTATATAATATTTCTAAGGTTTCACGGTTAAAGCGCTTTCCGCTGCAAACTTCACATTTAACAAAGACATCGGGTAGAAAATGCATTTCTACTTTTAGAACTCCGTCACCCTGGCAAGGTTCACAGCGGCCTCCTTTAACATTAAAGCTAAATCGGCCAGGTTTATATCCTCTTGTTCTGGACTCAGGTATCTGGCTAAATAAATCGCGGATATGGGTAAATACTCCCGTATAGGTAGCCGGATTTGATCGAGGCGTTCTTCCAATGGGAGATTGGTCAATATCAATTACTTTATCAATTAGGTGAATTCCTTCGATTGTTTTGTATTTGCCGGGTTTCTCAGTTGATTTCCAAAAGTGTCTAGCTAGAGCTTTGTATAAGATTTCAATGATTAGCGTACTTTTACCTGACCCTGAAACACCTGTGATACATATCAAGCATCCAAGAGGTATTTTTACAGTGATATTTTTTAAATTATTTTGTTCGGCTCCTTTTATTTCTAGATAAGAGCCGTTACTTTTTTTTCTATTGGTAGGCGTTATTATTTTTTTCATACCAGAAAGGTATTGACCCGTTAGAGAAATCTTATCTTTTAGGAGGTCTTTAGGTTTTCCTGAATAGATAACTTCGCCTCCATGGATTCCAGCACCAGGTCCTATGTCAAGAACGTGATCTGCTGAGAGAATGGTTTTTTCATCATGCTCTACTACAACCACTGTATTTCCTATATCACGTAATTTTTCAAGAGTTTTTAGGAGTCGATCATTATCCCGTTGGTGGAGTCCAATACTTGGTTCATCCAGAACATATAAAACTCCCATAAGACTTGATCCTATTTGCGTTGCAAGTCGGATCCTTTGGCTTTCACCCCCTGATAAAGTTGCTGAAGAACGATTCAACGTTAAGTAATCGAGACCTACATTTATTAAAAACCCAAGTCGCTCATGTATTTCTTTTACAATACGTCGAGCAATATCGTTTTCCTGTTTTGATAATTTGAGTGTTTTGAAGAACTCGTATAGGTCAGTAATGGAGTGTTCGGTTAGTTTGATAATATTATAGTCACCTACGCGAACTGAAGTTCCTTCTTTTTTTAGTCGCGTTCCATTACAGGATTGACATGCTAGGGTGCGCATGAATTTTGTGATTTCTTCTCTTATAGAAATGGAATCGGTTTCGCGGTATTTTCTTTCAAGGTCTGGTACTACCCCATCAAAAGTTGCAGAAAAATACTCTTGCTTAGCATTTCTTTCATATATGTATTTAATTAATTCATCTCCTGATCCGTATAAAAGAATTTCTTGAACGGATTTAGCCAGGTTTTTAAACGGAGCATTGAGCTTAAACTTAAAATGCTTTGCGATACTTTCCAGCATTTGATGAAAATTTACAGATGTTCGTTTTTCCCAGGGTTGGATTGCGCCTTCTCTTATAGATAATGAAGGGTTAGGCACTATAAGATCTGGGTCTATAACCATTTTAGTTCCTAGTCCATCACAAGAAGTACAAGCTCCATGTGGACTATTGAATGAAAAAAGCCGTGGTTCTAATTCTGGGAAACTTATATTGCAGTAATTGCAGGCAAATTTTTCACTAAATAATAATTCTTCATTTTTTTCTTTTTCTTTAATAATGCTAACAACAAGAGTACCGGCTCCTTGTAAAAGTCCTATCTCAACTGAGTCTGTAAGCCGATTGCCCATATTTTCTTTGACAATGAGTCGATCAACTACTACCTCAATTGTATGTTTAAATTTTTTATCTAATAAAATTTCCTCTTCTAAAGAACGAACCTCACCATTTATGCGGGCTCGGACAAATCCTTTTTTACGCAACTCTTGAAGTTCTTTTTTGAATTCCCCTTTTCGCTTACTGACAACTGGAGAAAGAATCATTATTTTTGTTTTTTCTGGGATTGCTTTTACTTGATCTACAATTTGTTGGACAGTTTGGGAAGAAATCTTTTGATCACACTCATAACAATATACTCGACCGATTCTTGCATAAAGGAGGCGAAGGTAATCATAGATTTCAGTTACTGTTCCCACAGTAGAACGTGGATTTCTGCTGGATGTTTTTTGTTCAATTGATATGGCGGGTGAAAGACCTTCGATAGAATCTACATCGGGTTTTTCCATTAGTTCAAGAAATTGACGCGCATATGTTGAAAGTGACTCAACATATCGTCTCTGCCCTTCAGCATAGATAGTGTCAAATGCTAAAGAAGACTTTCCTGAGCCACTTAGCCCAGTGATTACTACTAGCTTATTTCGCGGAAGTGTTGCTGTAATATCTTTGAGGTTGTGGGTACGAGCGCCTTTGACGACAATATTTTTACCACTCATGGAACATCTTTATCCACTTCTGATCAACAATTTTCTTTATATTATTCGACATTTCAATTTCAGCAGGCCAATCTTGTTTGTAGTCAGGATCTCCAGTCTTGCATGTTACATCTATTCCTATCCTATTACCAAAAATATACATGTCCCTTTTAGGGTCTATATTATTAAGAATTTTCCACAATACAGTCGACGCATCATTGACATTTTCATGACTTTCTAAAACCACAAATATAGTTATTGAAGAGAACCTTTTGTCTTTCATGAATTTTTCGATAATTTTACAACCTTGTTGTAAAGTTTTTTTATTAAGCGTAGCAAGTGCAACTTGATGAAAGTCATTTGGTTCTAAAATTTTACAGGATGTAAGCTCCAAAAAAACTTCAAGGACATTTTCTGATAAAGATGAGGTTGTCTTGCTATTATCTATGGGTTTTATTTTTGGCTCATACTCACCTTCTATTTTAGTTGTTGCATCAATTCCAAGCTTGGAACCATAAATAGCTTTATCAGAGGCATGGTTGAGTACGTCTAAAATACCTTCAGAAAAAAATAGATCGCGAGTTAAATCAATTTTATTTAATAAAGTATCAATAATTTTTTTATTGTTTTGAATGTCAACGTCCTGATCGAAAACGATAATAGTTTTCACAAAACTCATTTGCCCCATTCCCCATAAGGCGCTCATTAGTCTTCTTGCTTGCATAGGAAATCGTTTGTCTATTGAAAGAATAACAAGGTTATGAAAAACACCTTCTGCAGGCATATTCATGTCGACAATTTCTGGAAGTTGAGTTCTCATAAGTGGTAAAAAAATTCTTTCAGTCGCTTTGCCTAAGTAAAAGTCTTCTTGTGGAGGTTTCCCAACGATAGTTGTTAGATAAATCGGGTTTTTTCTATGTGTGATAGCTGTGATATTGAATACTGGATAATCACCATCTTGAGAGTAATATCCGGTATGGTCACCAAAGGGGCCCTCTAGGCGCATTTCTGATGGGTCGATATAACCTTCTAATACGATTTCGGCCGTTGCGGGAATTTCGAGATCAACAGTTTTACACTTAACTAGGGGGACGGGTGATTTCCTTATAAATCCAGCAAAAAGAAATTCGTCGACTCCAAAAGGCAAGGGTGCACTTGCAGAGTAACAGACGGCAGGATCAGCTCCTATAGCGACGGCGCATTCCATGACTTTGCCTTGTTTCTTAAACTCATGAAAAAAATGAGCACCATCTTTATGTATATGCCAGTGCATTCCAGTAGTTTTCTTATTATAAACCTGCATGCGATACAGTCCTACATTTCTAAGTTTTCGATCGATAGTCCGATTGACTACAATAGGAAAGGTAATGAATCGTCCAGCATCATTAGGCCAACATTGAAGGATTGGTATCTCCCCCAGATCGACATCATCACCTATAAGCACAACTTCTTGACAAGCCGCTTGTCTGCTGCTGACCATTTTTGGAGGAAATGCAGCTGCCTCAAGGAGCATAGGCAGAAGTTTTACTTTTTCAAGGAATGAAGAAGGCGGTTTGATTTTAAGGTATTTATCAATATCATTGGGTATCTTTTCTATATCGAGCACATTCAATGCCATATTTATTCGTTTACTACTTCCAAAAGCGTTTATCAGAACAGGAATATTTGACCCTTCGACATTTTCAAAAAGTAAAGCTTTCCCCCCTCCCGGTTCTTTAGAAACTCGATCAGTGACCTCGGTTATTTCTAAAATAGGGGATACATGATCCTTGATACGGACTAGTTCGTTTTCATTTTCTAGCCGATCAACAAACTCTCTGAGTGAATGATATGCCATAAGTAACAGTTAGGATTAAAACTCTCATTATAACGTTTAATAGTGCACTAGGTCTAAAATATTCGTGTTTAGTTAAGGAACAATTAAAATAAAACAATTTTCTTTAAAAATGAGAGGTGTTTTTTTTTTAACAGCGGCAGGAAAGGTTGAAATTATAATTAGATAGTCGGCCTATAGTTAATCATCTCTACCATATTTATCTTCATGTCTTATGATATCATCTTCTTCCAGTTTGTCTCCAAGTTGCACTTCAATGATAATGAGGGCGGTTTCATTTCTGTTAGCTAATCGATGCTTAGCACCTTTAGGGATTTCGACGAATTGATTAGCATTTAAAGTTTGCGATATTTCTCCAATTTGTACCTGAGCAACTCCAGAAACAACAGTCCAATGCTCGCTTCTGTGCTTATGTGATTGCAAACTGAGGGATTCACCAGGTAAAACCACTATACGTTTGACTAGATAGTTGGTTTCTTTGAGAAGTACTGTGTAATTTCCCCATGGGCGAGTTTCTGAGATTGTAGTGTTAACTTCAGGTCGTTTTTCTGACTTTATTTTTTCTACAATTTTTTTTATATCTTGTGCACGTTCTTTTGCGCAGACTAGCAACGCATCGGGGGTGTCTACCAGAATAATATTTTTAAGTCCAAGCGCTGCAACTAGCCGATCCTCTGCCTGAATAATTGAGTCACTATTTTCTATAGAAACTACATTTCCACTTATGACGTTACGATGAGGGTCATTTTTTGAGATTGCTGCTAGTGAAGTCCAAGTACCAACATCATTCCATTCTATGTTTGCTGGAAGAACAGCTACCTTATTAGATTTTTCCATTACACCATGATCAATAGATATTGATTCTAGTGAATTAAATATTTCAGCACCTGGTTTGCTCAACTTTTGATAGGGGTACTTTCCTTTGATTGGGGTTGTATTAATCGAGAGTCCTTCGAGTTGTTCGTGGAGTTTAGGTAAGTATAGGCTTATTTCATTAAGTAAAGTAGATACTTTCCACACAAAAATACCGCTATTCCAGTAATAACCACCTTCTTTTAAAAAATTTTCTGCTGTTAACTTGTCGGGTTTTTCGATAAACCGATCAACCTTGAAAGAGTTTCCTGTGATTAATTTACCTTGTTTGATGTACCCATATCCCGCTTCAGGGGAAGTTGGCTTAATTCCAATAGTAACAAGGTGATTTTCATTAGCTATAGCTTCAGCTTGCTTTAGCAATTTTAAAAATGGTTCCGTTGTCGTAATTACGTGATCGGCGGGGAAAATCGCCATGATGGCCTCTGGATTATTTCGACTTAATATCTTTGCTGAGTATCCTATGGCGGCTGAGGTGTTGCGCGGAATTGGCTCAGTTAAAAGTTGAGAAGGTGAAAACCCTAAATTTTTGAGCTGGGAACATGTTTCGAAAGCGTGTTGTTCGTTAGTAATTACCCATGTGTTTTTAACAGGAATGATAGGGCTTATACGATCGACTGTATTCTGAATCATTGTTTCCTGACCGACTATACTTAACAATTGCTTTGGAAGATTTTCTCGGCTTTTTGGCCAGAAGCGTGTACCACTTCCTCCAGCTATAATAACTGCATGCATATTTATTTATTTTCTAAATGATCAGGTTTTAATAGAACTGTCTAAAATTATTTAAAATTCGGATTGTCGGATAGATGGACTCATGATAGATAATTAAATACATTTATGTTAAATTTAAAGTTTGTCTAAGCTGTTTTGACTCTAAATAATGTTTAATATGAGTTTAACCATAAACTTTGATACCATTTTATCCAATTAAGCGTCAAAGAACTAGGAAATAAGACTGTTTTTTGGAGAGATTGAATTTATTTTAAGTCTTATTATATATTAAGAAACTTTATTACATTTGGGGCATATGGAGAAAGCAATTTTTTATCCTTTTCTTATGTTTGTTTTTGCAATCACTATGGTTGGAGGATGGATCCCAACAATTAGACTATGGTCGCAAGAGACTTTTCGTCTTGTTATTAGTTTTTGTGCAGGTATTCTGCTTGGTGCAGTTTTTTTTCATGTTTTACCAGAGATTTCTACAGTTCTTGGCAGACAGCTAGGTTATTCCGTAATGTTTGGGTTCCTCCTTATATTTGTTTTGGAGAAATTTATCATGGTACACCCTTGTGAAGAAGGCGAGTGCGATTATCATAAAATTGGGGTTGCTGCATATGTCGGGATAGGTTTTCATAGCATTCTAGATGGTATTGCTATTGGTGCTGGAACTATGATGAACTTGAGTGCTGTTATTATTCTTGCCGTGACAATTCATAAATTTCCAGCAGCATTGGCGTTGAGCAGTCTATTGGTCAAGGGAAAAGAGTACTCCAAAAAGAAGATTTTGGTATCAATGTTCATTTTTGCATTAGCGACTCCCGTCGGCGCGTTAGTCGCAGTTTTTGTTTTTCAAGGTGTAGATGACTATGTAGTAGCGACGGCACTTGGGGTTTCTGCAGGAACCTTTCTGTTTATTTCAATAGGTGATCTTTTGCCCACAGTTTATGAAGAACATGAGAAAGGCTATAAAAATCTTGTTTCGTTGTGCCTTGGAACTTTAGTCATGATTCTTTCTCATGCCATTCACATTCATTGATTTTTTACTCCAAAGACAAACACGTAATACCACTCCTTTTTAAAAAACAATGATTTTGGAAAAAATAAAACCTTACCTATCGTATATGCGTAAGTATCGCCGTGAAATGACGATCGGTATTGTGGCTCTTTTGTTTGCAGACCTTGCTGGATTGTCGATTCCATGGTTATTGAAAATGGTTGTAGATGAACTTCCAAATAATCCTTCGGACGCAGATCTTTTGGGGTTTAGTGGGATACTTTTAGCCATAGCTACCCTGCAAGGGTTATCGCGTTTTGGTTGGAGGCAATATTTATTTGGAACCTCTCGTAAAGTCGAATTTGATATTTCCAACCACCTTTTTTCTCATTTTCTTTCTCTTAATAAATCATGGTTTCAGAAACAAAAAATTGGCGATCTTATGTCACGGGCAACGAATGATTTACGTGCGGTCCGTGACTTTGTTGGACTGGGTTTTCTTATCTTGGTTGACTGTACAGTGATTATAGTTAGTTGTATTGGGCTAATGCTCTGGATAAACCCATCATTAACTCTAGTTGCTCTTATTCCACTACCTGCTCTGTCCATACTTTTTTGGAAATATCTTCCTGAAATTGGAATCCGTCATGAGATTGTACAGAAACATTTGTCAAAAATAACATCACATGTTCAGGAAAATCTTTCTGGAATTCGTGTCATACACGCTTTTGCTCAGGAAGAAACTGAGAAAAAAAAATTTGATGAACTTAACAAAGTTTATATTCACAAGAATTTAAGTGTGCCTCGATTATTTGGAGTTTTTACCCCTGCACTTACGTTAACAGTGGGGCTTGCCGCGATGATTTCTCTTTGGGTTGGTGGGGAAGCAGTTATTGCTAAAGAAATGTCCC
>JABHTG010000030.1 GCA_018697205.1 Nitrospina sp. | reverse complement strand
GCATCAAGGGAAGATGTTACTACTCCAATAACGTCTCCATCATCATTAAACAATGGTCCCCCACTATTTCCCGGCTGGATAGGAATGCTAATCTGAAATGACTTGGGATCATTTCCTACACCAGAAATTGCATTTATTACACCTTCGGAATATTTGGGTCTATCGCCAAGGATATTGCTCAATGGATAGCCCACGGTGAAAACCTTATCGCCTGGTCTTACTTCTGCAGAGTCCCCTAAAGCAATTTTTCCAATATTCATATCTGGGGCACTATCCAGCTTGAGAAAAGCAATATCATTATTCTTATCATTGGCAACTATTTCAGCCCTTATGTTTTGTCCATGCAGCAATTTTACTGTTATTAATTTTGCACCTCTCACTAAATGATAATTGGTGATGACAAAATTTGATGAGCTAAATAAAAAACCCGTTCCCTTTACTAAATTTGGGACAGTTCCTTGGGAAGGATGGGTTGTTGTTGGACTTGCCTGTGACGGATGGGAGGCCTTGCCTAGTTGATATAACTTTTCAGCACAATTCTTTTCATCATATATTCCATAAAGAAACTTTTTCTGTGCCTCAGCCTCAGCCTCAGCTTCATGGGCTGCTTCATTACTTAAATTTGCTCCGATACCACCAAAAAGAATTGCCGCCGCGGCATTTTTAGATGACAGTCCTTGATCCCCTACGGCCTCATTGTGATAGCCCACAACAATTGAGATTTCTTTGTTAAGCTCCTCGCAACTCAAACTTGAGTATTTCTCTCTATCGGGCTTTAGGTCATGTGTGGAGGCGCAACCTATAGCTAAAAGTGCAAGCAAGAGGCAGCCCATCCTCATCGTATTTTTAATCATAATTAAATTCAGACATTCAATTTATGGTTTAGTTTGACCCTACTGGAGAACCCCTTGTAAGGCGAAAATCTTTAACAATATTTTCGTTGTCAAATTCAATCATGAGGCTCTTGGTTTCAGTATCGGTAGCTCCCATGCCCAAAAAGGCCTGTTGGTCACCCCTGGTCCATGAGAAAAATAGAAGTGATCCATTTTCCAGGCTTTTTGTTGGTTCGCCAAATGTCCTGTAGACATCTTTCTTGGTAGTAACGCCGGGTTTTATACTGGCAAGCTCATTTTCCGTTATCTCTGTGCCATGAGAGATTGAAGAAAATGCACACCCTCCCAAATAGATGCTTAAGATTGCTAGTACTGCCAATGAAAATTTCATAAATTTCTCCAGTTTTAATTTTTAATTCGAGTAAATGTTTTTATTTAAATTCTTCAAACGAGAACAAACCCGCCCCAGTTTGCATGGTTCGGTTATTTTTCATTTTGTTAGCGTCTTTCTCCAGCGTTATAGTCAAATGTGGTTCATGGCGAAATGATCAGGCGGCGTAAATAAAAAGTTAAATAAATATTTGAATTATTACGACTACATAAGTAGTTTTATTTAAAGTCTTGCATAACGAATAACTTTAATTCACTTCCATTGCCCTCAATAACAATTGTATTTTTATAAATCTTTTCATCAGTAGGAGCAACTCCTAAAGCATAACTATTGTATATGATCTCGATGTCGTGCTTTCCACTTGAAAGCGGCTCTTTGTGATTAAATGTGGTGCCCGAAACATTATTGAATTCCCCAATTTTTTTGCCATCAATCAATATTGTATATTTCTCATAGGCAGCAAGCAGGGTTTCGAATAGACCAAGAAATGAAACCAGAGCGTCATCCCATCTTGCAATAGTTATGTTTAAATAAGAACTTCCCTGATGTTCAGTTGGAGGATTGGACGCTGTAATCTCAGTTTGAGGTTTTTCTTCTTTAGTTGTCTCTACTTCTTTAGTTGTCTCTACCTCTTTAGTTATCTCTACTTCTTTAGTTATCTCTACTTCTTTAGGCATCTCTATTTTAATTTCAGGACTTTTTGGATCTTCCGGGATAGAAAGTTTCTCTATATCTTCAATTACTTTTACCGTTTTCCCCAAAGAATCAAACGTAAAAATTTCTGTAACCTTAGATCTATCGGGCACCACAATATCACGTTCAATGGGGGCGAAACCTTTAACTTCTAATCGCAGCTTGGCAGGCCCCGAAGGAAAATTAGGCTGATCATAAGGAAGAGCAAAATTTGAAGTTCCCGTAAAATTCCCATCCTTTGTTATTAGGGTAATTTTGGCTTTTGTTACATTTACTAAAACACGTAAGCGGCTTGTTCCCGGAATAGGAACCATATCTTGCGGTTTTTCCTGTCCCAAACTTTGCGCGAACTGCAGGAGAGTTGGATTCTTTCTCTCATCTTTATCCTGAAAAGTCTGAACTGCAAACCCTAGATCTGGCCTCAATATTACTGAAAATAACAGCAAGGTAATTGTTAGGTAATGAAAAAATTTGGTTAACATTTTAATATCCTGATAAAGGTTTTTTGCTCAGAGTTTTGATTGAAATTTCTATTAGATTGTAGATTTAAGATGTCTATTTTGATTCAAAGACAAATAGAGAGCACTCCCTTCTTGGCTGAGGGTTCAAATCATGAAAAAACCATTCTTAAGTCTAGAGAAAAACCTTTTCACAATAAAAATTATAGAATATTGGGAATATAATTATTGGGTTCCCATTAAAGTTTCTCTAAACATTTTTTTTATTTCTGCTCCCTTACGTATTTCCATTAATATGTCAGGTCTATTAAGTAAGCCATCTAACTCCTGCATATTAACGATTTCACCATTTTTTAAAAGATTGATATGTTTTTCTCCCTGAGGAGAAGCATTAAAAAATCCCTCTGCGGTAAGAACCACCCATTCATCATCATTAAAAGAGGCCATCTGGAAAAGTTTACGCCCACTTTCAATCTCCCAAAGAATACTTGTTCCATCCCAACTGGATGAAAGCGCATATCGTCCATCTCTGGTAACTGTTAAAGAAGATACGTTTCTCAAATGTCCATCTAGTTGGTTGACCACTGTTCCTTTATGGATATTCCAGATATGGATGGTCCCATTCCTTCTTCCATGTAAAAGATATCCTTTCTGTGAAAGGGCAACGCAACAAATTTCTTGAAATGTTTCGTTTTGGCTTGAAGAAACAGATAAGTTTTTTTTAATTTTGGTAGACCGGTTAATTATGGCTATAGAATTTTTTCCACTCACCCAAATTAAGTACTTTCTGTTAATAGCAATTGAACTCACACCGCCTTTGTAAATATCTTGATCATCGTTAACCTTCACCAAACTATACTCGTCTACTTCCTCGCCCGAACTGAGATCCCAAATCCTTAGGGTGTTATCTAGGCTTCCCGTCACCGCTAATTTTTGATCGGGAGAAAAGGTAACCGAAAGAATTTCATCTAAATGGCCCTTAAATGTTTTAATTACTTTTCCGGTCGATAGTTCCCATAGTTTGACCTGCTTGTCTGAACTGCCAGATAACACAAGCTGGCTATCCATCGATATATCTAGATCATTAACCCTTTGATTATGGCCTTTTAGGGTTTTTAACTTGTCACCTGAATGTGGGTCAAAAACTATGATCGAACCATCTCTAGTTCCGGCCAATACAAACTTAAAGTCTGGAGAAATTCTTACATCTGTAATTTGACTGGAAGGGCTATGGAATAAATTTATTCTTTTACCTTTTTCCAAGTCCCAAATTGAAATTGAATTTCTACTTTCATAATTTACACTGTATTTACCATCCAAAGTCATATGAGCAGAACGTATTTCATTGGAATTACTTTTAAAATTTTTAATTTCCTCGCCGCTAATAGCATTTCTAACGGTGATATTGCCATCACCTCTGCCGGCGTATAATTGATTTTGCCTTGATAGCGCCAGTGAAAATATGGATTGCTTAAGTGGGATGGTTTTAATTATTTTTCCTTCATAAAGATCTATAATTTTTAAACTGTTATCGGAAATTGCTGAATAAATATATCGGCCATCAGGTCCTATTGCTAGTGAATCTATAGAAAGATCTTCGCCCTTTTTGTCGTTTATGAAAAATTCTTTCAGGGGTTCCTCTTGGTCCTGATGCCAGATTTTTATTGCTCCATCAGCGCTTCCAGAGATAAAAAGATCATTGGGCAGACTGATTATTGAATTCACACTGACATTATCGCTATGTTTAAATGTCTTGAGAATCTCTCCAGATTCAATGTTCCAAAGATTAATCTTCCCCTTTGAACCCCCAGAAAAAATATGTTTCAAACTTGAAGAAATAGCTATCGAAAAAATCGCATCATTATGTCCTTCAAAAACATGAATTTGGATCCCTTCACGAATATCCCAAAGTCTTAGTGTCTTATCGGAACTTCCAGACAATGCATACTGACCGTTGGGAAAAAACTTGACTGCTGTCACATACCCTGTATGCCCTCGATAAGTTTTAACGCTTTTTCCCTGATTTAGATCCCAAAGCTTCAGCGTGTTATCCGTGCTGCCAGATAGTGCCATTAGATCATCCGGGGAAAAATCTACAGAAAACACTATTCCGGAATGCCCCTTGAGAGTTTTTTTTATCCTCCCAGTTTTTGAATCCCAAAGCTTTACAGTATTATCTTCTCCACCTGACAATACGCTGGTACCGTTGTTAGATACTTTAAGTGACTGCACGCCCCTAGAGTGCCCTAGTTGAATAAAAACACTAGAATTCTCGTTTTTATTTAAGAAAAGGGACTTTAAAATTTCAGTTTTATTTAGCTTTTCACTCTGAGCATAAGGTCTTGTCGTCAACATAAGTAGGCTCAATAGAAAAAACAGAACTAAAATCAAAACCCTTCTTAACTGAAAAAAAATAATCATAAAGGTAATTTGTTGCAATAAAGAGATTTAACTAAAGTTATAAATATCATCTTTATTATTTTCCACCAATTTCATTACAGGGGAAATTAGTACCACCCATTTTCTCGTTATTCGATACCGAAACCTTATTTGGGTCGAAAGGCGAAACGAGCAAGTAGTTAAGCGATCTTCTTTTGTCCTTTGTCGAGCCCTTTCCGGGATTTGAGGAAATCACATAATGAATTCTGGAAACATTAAGGGGGGAGGGTGTGCTCGTAGCCAAAAGTTGGTTTCTGGGAAGGTTTAAAGCTTTTAAAATATCTCCATTTTCTTCTACCCCAGAGGACAAGAGTTCTCTCAATTCATCTAAACTAGGAATCCTCCATTTTTCCAACCCAGCGTAGTGAATTTTATTATAATCATTTGCTAAATCTATGAGTTCTTTGAATATCAATTTTTCTTGTTGACCATTTTGAGGAAACTTGGTCCATGAAAGACCTCGATTAAAGTCAAAATATAAATCAAAAGAAGAGGGGTCTCTAAACATTCGAGCTTGGACGGCTAATGCAACAGAAACCAGGGGCCGTAGATCATCTTGTTCCTTAAGCAACCTAATCGATCGCCAGAGAGAAAATCGCTCTGGAATAGGTTCTGCAAAATGGTTAATTCCTTCCTTTTTAATTAGAACATTCTTATTTGCCCATAGAAATGAATAAGATTTGTGTTCCTTCCATAGATTTGCAATTTCACTGTATCCTGAAGCAGCCAATAGGTAAGACAATTCTTTTGCATTGGTATCTGAAGGAACTACTTTTCGTTTTACCAAATACAAAATAATCTTCCTGTTTGTATTTGCCATATTTAAATTATCGGATCTCATTTTGTTTTCACAATCAAGAAAAACCTTGGCTTTGTTGTTGTCCTCTAAAGTTAAATATTTTTCAATCTTTCCTTCATTTTGGACTTTTTTATCCTCTTCCGCGGAGGTCAAAATATTATCCTTTGTAGCTAAGGATAGTTTTAAATTTTTAGAAATGTAATTAAAAAGGTCCGTATATTTCCCCTTTCTAGCTAGGATCTTCTTTTTTTTAATCAATAACTGGTTAATGATCTCGTTATAACTTTTCAATGATTTATCAAAATTATTTATAGATCTATCATTTTCTTGAATAATCAGATCCACCATGTCATGAAGCTTATCCGATGTCTCTTCATTCAAGCTGCTAATTCTTAAATGTTTTATGGTTTCATTTAGGCTTAACTCATTTTCAATAAAACAAATTTTATTTAAATCAATATCTTCATTTTTAGAGATTCCTTGCAAATCGTAGCAATACTGGGAATGCAAATCTGATGTTTTTATATAATTATTCTCTATCGGTTTCATCCCAGATTGATCTTCTCCAGCTTTGGAAAAGTTAGGATAAACCCTAAACAATTGAAAGCGAGCAACCCTTACGGTTGTTATATTATTCTTATCAATTTCATTAGGGCTGAAGTTTAACGAAACGGGACTTTTTTCATAAATCTGAACATTTGTCGCACTTGCACGACGGTCAATTTCTTTTTTAATATTTTTATC
>JABHTG010000051.1 GCA_018697205.1 Nitrospina sp. | reverse complement strand
TAGTGCACATAAGCAGCATCTGAATTCAAAGACCAGTTCTCAAAGGGAGGAATGGTGGTGAATTTATCAGCTTCAGAGGAAGCCGAAACGTTCACCTTACAATATTTTTTTGCCTCACTAATGGCTTTCTTTCCCCAAGCACCAGTCCAAATATAATCAGCTTTGGTTTTCCCACGAAGTAGATTCATGGGAATTGTTGCAAACTGAGCAGGCGCACCCCCTTGTAAAAACAATACCTTATAATTTTTTGGGACATCCAATAGTTCACGGACATCCTTTTCCGCCTCCTCGTGAACAGATACAAATTCCTTGCCTCTGTGACTCATCTCCATGATCGAAGCCCCACAACCATGCCAATCCGGCAATTCTTCTTGCGCTTGCTTTAACACGGCTTCGGGTAACATCGCTGGGCCCGCACTGAAATTATATTTTCTTGGCATTACAACATATCTCCTGCTTTGGTCATGAAAGACAAAAACTCTCTATAGCCTATTTAATCTATAAGGTTAAAATAAATTTTCCCGTAAGTCTCAAGGAAACATAGAGCCTTTTAAATCCATTCTGGGGGAAAATTAGGGCTTGAATTTAAAGTTATTAATAGGTTTTTACTTAAAACCCACTTTATTTCACTTAAGTTTTAAAAGATAATATCAAAATTGCAACTAACTACTTTTTCTAAAAACCGGCTTAAATAGACTAACTGATAATATCTTCAACACACTAATATCTACCCTGCCATCATAGTGTTGGTTTTGAAAAACCAGCGTTTAAGTCATTCTTAGCTGGTCGTTATTTTAACCAAGAATATTGGGTATTTAAATCCGCCGTTTGGGGAACTAATTAGAATATTTTCGGACTTTATTTGGCGAGTTGAACATATTATCTAATCCTATATTTATAAAGCATAATGAGTGTAAAATCCATTTTTTTTAGCTATTTTTGTCTTTAAAGACTTTTAGTAAGATTTTTTTGATAACGCTTTGATTTTTTATTAAGTTAGAGAGCGTTTTGTTGACTGGAAGGTCCGTTTTGCATCATTATCCAGATACATTAGTATAGAAAAGAGGTTAGCAGCTCTTGATTGAACTAGTAAAATGATAGAAAGTGCTAGATTATGAAATTTGAGAAACTTGTTAAACGTCAAGATATAGAAGAATTAGAGGATAATAACTTGGCTTCTTATGCAGTTAAGAGTGGAAAAAGTAAGGGACGTCAGCACAAAGAAAAAGAGCACTCCTATAGAACTCGATTTCAAAGAGATCGGGACCGAGTGATACATTCTTCTGCATTTCGTAGACTTGAGTACAAAACACAAGTTTTTGTTTACCATGAAGGGGATTACTATCGAACTCGGCTTACCCATTCGATGGAAGTAGCACAGATTGCTCGATCAATCTGTAAGTCCATGCAACTTAATGAAGATTTGGCAGAGTCAATAGCTTTGTCTCATGACTTAGGCCACCCACCATTTGGTCACACTGGCCAAAAAATACTCAATGGATTGTTAAAGAACCACGGAGGTTTTGAGCACAATAAGCAGGGCTTAAGAGTAGTAAGGCTTTTAGAAAAAAAATACCCTGAGTTTAGTGGGCTTAATTTAACCTGGGAACTTCAGGAAGGAATTAGCAAACATTCAGTCGACATTAAAAACCCCATTATGGGAATGAAAGGCTATAACTTCCCATCCTTAGAAGCTCAGGTGGCCGATTGTTCAGATAGTATAGCTTATAACGCTCATGACTTAGATGATGGTATTACCTCGGGACTGCTCAATTTGGGGCAAGTTCGCAAACTTGAATTGTGGCGGGAGCATGAAAAGCCTTTGGAACAAAAATATAAAAATTTAGATTTTAAGCTTAAAAAGTACCAAGTCGTTCGTCAGATAATAAATAATCTTATTTCTGATTTTAGAAAGACAACATTGAAAAATTTAAAGGCGAATAAAATTAAAAGTGTTGATGATGTGAGATGTGCTAAAAAACGTGTGGCGGGATTTAGTAAAGGGATGTCTGAAAAAAATGCAGAGTTGAAACGATTTCTTCATAAAAATTTATACAATCATCGCAAAGTAAAGCGCATGGAATTTAAATCAGAGATGTGTCTTACGGGATTGTTCAATGCTTTTACAGCAAACCCTGCACTTTTGCCCGAATCAGTTCAAAGAGAAGGAAGTCACGATTCTTTACAAAGGCGGATCTGTGACTATATTTCTGGCATGACAGATCGGTACGCTATAAGTGAGTACAAAAAACTATACTCGCCTGGTGATAAGGATTAGTTGGATGATTCTAGAGGTAATATGACAGAAGGCGAACGGTATTTGATGGTTATAACAAAAAATAAGTCTTCGGTAGTTTTGGAATGTCCAGACTTGCCTTTATTGAAGAACTGGGAGTTCGAGGCAGCGGCCAATGGGGCGGTTTGCAAACGAATTACTATTGAAGAATTTTATCCAACCTATAGGGGGCACCGGTATTTTGACCTCAGGAACCCTGTTACACGTAAAACATTTAGCGTGGACGAAATTCTAGAAATTCTAGATGCTCCGCTTGAAGATCATGGAGAGGCTGAAGATATTTTTGGGGGAAATATTTTTCACTGATTTAAAATAAATTTTTATTTTTTTTAGTTAGATCTTTGGTAATCCTAATTTTATCTGAATTAATAATCAATACTCGGTCACCAGCTTTCAATTTTTCGTCATTGATCTGAATTAAGGTGAAGGGTTCGCCAGCATCAGGTTGAATAATAAATTCGGAAGCTTCATTTTTCATGATTAGCTCTTCGGCCTGTGCTCCAACCATTCCCCCAATAATTGCACCGCCAATTGCACCTATAGCACTGACCGGACCATTATCGCTGACTGTAGAGCCTCCTAGTCCTCCCATCAACGCTCCTGAAATGGCACCCACTCCAGATTCAGTTCCTTTAACTGTTACATTGCGTTCTGAAATAATAACACCTTTACTAAAACTTTGAGGTTGTCCCATTTCTCCACGCTCGTAAGTCGAACCTGAATGTAAAGAACAGCTTGTTTGAAAAAAAATAAATATTGAAAGGAAAAATAGTAGGTAATTTCTGGACATAATACTCTCCAAGTATTAAGGAATGAGTTGATTGCCGAAAATAGAATAGTTGGTTTTTTTTAATACCGCAACATTAAGTAATGACGTTGATTTGTGAGAAAATATTTAATTTTCATGTTAAAAATATATATGCGGTGTTTTGATGCTTGAGTTTTTTTGTGTGTTTTTGAAAAAAAATTGAACTTGTGTTTAAAATAGAAAATATACGTATACCCATTATTATGTTTTTTTAGGTCTCCGTTGAAATATGATGGAAAAATTTAAATGAAATCAATTTGTGTTTTTTGTTCGTCTAGTGATTCCATTGACGAAGTATACTTTAAAATAGCCATAGACTTGGGATATCAAATTGGTAATTTAAACTTAGATCTAGTTTATGGAGGAGGTGCAATTGGCTTAATGGGCGCGGTCGCACGTTCAGTTCATAAAAATGGTGGTAGGGTTGTAGGCGTTTTCCCAGAATTTTTAAGAGAAAAAGCTAAGGAATTTGAATACGTTGATGCTGATGAATTAATAATTGCAGAAACGATGCGCATTAGAAAGGCTATCATGGATAAACGTGCTGACGCTTTTATCGCACTTCCAGGTGGGATCGGAACTTTAGAAGAAGCCATAGAGATTATGTCGATGAAGCAACTGGGTCTCACGGATAAACCACTGGTATTTATTAATACAAATAATTTTTATGATGATTTGATTTCTATTTTTCAGAAGATGGTTGATCTAAAATTTGCCGAATCATCTATTTTAAATTCATTCGCTGTTTGCCCTAATCCATCATCCGCACTTAAATTTATTTTTTCCTCTAAATCCAAATAAAAAGAAAATACATAGATTTGGGAAGATACTTAAGGGTTGGCTCAGTTGTTTTTGATGTCGCCATGTGGTTTCTCAAAAAACTTAAACTCATAATAACTTTTGTTTCTGGATTTTGTCTTAGGCCTTTTTTTACTTGGCTACGACTTTAAGGTCGCTATGAAGAGTATCTTTAAGGAAGGTCTCTATATAACTTAGGGTCCCCGTTGTAGAACTTGGACATGTGCCACATGCTCCCTGATAATGAACGTTTACTACGTTTTTTTCAATTCCTAATACCTCAACACCACCTCCATCATTCGCCAAAGCTGGGCGAATTGCTTGGTCAAGGACTGCTTCAATTATGAGTATTTTTTCTTTTATATCGCAATTTGGAAAATCTTCTTTATGAAATTTATCTAGAATAGTTTCAGGTTTGTCTTCGGTTTTTTTCTCCAGATTGGCAGCACCATAATAATGGATATTCTCTTCAATCGTTTCTCCGACTTTTTCGAAAATTGTATGCCAACCAACAGTTTCTGACTTTGTGATGGTAATAAAACTTTCTTTGAGGTAAATATTTTCAACACCATAAATTTGAAAAAGTGTTTCCGCTAGTCGATCTCCTTTTGCTTCATCAGCATTTGTGAATGTTTTGGTAGTAGCTTCAATTATTGGTAAATTAATTACAAACTGAAAAGCGTTTGGATTAGGGGTAGGTTGTACTCGGAGAACATGAAACTTGCTTGACTGTTTGGATGTCGAAAGTTTTTTTGTTGCTAAGTCTTTATCGCTTTCCTCATCACCAAGGATGCCGAACCATTCTTCAAGCCAATTTCGAAATTTACTCATATATATTCTTCCCTAATTGGTAATCAGGTTTGGAATCAAAATACGATTGAAGATCTAACCTCAATAAACACCATATTAAATATTTTGTCAAAGAGAATCGTAACTTTCCCTATTGGCGATCTTTTTAAGTTTTGATAGAGATGAATTTGTTGTATGTCAAACTTAATTAATAGTGAGTTAATTCTAAACTAAAGATGTGATTTGAAAATTTTCTTTCCGACTTACTTATTTTCCAGTTGAGCCAAATCCCCCTTCATTACGTTCTGTTTTATCCAAACTGTCAACCGGAAGAAAATTTATATTTTCTACTTTTTGGACCAATAACTGAGCGATTCTATCACCAGGTTCGATATTAAAGTTTTCATCCGAGTGGTTAAATAGCAGAACTTTAATTTCTCCACGGTACGTTGCATCAACAACGCCGGCACCGCAGTCGATGGAATTTTGGACAGCAAGTCCACTCCTTGGCCAAATTAGAGCTACGTAACCTTCTGGTAGTGCAATGCTTAATCCGGTCGACACCAAAGCTTTTCCACGCGCTGGCACAATTGAAGAGCCAGATGACTTAAGATCAGCACCTGCATCACCAGGATGTGAGTAGGACGGAATAAACGGGCCTGTTGCTTTACATATTATTCTGGAAGGTTTGTTCATTAAAGCCACTTTCTTTAGAAGAGAATTATTCAGTGATTAAATAATTTTTGAAGAAAACTTTATTATTTAAAAAAATCAAGAATTAAACTAACGAGGAGATAATAAATAACGCCCGCCTCTCCCAAAAAAATTTAATCTTTAAAATATTTAAATCTTTTTTATTCTGTCCTTGACTAGAACTGAATAGTTTTAAGTAGTGCTTTTGAGAGAGGCGAATTTTTTCATACCAAAATAGAGGTGGCGGGCTACTACTCCACTATGGCCATCTGTTTTAGAAAACCAATAATAGATAAAAGAGTTTCTATGGTGCGCCGCTTGGGAGAACTTCAACTTCCGATGAAACCTTAGAGGGTTCGGCCGGCGCTCATGCATTCGGGGATTCGTGAAGGAGTAAAAGTTAGAGAGCCCCATCGAATTATTGGGACACACCATACCTTCCATAGATACATCTTTCCTAGTAACCCGCCTGGGGTGAGTTTCATGAATCTCAACAGTTTTTAACTGATAACTTTTAAAACTCATATTATTTAATTAATTTTTTTGCTAGTTTATTTGACTTATTGAGAAGCTTGTTACTCCTAATTCGTTATAAAAATTGCTCCCCTTATATTGTATACCTTCCTTTATTTACCACTACATGTAGTGGTAGTCAATAGTTAAATGAATTTTTTCCTAAAAATACATATAAGTATATATTTATTAATGATTTAACTGGGTTCTATTTTTTTGATTTGCTCTGATGATAGGTCGACTAGACTATATATTGTGGGTTGTTTAAAAAAAAATCCCTTATAAGGTGGGGTGTCGAGAATGTAGATCTAGAATTTCAATAACATGAAATGGTAAAGATTGGGCGAATTAGCGCGCCTCTTTTAGTTTTTTTATATTACTTAGAATCTCGTCAAGAAATTTTGTTTTTATTGTGTAAATAGTTGATTTTTTAATAGATTTTAGATAAAGGGTCTCCGGTGATTTGTGCAAAGGGTTTCCTATCAAGATATGGGCTAGAACTTTTTTTTCCCCATCCAATAACTTAATCGAAACATTCGGTTTGGATAGACCAGTCACCGAATCTCCCGGATCACTGGTGAGCGAAGATTCAAATTCGGCAGAGTTTATGGCCCATAGAATATCTTTTCCTATAAAGCTTTGAATTGGATTGCTTGGTTTGGGTAGGGTGAGATTCCATTTTTTTGCAGATTTTTTTAGTATGAAGGTTTGCTTAGAGTCGTATACGTTTATTTCTTTAACCGCATCATCATCGAATTCCAAAATAGTCCTATCCTTTAAGTCATGAAGAGAACGAAATATTAATTCTATAGAATCTTTTGGGAGAGTGAAGATCGTTTCTTCATCCGATCGTTTTGCAAAATAATGATTTGGACTAGAAGGTTTTTTTCCGAGTTTTAGTGCCCAGGTTTTTCCATTTTTGTAGGTAAGGTTTATTTCTTTTTCAGGTTGTTCGAAGTTGAACTTATTGAAATTTTTGGTATTTGTTGTAATAAATTCCGCAATACGGGAACTTTTCAGGTCAAATAGTAAACTATTGATTGTTGCAGTATTTGCTTTCATTTTAACAGGTTGTATCATCGTCCACTTCTGCGGGTCCTTTTTATTTCGGACTAGATCGATGGCGCTATCGTCCATTCGCAAAGTCAACTTGATTAAGTCGTTATCATTAAAATCAACTAGAGACTTGTTTAAAAAATCAACGAACTTGCGATTATTTAATGTGTCAAATAAGGATTGGTTTATGGTGAAGATATTATTTTTTGCTAGGGTCTTAGCATAGAAATCATGTTGGTTTTTCAAACCAATCTTCAAAGTGAGCGGTTCGTTTGCCTTCGAAGTGGTTAGTTTGACGGTAAGCTTGGCATTATTTAATCCGTAGGAAGTCAGTTGCTCAGGTTTTTCTTCCACAAACTGTTCAATTTGCGCCTCTTGAATTGTTTTCAGCAAGTTAGTTACTTCAGTTTCGTTTCCTTTTGCGCTGATTTCTTTTTCTAAAACTTGCCAGGATTCTTTATTTTTTTTTAAGTTAAGAGTTTCCCCGTTACGTATAAGTTCTATTTTTGTTATTTCAGGAGTTTCAAAGTCAAGGATAGTTTTATCTCGCAAGTCATGAACTTTTCTATCTAAACGGTTCTTGGTAACACCTGCAGTGAGTATCCGACTCCCATTTAATCGAGAGAGGTAAACTTTATTTCCCATCGGATGATTGTCCCCAACTTGTACTCCTTTAGTCTCTCCATCACCCATTGAAAGAATGATCTTAAGGTCAGGAGTGTCCAGTCCGAAGGGGGTCAAGTCTTTTGGAGATTCTTCAACAACTCTTGTGAAATTTAAGTTTTTAAGAAATGATAGGAAATCTGTAATAGCTGAGGCATCACCTTTTGCATTAACCGGATTGGTCATTTCCCATTCTTTTATACTACGACGTTTTAACTCGATACTCACGTCTCCTTTGGTCAAAGAAATACCTTTGACATTATCTGAATTAAATAGAATAACTTTCTCAGCGAGATCTTTTTCTTTTTTTTTTTGTTTCTCAGAGGGGAGGTCTATCAGGAAGTAGTAAGAAACAATTCCGACAAGCGCAACTGCTAACAAAGCTGTTCCTTTAAATCTCATAAGTGGCGTCTCCTCCACCAAGTTCTTACACCAATAAAAATAACGAACGACGGGGTTAAAAGCCCTAACATTAAAATAAATATTCCTTGGTCGCTTGTCAGGGATAATGGGCTATTTTTTCGTTCTTTGGGCCGGATAGAAATAAGGTTTTCTTCTTCTGTGAGAAAAGAGGCCACATTAAGGAACAAGTCACCATTCCCAGAAAAATTAAAATACTGGTTACCTGCAAAATCTGAATCACCTATGACGGTCAAGTGTGCCTTTTGGATATTTTTTTGTTTAGAGGTTGATTTTTTTTTATTATTACTTTCGACTTCTCTTATTCCTTTATTAGGAGTTTTTCGAGTGGATATTACCCCTACAGCTACAGGGCCTTGGATATCAGACTTTTCATCAAACTGAGATTTTCCATCTTTCAGATCATCTAAATTTATTTCTCCCCAACTATTGGCTCCAGTTAATAGAAACTCTGTGGTATCTGCTTCGGTACTTTTTATAGCAGTTACTGTTCGCAAAAGTGGGAAGATTGTCGGAAGTGCGAAATTATTTGTGATTTCATGCGCAACATATTGACTGACCACAGGGGCTGCGTAGTCTCCACCAAATAGTTTGGACATAGGGTCTATTACAAAAGAGTCAGGAGCATTAATACCCCATTCTTTAAGAAAGCCTTCCACTCCAGCCTTCGACTGAGGATCTAAAAGTAGTAGAACAGAGCCGCCTCCTTTTAAATATCCTTGTATAATTTTTAGTTCTTGAGGAAGAATTGGTTTCTCGGGACCTGGAATAACAAGTAGTTTTGTGTTTGAAGGAATTTCTCCCGATTTAAGAAGGAGAGATTTCTCAACTTTAAATCCGTCTTTTTCTAAAGCTGATTTAACAGTGGAGTAACCCTGGTTTTCAAAGTCATCAATACGTTTTTCACCATGACCTTCCAAGAATCGAATCACCTTTTGTTCGTTTTTTGTAACTTTAATAATTGCTTTGATTAGGTTTGCTTCATTTGGGTCCCTAACCTTGGATTCTTTCTTTCCACTTTCAAAAACAACGGTACCGTAAGTGGTGATACCATATTGTTTTGTAATGGCAGGATTTTTATCTGGATCGATAAATGAAAGGTTTATTTTATCGGATGACTCCAAAATACTTTGCATTCTATCTTGAAATAATTTTTTTTCAGGCGAGTCGATTTGGAAAAAAGCTGTCAGCCTGACTTCGCGAGGCAAGGACGCAATAATTTTTTTTGTCTGAGGGGAAAGAGTATAAAAACCAGATTCCGTAAAATCAAACTGTTGGTTATGGCGAAAGGCGATAAGGTTTATAAACACTAAAATGCTTAAAAAAATTACAGCAAGAATTAGTGAGTTTGCTCCATGTGCAGCAGACCTTGTTTTCAAAACACGGGAAAGGCTCTTTTTTTCTAATACCGCAAGAAGGAGCGTGTTAAAAACCGTTAAGAATAGCAAAATAAGAGCGGGTGTTGTTTTGTCTGGTGCAATAGCATAAATAAAAAATCCAGAAACCGCAGAAAGTGAAGCCATCCATGTCGCAATTTTAGAGGAAGTCTTCATTGTTTTATCTCCACCGGGATGACTCAAGGACTCTATAGGTTAGAAATAACCCAAAAAGAATAAATGAAAGGTAATAAACAAGATCACTGGAACTTATTAATCCTTTTAAAAAGTGCTCTAGGTGGGTGATTAGAGACAGGTACTCAAATATTTGTCCTAATTCCGACCCTGCTGATTGGGAACCCCAACCGATGATCCACATGAATAAAGCTAAACCAAAACTTATTACCGCTGCTATGATCTGATTATCAGTAAGAGAAGAAGCAAATAAGCCCATTGCTACGTAGCACCCAGTCATGAGAAGTATTCCCATGTAGCCAGTAATGATTGGGCCAATTTCTGGATTCCCAACAAGTATTAAGTACCCAGTAGAATAGGTAGAAAGAAGAATCATCAACCCAACCACAATCATGCATGCAAAAAATTTTCCTGCAATAATTTCTCCTAGGTGGATAGGTGAGGATAAAAGAAGAGCAAATGTTTTTGATTTTTTTTCTTCTGCAAAGCTGCGCATGGTTATCAATGGAATAATGAGCAGAAGAATCACCGCCATATTATGGAAAGATGGTTCAATAACCATCTCATTTAAATTCAATCCCATCCCAGCTCCACGGGTTTGCTGCGCTTGAAAACTTTGCATGCTAAAAAAATTTAAAATATTAAAAAAAATAAATCCGTTGAGGATTAGGAATACTGAGGTTAATGAATAAAACACAGGTGAACTAAAAAACGAATCGAGGTCTTTTTTTGCGATGATCCACATATTTTTCATTATTGAGGCGTACTTTCTTCAAGTGTAAGTTTTAAGAATATATCCTCTAGAGTCATCGAGACAGGTTTTAGTTCTACGATACCCCATTTATTGTTTAAGCAAAGCTGGGCGATATCATCTTGCATGCCAGCATTGGGTTCGCAATCAATTGTAAAGTGTCCAGATTGGTGCTCAGTAACAGAATTTACTTTTTCTAGAGCACTAATTTTTTCAAGTATTGCGCTGTCATTTCGTCTCACGTTTAAAAGTAACCTTTCTCCTTTACGAAGTCTCGTCGTTAGAGCATCCAATGAATCCACCGCAGCGATTTGACCATCGCTTATGATAATGACTCGTTTACAAATTTGTGTTATTTCGGGGAGGATATGTGAACTTAGAATAATTGTATGAGATGAAGCAAGTTCTTGGATTAGTTTTCTAATCTCAATGATTTGGATTGGATCTAATCCTATGGTTGGTTCGTCTAGAATTAAAATATCTGGATTGTGTACTAGTGCTTGTGCGATGCCTACCCTTTGCTGGTAACCTTTTGACAGTCGTCCTATTATCCGCCCGCTGACTTCTTTCAAGGAACATCTTTCGATTACTTGCTCAACTGCTGATTGTGTTTTTTTAGAGGGAACATTACGAAGTCTTGCTGCAAAAGCCAGGAAGTCATAAACAACCATATCAGGATAAAGTGGTGGTGTTTCAGGAAGGTATCCTATTAGTTTTCGGATTTCTATCGCTTGCTCAAAGATATCGAACCCACAAATTTTAGCAGTACCACTTGATGCGGGCATAATGCAAGATAAGATGTTCATGGTTGTTGATTTTCCGGCACCATTTGGACCGAGAAACCCAACAACTTCTCCTTTTTCAATCTGGAACGATAGTTCTTTTACCGCTTCCCTAGGGCCGTAAGACTTCGAAAGATGTTCTACTTCAATCATTCAAAATTCTCAAAATTTATTGTGATGTTCAGAAAGTACTTCAAAATATTGTTACCTAACTAATGATTGTACTCCACTATTAAGTAATAGTTTAAGGTCGAGAAATATACCATATAAAAATAAATCTTATCAAATTAAAAAAAATTCATTTGGCTCTATGAAGTAGTCTTATAGAAAGGTTGAAGGATGATTTTTTTGACTTTACTAATAAACTGGCCTTCTTTTCTTAGTTGAAATTTAGAGCATTGAAGGTGAGAGTTGAAGGTATTGCTTATTTCCAATGGAAAGGGATTTACTTTAGCTTCAATTTTCTTCCTTTGATTTCGGCTGAGCGATAAATTGCAAATATTAATTCAAGCGCTTTAAGCCCATCGGCACCACTTGATATTCCATCTTTACCTGTACGCGCGCATTTCAAGGTTTCTCTTGCTCCTCCTTCAAAAGGGTTTATTGTTTTTTTAGGTTCTGGAAAGCGTACTTGTTTCAGTTCTTGAAAGCCTGAGAATCGCCTACTTTTCTTTGCTAGGTAAAGCTTGCGTCCATCATTTCCAATTAGGAGGCGCCCCTCCGACCCCTGGATATCTAGCTCAAAGTTGAAGTATTTTCTTGAACCGCCACCTTCTATAAACCCTAGTGCCCCGCTTTTAAAGCCAAGCATCCCACAGGCAGTTTCTTCAATATACTTTTTCCCATAGGGTCTGACTTCATGGCCAGAGACCCATTCCACCGGACCGCCGAAATATAGCAACAGGTCTGTAAGGTGAGTGCCATCATGAAATAAAGCCCCTCCGCCATGAGTCCGGGTAGGATGCTTGCCGGGTTCTGAGCTTAGGGTATTACCAACGATCGAGCGGACTTCGCCTATCCTTCCGGTCGTAATAATTTGTTTTGCTTTCAGGTAATAGCTGTCCCAACGACGCTCATGATTGATGATTAGAGGGATATTTCTTTTTTTGCAAAAGCGAACCATTTGGCGGCCATCGTGAAGGTTTAGTGCGATAGGTTTTTCACAAAAAATAGCTTTAACACCAGACCGTGCGGCTTCTATTACCATAGAGGCATGCAAATTTGTCCACGTAGCAATGCAAACTACATCAAGTTTTTCTTGATGTAACATTTCTCTGTAGTTTTTGTAGAGGCGATTTACACCCCAGTGCCTCCCAAAATTTTTTAACCTTGAATGGTCAATATCGCATCCAGCTATTATCTTAGTATTTGAAAGTGCTTTGAAGCCACCAGCATGTGTGCATGGTTTACCCCGTAATTTATCTTTTTCCAACAGTGTTCCTATGCGTCCGCATCCGATCAAACCGATTTTATAAATTTTCATAATTCATTGGATGAAAGAGGAAATGAAGTTAGGCTAAATGATATATAAATATTGTGTTAAAGAAATTAACCTTTGATTTTTGAATTTGGGTTTGTAGAAAAATTTCGAGACTTTTGAATGTGGAAAAATTATATTACTTTAAAAGTATTGAAATAAAAAAGATGAGCCTATTATAAGACTCATCTTTTTATTTATTATTTAATTTTATCGAAAGCCATGCTCATGTTTTTCGTGCATTACCGAGGCACTTTTCTTTAAACTATTTTCTGGATTTCCAGAACTTTCTCTCCGGTTTTTAAGTCTTTCGTCTCTATAAAAAATTTTATAGATTGAGTGTCTATACTTAAATAACTTTCTGCTTAAAAGAGGGTAGCTATCTCCATTAGCTCTCTCTTCAGAAAAGTACGTTTCTTTATAAAAATCTAGTCTAATAGACTAGTTTCCTATCTACTCACTTTGCAACAAAGTCAATACTGCCTGGGGTATCAAGTTAGCCTGTCCGATCATAGCTGATGCTCCTTGAACTAAGATCTGATTTCTTGTAAGGCCAGCGAACTCTTCTGCAAAGTCTGCATCACGCATGGTAGAAATAGCTCCAGACATATTTTCAACAGTGGCATCGAGAGCAGCCTTTGAATATTCGAGTCGTTCTTGAACTGCGCCTATTTTACCTCGAATAGAAGATAATTTCTCAATAGCTGAAGTGAGGTTTCCCATCGCTTTCAACGCGGCAGTATCTGTAGTGATATTGTCGGAGTCAAAGCCTAACTTACTCGATGTAGTTGCGGTTAAGTCTATTTCTTTGTTTAAATTGAAACGACTGTCTTCACCTGAGTCAATCCCTATCTGTATAACTGTAGTGTCACCGGAGCTAGACGCAAGAGTTCCATCGAGTAGCTTTCTGCCATTGAATTCTGTTGTTGCTGCAATACGATCAAACTCAGTCCGCAGTGCAGAGAACTCCATGTTTAGAGTTGCTCTTTCTACGTTACCTATAGTGCCAGTTGCCGACTGTGATGCTATTTCACGTAACCGAATAAGGATCGTTGCTTGTTCACTTACCGCACCATCAGCAGTATCGATCATGGACATACCATCAGCAAGGTTTTTCCCACCTTGCCTTAGCGCCGTGACGTCCCCCCTTAAAGATTCGGATACGGACATTGCAGCAATATCATCCGAACTACGCTGGAGTCGAATCCCAGAGGCAATACGTTCGAGGGAGCTCCCTAAGCGGGCATTATTTATTGACATCGCTCTTTGGGAATTGAGTGATGAAAGGTTTGTGAATATTTTAAGTGCCATAAATTATCCTCCTTGAAAACTTTTTAACGAATTTAATTTTTCGTTATGCAATTGGCTTCCTTGCCAATATTTTTGTGAAGAATTATTTTTTAATAGTATCAATTAGTTACTGGAGCAATTGGAGAACCGATTGTGGAATCAAGTTTGCTTGACCCACCATTGCGGTTGCCGCCTGTACCAGAATTTGGTTTCTTGTCAATAAAGCCACTTCTTCGGCGATATCCGCGTCTCGGATGGCCGACTCTGCTGCTGATAAGTTTTCAACTGCAATCGAAATAGTTGAGATGGTTCTGATCAATCTGTTTTGAACGGCACCAATTTTACCTCGGCTCTGAGTTAAAGTTCCGATTGATGCATCCACTTGAGCTAACGCTGTAAGAGCAGCATCAGCAGATGTAACACTTAAGGTATGAATTGAGAGACCTGTCGAAGTCATTGCAGATAAATTAACTTCTGTGTTTAAATCAATTCGACTGTGGGCTGTGTTATCGATTCCAACCTGAATAAGAATATGATTGGACGATGTGACGGATGATGATAATGAACCATCCACCAGTTTTTGACCGTTAAACTCAGTAGTGCCTGCAATACGATCTACTTCGTTTCGAAGCGCAGTGAACTCCAACTGAAGAGTCTGGCGTTCTGTGGAGCCAACTGTTCCTGTTGCGGCTTGTGATGCTAACTCGCGAAGACGAATTAGAATACCGGATTGTTCGTTGAGTGCGCCTTCTGTTACATTGATTAGTGAAACACCATCATTCGCATTACGTACTGCCTGGCGAAGGGCACGAATGTCAGAACGCAAACCTTCAGAAATGGCAAGACCTGCAGCGTCATCCGATCCTCTGTTGATACGAATACCAGATGAGATTCTTTCTACCGATTGGGCTAGACGACCATTGTTGATGCCCAATATGCGTTGAGCATTGAGAGAGGGAATGTTATTAAAAATTCTAACAGCCATTTTCCTTATCCTCCTTGATAATAGGAATTTAAATTGACTCTGTCTCAGCGTCCTTGCTGAAACAGTTGTAAATCGTAAACCTTTAGGAAATTTTTGTATTTCCTTTTAGTTCAACGAACCTATCGGGCTACAAAAATTTTTCCTTGATACTTTTTTTTATTTATTTTTATTATTTAGGTCAAGAAAAGAAGGATGGGTGGGGTAAGTTCTTTTTTTTTAAGGTTTTAAATTTAAAAATAAAAAAACGCCCTCTAAAGCTAGAGAGCGCTTTTTTGCTTGAAGGCGAAATTAAAAATAAGGCTATTTTATAAAATCACACCGTTTGATCTAGTATGGTTTTATTAAAAACGGATATTCGATTTGTCAGGCGAAGAAATTCTTCCTGAGGGATTTGTCTGATAATCTCTCCCGTTTCTCTATTTCTAATTTTTATAACTAACTCATTACTACCTTGTTCTATATGGTAGTCAACTTTTCTGCTGAGCGAATTAATATGACCGCTCTTCATTTCCCTCGAAGCACTTCCCTGTGCTTCATTTTGGGTATTCCCTTTATTTGAGACGCTTCTGAGATTAAATTCTCTAGACTCTATTTTAAAAGACTTTAGCTTGGTAATATTTTTAGCACTAAAATTTTTTTCAAAGGAGTCGAAATTAGTCAGTATCGTCATTTTTTACCTCCGCAATTTAGTTACGGTTTGCTAGAAATAAAATAACTTATTCCGTTTATCCCAATAATTGGAGTACAGATTGTGGAATCAAGTTTGCTTGTCCAACCATAGCGGTTGCCGTTTGAACAAGAATCTGATTTCTTGTTAACTCGGCAACTTCTTCAGCGATATCTGCATCACGGATAGATGATTCAGCTGCTTGAAGATTTTCAACTGATACAGATAGGTTTGCAATTGACTTGGTTAGGCGGTTTTGTACGGCTCCCACCTTACCCCGGCTGGCGGTTATTGATGAGATAGCAGTATTGATTTGATCTAGTGCCGTCAATGCCTGAGCTGCCGCAGTAACGGAAAGGTCAGAGATACCCAAGGCCGTCGAACTAATTGCGGCTAAATTAACTTCTTTATTAAGATCAAGTCGACTGTTTGCTGTACTATCAATACCTATTTGAATCAGAATATGGCTGTTAACATCCGCTACGCTAGAAGAAAGGGTACCATCAATCAGTTTTGTACCGTTAAATTCTGTCGTTGATGTTATACGATCTAGCTCAGATCGAAGAGCACTGAACTCTAATTGAATTGTCTGGCGTTCTGTGGATCCGACAGTACCTGTTGCGGCCTGAGATGCTAGTTCGCGAAGTCGGATTAGAATTCCAGATTGCTCGTTGAGTGCACCTTCGGTGACGTTCATGAGTGAAATTCCGTCACTCGCATTTCTGACGGCTTGCCTTAGCGCACGAATGTCAGAGCGTAATCCTTCTGAAACAGCGAGGCCTGCAGCATCGTCTGCAGCTCTATTGATTCGGATACCTGAAGAAATCCTTTCTACGGATAGTGCTAAACGATTGTTGTTTACTCCCAGAATTCTCTGGGCAGTAACTGAGGGAATGTTATTGAAGATTCGAACTGGCATTGTTATCCTCCATGAATTAATTTAAGCGGGTTATTGTTTCGGCATCCTTACCAAAACAAGCCTCCAAGCTTTTAACCCTGAAGCATGAGAGTCAGTTCTCATGCCTTAAACTTTAATACCTCCGTATAGTTATTTTTCTAGGTTTACTCGGCTCCAACCGAATACAACCATGCTTAATGTGCTCTATCGGAATGAGATTAAGATACTTTAATTTTGTTTATTTTGTTTTCTGGGTACGGGGAAGGGAACTCTGTCTAAACGTAAGTAAAAAAAGAATTCTAGTGGTATGAAATATTTTTATGAATAGACGATGAGAGGGCCATAAAACTTTATTATTTTGTTTTTACCTTGAAGCGTTGTGCTTGGTTTATTCTTTTTTGGAGAGATGTGTAATGGAATGAACCTGATTTTTTGTCAAGAAGGCAACCTTTTCTGTGAAATTTACTTCGCGGGCGATTGAATTTGCTGCAGATAGGTTCTCCATTGTAACATTTAAAGTTTTTACTGAGCTTATAAGTAGATTCTGGGTCTTGTTTAACTCCTCTTGTAACTCCAAAAAGTATGAGCTAGTGGTTTTTTCTCGTTCTGCATTATCAACAATACTATTAGACGATTGCATTGTGAGGTCTCGCATGCGGGAGAGAATTTGTGATTGAATAGCTACCACCTCTGCAATAGTTTCTAGGAGAGACGATCCTCTCCTGGTTTTTTGCATTGCCTGTACTAAGGATCGAGTATCACGGCAAAACGACTTGGGTATGGTGAGATTTAAAATACCATCACTAACGAAGCTTATTTTGGCGATGTTTATTTTTTCTCCATCAACCGGCATTCTTGCTTTTGTAGCATTCAATGCTCAAATCCTTTTTTTATGTAGTTTTATCAATAGTTTTTATAAAATTTATCCTTTAAGACCTTTATCCGTAGTTACGCGAGTAACTGGAGTACGGATTGTGGAATTAGATTTGCCTGCCCTACCATAGCTGTCGATGTTTGTACCAAAATCTGGTTCCGGGTCAACTGTGCGATTTCATCAGCAATATCTGCATCTCTAATAGCAGATTCTGCTGCCTGCAAGTTTTCAGAAGTGATACTAAGAGCACTAACAGAACGTTGTAGTCTGTTTTGCACAGCACCCACTTTACCTCGTGCGGCTGTTACTGATGAGATGGCGCTATTGATTTCAGCAAGTGCCGTTAATGCTTCAGCGGCAGCGGTAACAGAGAGACTGGCTATTCCCAGAGTTGATGCTGTAACCGCATCTAGTGCGAGAGCGTCATTAAGATCAAGTCGGCTATTTGCTGTGTTATCGATACCGATTTGAATTAAAGTATGGCTGGTAGTTGCTACAGAAGAGGCGAGAGTCCCATCTATTAAACCTGTTCCATTAAATTCAGTCGTTTGGGCAATACGTGTAAGTTCATCTCGAAGAGCAGAGAACTCCAATTGAATTGTCGCACGTTCTGTGGATCCTACTGTTCCGGTTGCGGCCTGTGAGGCAAGTTCACGAAGACGAATGAGGATACTGGACTGCTCATTGAGAGCACCCTCTGTAACGTTAATGAGGGACATCCCGTCGTTTGCGTTTCTTGTAGCTTGTCTTAAAGCTCGTATATCAGAACGCAGTCCTTCAGAAATTGCGAGGCCAGCAGCATCATCAGCCCCTCTGTTTATGCGTATACCTGATGAGATACGTTCTACTGATAGTGCTAGTCGTTCATTGTTAATGCCTAGAAGTCTCTGAGCATTTGTCGAAGCTGTATTGTTGAAAATACGAATTGGCATTTCCCTAATCCTCCACCATGAGTTGGAAAGTTTTTTCCCTAAAAACTTTAAATGTGTACTTCTTTAATTCTTTGTTGCCCCCGAAGGTTATTTTTTTAGTGGTTTCCTTCGAGCCCACTCGAAATAATTTTTTAAAAATTTCTTTGAATCAGATCTTAATGGTAGGCTGCTCAAACTAAGTTGCATCCCACCTTAATGAGCCTATCGGAAAAAAAACTTAAAACTTTAGAGGGGAAAAATTTTTATTTGGGCTAAGATCGCCAGTTTTTTTGTGGAATAGCAGCATTAATTTTAGCTACATCAGGATGAGTGTCTAAAAATTGGATAACTTTTTCAAGGTTGGGGATAGGGGAGGTAGAGGTATAGAACTCATTAAAAATTTTTTCCATTAGAGCTAGATCGAGCTTCGTGTCAATGGTTAACCGATGATGCTTGTTTGTTAGGTAAATAGGTGCTGGTACGCGGGATTGCGTTATGGCAGTGGGATTGTCGTGAAACCAGGTAGTAACATGTTCCCTATATTTAACCTCCGTAGCCGTGTCAGCGACCCTTTTTAATGCTTCAACTTTAACTACTTCTGTTCCTGTTCCCAGAGGGATAGAATCGCACGTGATCGTGTAATCTGAGTTTTCTTTCAAATGAGAGCGGATTAACAAACGCATCAGCTGTCTGTCGAATAATGGGTTGTCTCCACAAATACGAACTATGTGCTGAGCCTTTATTTGGTCGGCAGCAATTAGAAATCTTTCAAGAACATCTTCTTCAGATCCTCTGGCAGTCATAATGTTTAACCGTTGTGCCAATTCTACAAGAGGCATTTCATTTGAAGAGTTGGGGATCGCCAGAACAATATGGTCAAAATCGGTCACCGCTTTGATTCGATTAATGATATGCTCGGTTAGTGGGATACCGGCTAGAGGATAAAGCGATTTACCCGGGCAGCGGGTTGAATTCATTCTAGCTTGGACTACAGCAGCGATCATAATTGGTTGTGTTTATTTTAAAAGAGATACATTGTACTGGTTTCCAGGCACCTTTGAAATCCTAAAAAAAAAGATGAAATATCCTAAAAGATTAAATCAGGGAGATAAAGTAGGTGTGGTTGCACTGGCGGGACCAGTTGACCGAGAAATATTAGAAAAAGGATTGGAAGTGCTTAGACGAATGGGGTTTTGTCCAGTGCTGGCGGAGCATATTCACGCGAAAGATCGATACTTAGCTGGAACAGATGCGCAAAGGACTAATGACCTTCATGCCTTTTTTAAGGATTCTAATATTAAGGGAATTTTTTGTGCGAGGGGTGGTTATGGCGTTAATCGTATTCTCTCAAGATTAGACTCTTCAATAATTCGCGAGAACCCAAAAGTCTTTGTGGGTTCCAGTGATATTACTCTACTCATTTTGTTTCTTGTCCAATATTGTTCGCTGATTACTTTTCACGGTCCGATGGTAGCCGGTAATTTCGGGCGCTATCCGATGACAAAATCAAAACGGCAGTTTAGTGAAATTCTTTCGGGAAAAAAATCAGGAAAACTATTAACTGCAAAAGGAGCAATTGTTTTCCGACCAGGTATCGCAGAAGGTAAGGTTATAGGAGGATGCCTTACGCTGCTATGTCGTTCTCTAGGGACACCATGGGAAGTTAAAACCCGCAACAAAATTCTTTTTCTCGAGGATGTCAATGAGCCACTTTATAAAATTGACGGGATGCTCTGGCATTTAAAGCAGGCTGGAAAGTTTAAGGGAATACGTGGAATTGTGTTTGGAGAAATGGTCAACTGTCTGCCTCATAGTAAGACAGGTGGTTCTTTTAAAGAAATTTTAAAAGACGTTTTTGTTGGCAGTTCATTTCCCGTTTTAACAAATTTTCCGTCGGGGCATGGGCGAGAAATGCTTACTTTTCCAATAGGTGTAGAGGCAAGAATGGATACAAAGTTTAAAACCCTCGAATTTAAAAATTGCGGTGTTTTATGATTTAGGTTTTATATTCGAACTGGGATGCCTTTTAATTTTAAAAATTTTTTTGTTTCCTCTATGGAAAACTCCTTAAAGTGAAAAATAGATGCGGCCAAAACCGCGTCTGCTTTACCTTCCGTAATGCCTTTAAAAAGGTGTTCTAGTGTTCCTGCGCCTCCGGAAGCTATTAGAGGGATTGTTAATGACTCGGATATAGTTCGATTGAGTTTTAGGTCATAGCCATTTTTAGTCCCATCACAATCCATACTTGTAAGCAGAATTTCTCCTGCACCGTAGGCTTCCATAAGCTTTGCCCATTGCAAGACATCTATACCCGTGGAATTTCTTCCTCCGTGAGTATAGACCTCAAAGGAGTGTTCTAATGTATTCTTGGTAAGAAAAAGCTTAGGATGGAGTTTCCGCCAATTCAGATTAGTTTTACTAGGCTTGTAGGTAGAACCTACCCGTTTGGCATCAATAGCAACAACTATGCATTGACTTCCAAATCTCTTAGCGGCATTACGGACAAATTCTGGGTTATGTACTGCGGCAGTATTGATGGCAACCTTGTCTGCTCCCGAGTTTAGAAGATTTCGTATGTCATCCAGGTCCCTTACTCCACCACCTACCGTTAAAGGCATAAAAACCTTTTCCGCAGTCCGTGCAACAATATCCAGGATGATATTTCTTTTTTCGTGTGATGCAGTAATGTCAAGAAATGTTAGTTCGTCCGCACCTTCTTTTTCATAGGCTGCGGCAACTTCAACCGGGTCACCGGCATCACGTAAGTTTACAAAATTAATTCCTTTGACTACTCTGCCGTCTTTAACATCTAAACAGGGAATAATTCTTTTAGCTAGCATAAGGATTTAGTAACTTTAGAGTTTCGGCGTAGGTGAAATTTTTGTCGTAAAGGGCTTTCCCCGTGATAATACCTTCGATACCGTTTGGTTCAAGAGCAAGTAGATCTTCAATGTCCTTAAGCTTACCTACTCCTCCAGATGCAATTACTGGAAGGCTTGTACTTTCAGAAAACTCCTTAACACTCTTCAAATTAGGACCTTGAAGCATTCCGTCACGGCTAATATCAGTAAAGATGTAGCCTGAAACACCGCAGGACTCAAGATTTTTTGCTAAGTCAGTTGCCCGCTGGTCTGAAACTTCAACCCATCCTTTGATAGCAACGTTCCCGTCACGAGCATCAATCCCAACAATAACTTTCCCCGGGAATTCTTTACAAGCTTTAGCAACAAATTCTGGTTCTTTATGAGCAATGGTTCCTAAAATTACCCTATAGGCGCCGGCATTAACATATTGTTCTATTGACTTGAGATTTCTAATTCCACCTCCGACCTGAATATCAACCGAACTATTGTATATTATTTTTTTTACAATTTCGGAATTGGCTGGCTGCCCTTCAAAGGCACCATCTAAATCTACAATATGTATTAGGGAAGCGCCTTCTTCATCCCAATGGCAAGCCATAGCAATTGGATCATCGGAATACACGGTTTCTTGATCTGCCATTCCTTGTGATAAGCGTACACAACGTCCTTTTTTAATGTCGACTGCAGGGATAATTTTCATATTTTAAGATGCTTTGTTAAAGATTAACAATATTTATTAAATGTCCTTCTTTCTGCTTAAAGATTATACTTAAAGGTGGAACGTAGAAGAATAAATGATATCAGATAATTTTTTTGAGAGGTTTTTTTTATAACAAATTTTTTTAAATACTTATGTTATAACGAAGCGTTCTTCATTTACCATAATATTGATTTTAGTTTATATTAATGTTTTTGAAGAGTTCCACTAAGTAAGCACCGGTTTTACGTTATTATGTTTTTCTATGAGGCAGTACTTATGGCCGAAGGACCACTTTCTGCAAGAGTCCAAAGAGAACAAGAGGCATTTAATGAAGGGCTGCAAAGAGATGGTTATATGCGGGTCTTTGCGCACACCTCATCCTTATTTTTAAAGAGAAGGGACCAAATCGTTCGTAATGAACTGGAATATACCCAAGGAAAAAATGTTTTAGAGTTGGGCTCCATATCATGGAAAGCTTGGATAGACGATAATAATATCGAACCAGCTAACTTGCACTGCATTAATATCTCTCAAGAAGAAATCAACCATGGCAAAAGAGAAGCACTTTTTTCTAAGGTTAAACCACATTTTCATTTAATGGATGCGCATGGTCTAGAGTTTGAAGATAATTTTTTTGACCTTGTCTATGGTTGTGCCATTCTGCACCACTTAGATTACAATCGTGCATTAGATGAGATTTGCCGAGTTCTAAAGCCGGGAGGAAGAATCTTGTTTGCAGAACCCCTAGGTATTAATCCCGTAGGAAAGTTGGTGAGAATGATGACACCTTTTGCTCGGACAGACGACGAAAAACCACTTATGTTTAAAGAACTTGTCGAGTTGGGAAAAAGATTCGATACCTGTCATTATTATGAAGAGTTGTTTTCCGTTCCTTTAGGAGTGGTTTCAGGATTCCTTTTTGAAAAGCCAGATAATTGGTTGACCCGTTTGGCGTTTAATCTTGACCTTTTTTTGATTCGAGTAATTCCTCCCTTGAGGTATTTATTTAGGCACGTATTGGTCGTGGGTACGCGAAAGTGATTTTAAAGAGTTGAACTTCTTATGTTTATTAAAAAAATTCGTTTTTTATAAAAAAAATTGTGAATTTGAGTGCAGACTAAAGTATAAAGCAACAACGAAGTTTGATGCGACAGCTTATAAAGGTGATTTTTTAATGCAAGTAAGTAAAACTCCGATTGATGGTTTGCTCATTGTAGAGCCTAAAATATTTGAAGATCCTCGTGGGGCATTTTATGAGGTTTACTCTGAGAGCAGATATAATGACCATGGAATCCCGCCCTTTATTCAGGATAATCACTCTATTTCAAAGAAAGGAGTGTTAAGAGGGCTTCACTATCAAGTAAATCCAGGTCAAGGTAAATTAGTAAGGGTTACTCGAGGGGAGATTTTTGATGTTGCAGTCGATATTCGTAAACAGTCGCCAACTTATGGTAAGTGGTGGGGGCTTTCACTTTCCGAAGTAAACCACCTCCAATTGTATATTCCTACAGGATTTGCTCACGGTTTTTGCGTGCTAAGTGAATCGGCAGAAGTTTTATATAAGTGTTCAGATTATTATTCTCCTAAAAATGAACGCGGTGTCTTGTGGAACGATGCTGATTTGGCGATAGATTGGCCTATAAAAGATCCAATTCTTTCTGAAAAAGATGCGGTATACCCGCGTTTTAGCGAGCTTTGATTTTTATTTAAGATTAAATATCCCAGATACTTCTTTGTGAGTGATTGTTGGTAGTAGAATTCTAGTTGAGTTATAGATTCAACGCTTAAAACTTTAAATCATATCTCAATAGTTTCAAATTTATCCCCCCCCCCTGAGGCCTTAAAGCCTTTTTTTTAAGCCTTTTAAGTGATTTTATTCAATGAATCGTTATTTTTTTTATTTTTTGGTCACTTTTTACTAATGTAATTTTTTTTTATTGCCGAT
>JABHTG010000084.1 GCA_018697205.1 Nitrospina sp. | reverse complement strand
GTTAGCTTCAGCTTTTTTCATGATAGCTGGCTTATGAAGAAAAACATCTACCGTGTTCAGCAATTTAATTTCCAAGGGAGACCAATCACCAGAAATAACCTCTTGCTTGGTCATAGACAGGTCAATCTTTAGATTGTTAGGAGGGAGTAATTAATAAATAGTTAATTTGGTAAAATGGCAAGTTAAAAAATTCTATTTATGAGTAGAGTGCTAAAACTTTGTTTTCTTCGATTTAATATCTTCTTTTTGCCTCTCCATAACATAATGATGCACCATGTCATCCATTTCATCGGTAGTTTCAGTAATTGAACAACGACAAATGTTACTATCATCAATTTTATGGATGATGACTTTAGCTGCAAACGGTTCAACATCACGGCTCAATTTAATTTTACAGTCGTATGTAGCACCCTTATCAAAATTATCATTAGGAAAAGAAATTCCGCCTGCGCATATATCGACAGCTTTTGATGTTTTTCCCCCTTTAACTTTAATCAAAATTGGTGCATCATCGGTAGGGTAAACGCGGTAAGAACCTCTGTCTCCCTCAGGCACTTCAAACATTTTTTTTTCTTCTTTCTTTTTTTTCCAGAACAAAATCAATCCTCCTATTTTGACTTAACCATCTTTATTTTAATTAGTGCTAATTTGAAATCATTGAGCCATGATTCTAAAATATTATAAAATAAAACTAGCTTAGCTTATTCTTTTTTTTTATCAAGTTCAACCTTCCTGTTTTAAGTTCGTTCTATTAAATTTTATTAAATAGCCTAAAAAAATATAGATACGCATTAACTGTTAAGCTTTAGAGGCTTTATCTTTTTTGATTTTGTCCTTTTTGGCTTTTTCTTCCCTTGCTTTTGCAGCATCTTTTTCAGGCATTTTTTCTAGTATAAATTCTATCCTTCTATTTTTGGCTCGACCTTCTTTCGTGTCATTAGGCACATATGGAAATGTGTCAGCGTAGCCAGTGGCTGTAAGCATCTCAGGGTCTATTCCTTTATCATAAAAATATCGTAGAACAGCAGTTGCTCTTACAGCAGAGAGTTCCCAATTAGATTCGAATTTAGGTGTGTTTATAGGGATATCGTCCGTGTGTCCTTGAATAAAAATCTTATGATCCCCCTTTTTTTTAATTATTTTGATAATTTCATCTAGAACTGGCCGTGCCTCTGGGCTAAGCTTTGCGCCACCTTTTTTAAATAAATTGAGTCCTGGCACTCGAAGAACTATTTTTTTTTCTACAGTAGTATCCTCGGCAGCCGCAGCTGCTTTTGCCGCTGCCTTCATTTCTCTCATGTTTTGCATTATTTTGGTCGAATCCATAACTTGCATTATTTTACCCAATCCCTCCGGACCATCTTCCTCTACCATCATATCGATAGCAGATTTAAATTTTTCTGTATTATCTTTTTCAACTGAGTAAAAAAGAACGAAAAAAACCATGAGTAATGTGACCATATCTGCAAAAGTCGCCATCCAAGGCTCAACTCCACCGGGAATGTAATCACCGGGGACTTCTCCCTCACCACTGCTTTTTTTCTCTGCTTTAGGTGCATCTGCGTTTAATTGAGCTTCCTCGAATTTTTTCTTCCATTCTTCCTCAATTTTAACTTTTTGTGCTTCAAGTTTGTCTTTAGTAGCGGCCTCTAGAAGCACTGCTTTCTCTTCAAGCTTTATGACTTTTTTTTGTTCTTCTTCAAGTTGTGCTTCTCTATCTTCTAGTATTTCTTGCTGCGCTTCTTCAGAAGATCCGTCATCTTCTCCTCCTGATGACCCCGCTGCTGCTTTAAGAGATTCTACTAGAGAAGCTTTTTCGGCTAATGCTGATTCAAAGGTCTTTTTTTGATCAGTAAGTTCTTTTTCTGCTTTAGCGTTAGCTGCTTTGAGTTTTTTTACAGCTTTTTCGTATTTCTTAAGTTTAGCTTGGGTTGGATCTGCTTCAGCCATGGGGTCAGTTGTTTGTGTGGTTTTCTATGAATTGTTTAATAATGGCCTACTATGAATTAATGTCTTTTTATGTTTGCGTATTTTGTTTACTTCTTTTTCTTTTCTAGAGGCTTTCTTTCTCTTCCTGGAATAAAAGATGAAAGTTTTTCGTATACTGTCATTGGATTACCTTCTGCTAGAATGGCACATGCACCCTCAAACGTAATTTCTAAGTTCATTACTTCGGTAGCTGTTCGTGATGCTAGTTTTGCTCCAATAGGGTTCCATAGCATATTTGCAAACATGGCTCCATACATAGTAGTTAAAAGGGCAACAGCCATAGCAGGTCCAACCGCTGCTGGATCTGATAGGTTTGCTAGCATCTGGACTAGACCGATTAATGTCCCAATCATTCCGAATGCCGGGCAGTATGCAGCTAGCTTTGCAAAAACATCCTGGATTACCGCGTGGCGTGCTTTCATTGCATCAATCTCAATGGTTAGTGCATCCCTGATAACATCTTCTTTCGTACCATCAGCGATTAAGTTTGCAGCCTTTCTTAGAAAATCTTCTTCAAACTTCATTTTACTTAAGGCCACCAGTCCACTTTTACGGGTCACAGTGCATAAATCAACCATGGTTTGAACCATAGCATTAGGTTCCATCTTATCTGCGGTCATGCAGAACATCGCTGCTTTGAAGGCTGCTATCACTTCTTTCATCGGAAATGCCATTAGACAAGCAGAAACCGCACCACCAAATACGATCATTAGACCAGCAACATCTATGAACATATCCATAGTCCCACCCATAAGCATGGCAGATAGAATAAGACCGTTGCCTACAACAATTCCAATTAGTGTTCCTAAATCCATGGGGAAACTCCTAAGTTTCTAAATTTGTTACAAGTTTTATCTGCTTTTCAGGATTATGATTTACAGAATTCAAATTTTCCGACATTAACAAGATTAATTCAACAAGTTTGATTTTTATTAATAAACACAGTTTTAAACATCATAATATTAGGTAGTTGTTTCGCATTAATAACGGTACATTTTTAGTTATTAATTAGTTTAAATTCAAAAATATAACCAAAGAACTGTAATTTGAAGCATACTCTGAATATTTTTTAGACGGATAGCGTAAGATTTTGATTTTACTAATTTAAATTTTTCTTAAAGAAATTATATATAAGCTATTGAAATTAAACGATAAATTTATATATTAGCTATATAGATGACATTTTACCGTATGTTGTTCTTCTATAAATGTAGTAAGTGGCTTCTCAGTTTTACAGCGCTCCGTTACTTCAGGGCAGCGAGGGTGAAATTGACATCCTGCCGGAGGGTTGAGAGGCGAGGGGACATCGCCTTTCAAAGGATTATTATCATTTTTGACTTTTGGGTTGATAGATGGTTTAGCTGCAAGCAATGCCCTTGTGTAAGGGTGGGCAGCATTCTTGTTTAAAATTTTTGTTGGAGCAGTTTCAACAATTTGCCCCAAGTACATAACTGCAGTTCTTTTCGATAAGTGTTTCACAACGTTCAAGTCATGTGATATGAACAATATTGAAAGATTTTGCTTTTCCTGAAGTTCTTGTAGTAAATTTATTATTTGTGCTTGGATGGATACATCTAGCGCAGAAACAGGTTCATCACACACCAGATAACGCGGATTTAGAGACAGAGCTCTAGCGATGCCTATACGTTGCCGCTGTCCTCCTGAAAATTCATGTGGATACCTATTCATAAATGAATTGGGCAGCCCTACCTTTTGCATTATTTCTGTGACTTTTGACCGTAAGTTTGATTTTGTTGCCAAACCGTGCACTATCATTCCTTCTCCAATGATCCTTTCTACAGTAAAGCGTGGATTTAAAGAGCTGAACGGGTCTTGAAAAATTATCTGTAGTTTTGGTCTCAAAGAACTAAGTGTAGAGTTTTTTAACTTTAGGATATTTACACCATCAAAAAAGACTTCTCCTGAAGTTGGCGTAATCAGATTTATTGACATCCGTCCGAGTGTTGTTTTTCCACAACCTGACTCACCAACTAATCCAAGGATTTCTCCGCGTCTGATGTCTAGAGAGACATCATCTACTGCTTTCACAGTCTTTTTACTTTGAGATAAAAATCCATCATGAACCTGAAAATATTTTTTTAGGGAGCGAATTTTGATTAGTGCCTTCATTTATCCACCGCTAATTTCTCCTCGTATATCCAGCATGCGACTTTATGTGTGTTTTCTTTATTTATATTTGTAACTGGAGGTTGTTGCTGACACTGAGGCATAGCGTCTTTGCATCTAGGGTGAAACGCACAACCATGAGGAAGGTAGCCAGGGTGAGGTACTGCACCTGAGATAGATTCCAACCTAGATTCACTACCATCTTTTGGTAGTGAGTTAAGAAGACCTCGAGTATAAGGGTGCCTGGGATTCTCAAACAAAGAATCGACAATGGCTTCCTCCACTATCTTCCCTGAATACATAACAGCTATACGATCAGCAAATTGGGCGACGATGCCAAGGTTATGAGTTATCAATAGAATCGACATTTCTGATTCTTTTCGTAAAGAGGAAAGTAGGCTGAGTATTTGAGCTTGGATCGTTACGTCTAATGCGGTTGTGGGTTCATCGGCTATAAGCAAAGCTGGGCTGCATGCAATAGCTATTGCAATCATCACTCTTTGTTTCATGCCTCCTGATAATTCATGTGGATATTGATCGATTCTGGTTTCGGGGGAAGGAATCAATACTTTCTTAAGTAGGCTAATAGCTTCCTTTCTAGCCTCTGTTTTGGTTTTATGTTGATGCTGGATGATGGCTTCCGATATCTGATCACCTACAGTGAAAATTGGATTAAGCGATGTCATTGGTTCTTGAAAAATCATACTAATATCATTCCCACGGACCTTTTGCATATCCTTTTTGGAAAGGCTTAATAAGTCCTTATCGTTGAATTTAATTTTTCCAGAATCAAAACGCCCTGGGGGAATGGGAATTAATCTGAGAATACTCAATGCGGTAACTGTCTTACCACAGCCTGACTCTCCCACAATTGCCAAAACTTCGGAATGATTTAGATGGAGGTTAACTCCACGTACAACTTGAACGGAGCCCTCGTTTTTGTGAAAACTTGTACTTAAGTTTTCGATCTTTAAAAGAGCAGATCTATTGAGCATCTTATATTTGGGATTTGCAATCCCTAAATCGAGACTGATAGTTTATGTGTTTTTAGATTAATGTTTTAATGATCGTGTTTATGGTTGTCGTTTTCTTCTGATTCACTATCAAAGAGATCTTCGTATCTATAACCATCATCTTCATCAATTTCGTAGCGAGCTAAAGATGGATCAATTTTGTCGGACCATGCATCAATTCCACCTTCTAGGCATTTAGCATAAGAAAACCCTTGGCCAAGAAGCCATTTAACAAAACTTGGACTTCTATCTTGCTTCCAATCTATAAGAATGAGCTCTTGGTTTTTATTTAGGTTCGACAAAATAGACTTGCTGTTTTCTCTTGTTATTAATTGCGAGCCTTCAATCTTAGCTATATCCCATTCCCAACCTTCTCTTAAGTCTAAAAGAATGGGATTAGATCCACCACCACTAAGTCTATTATGTAATTCATCTGGAGTAATAACAGCTAAATTGATTTGCTGATTATCTGGGTTTTCTATTTTTACTTCAGTGATCATCAGAATATGGTATCCATATTCTGAATGTACGGGCCCAATAATTTTATTTCTTTCATCTTCGGTGATTTTTTCGCCCATCAGTGACAAAGCGGCTTCTTCAGGCATCCAGCCTAGATCACCCCCTTGTGCCTTGGATGGGCACGTGCTATATTTTTGAACCACCTCGTTAAATGGTTCGTCTGCATCTAGCGCTTTTTTGGCGGCGACAGCGTCTTCTATCGAGTGGGTAAAAACTTGACTTGCTCGAATCTGTAACATGTGAGAATCTCCGATTACAAAAAACTTGTTAGCTATTATAAATTTTTTTCTATTATATCAAAATGTTATTGATAGAATGTATTATTCTTAAGTATTTTTTTTGTAATTTTATTATCCTAATATATAACTATTGCTTATTTTTTTTGTGAAAAATTTTTTGAAAGAGACTCCCTGAATTATCTAACCCGAAATTAACTTAATTTCAGTCAATCCAATATTATCATTTTATGTCTTCTCCTTCATCGTCTAGAGCAATTATTGCAGCACTTATAGGTAATAGCCTTATTGCGATTTCAAAATTTATTGCTGCTACATATACCGGTAGTTCGGCTATGTTTAGTGAAGGAGTTCACTCTGTAGTCGATACAGGTAATCAATTACTGCTTTTATATGGATTAAAAAGATCTCGAAAACCAGCCGATAAATACCACCCTTTTGGATATGGTAAGGAGATGTATTTTTGGAGTTTTGTCGTTTCAATTTTAATCTTTGGGCTCGGCGCTGGTATATGTTTTTATGAAGGTATTCATAAGATTTCATCTTCTCAACCCGTAACTAAACCAATAATTAATTACACGGTTTTAGGACTAGCCATAATTATCGAAGCTTGGACTTGTTGGGTTGCTTTTGCTGAATTTAAGAAATCAAAGGGTGATTGTGGATGGTTGGAAGCTATTCATGTTAGCAAAGATCCAGCTCTTTTTACAATTATGTTTGAGGATACGGCTGCATTATTAGGACTTTTCGTAGCATTAGTAGCTCTTATTTTGAGTGAATATTTAAACCTTCCTATTCTGGATGCTTTAGCATCCATTTTTATTTCTATTATATTAGCTGTGACAGCTGGATTTCTTGCATTTGAGTGCAAAGGATTGCTTACAGGTGAGGGTGCTAGCGATAAAGTTGTAGCAGGGATAAATCAAATTATTCAAAATAGTAAAGGAATTACCCATGTTAATGAAGTTCTCACTCTTCATTTAGGCCCACAGGATGTTCTTCTTAATATAAGCTTGGACTTTGAAGATAATTTATCTTCTGGGCAAGTGGAAGAGACTATATCTTTTTTAGAATCTAAAATTAAAACAATGTTTCCTGAAATAAAGAGGGTCTTTATTGAGGCTCAATCATGGGGGGCGCACCGAAAAGAATCCTATAGGCAATCAAATGAATGAATGTAAAAGAAGCGGTTACTTTAGTAAATTAATACCCGATCAAGATTGCCAATTTTTTGATCTGTATTTTGTCAAATTTACAAGGTTGACATAGATCTCTTAGGTCTTTTTTTTTTAAATATTCTACTAAAAAATTAACTAGAGATCCAAGTTTCTTTAAGAATTTTCCAGCTATTTCCAAACTTACTCCATACCAACTCTTTGATGCCAACATCCGAGTGTTTGTCAGAGCTATATTTCTGAATGAAATTTACTTCAATTGTATTTTTATTTTCTGAGAACTGAAGATCACTTAACTTTATAGTAAGATTTTTATTGGATGTTAACGCGTAACGTCTAGAGTTTTTCCATTTTGCAAGGGTGCGATTGGAAGCCTTAAATCTGTCCGAATAGAAAGAGAGATAGGTAGACACATTCTGGTTTGTCCAGGCTTTAAGCCAATTTGCAAGATTCTTATTAATTTGAGTTTTTCGATCCGCAGTTTGTTTGTCATTTTTTTGAGTATCTGCTGGCATCCATGTTTCTTTAATGATTTTCCAGCCAGATTTTTTTTTCTCTAGAAGAAGCTCTTTTATTCCAACGTCCTCATAGTTGTCAGATTTGTATTTTTGAATAAAGTTGACTTCTACTCTCTCACCCTCTTTTTGTACCACTTGAATATTGCTTAACTTTATAGATATGTTGCTATTTTTTTTCAACGCCTTTAGCCTTGATGCCTCCCATGCACCACGATGGTTTTTTAAACCTTTAAACTCTTCAGAGTAAAAAGAAATGTAAGAATCGATATCTCGTTTTTCCCAAGCACTAGCCCAGCTTTCAATATGTTTGACTGGTACGCTTGCTAATTTTAGAGGAGTTTTTTTAACTAAGATTAAAGAAGGTTTTTTGAAAGTTTTGTCAGCTTTTTTCGAGTGGATTATTGTCTTTTCTTGTTTTATATTTGGGTTATTTAGTTCATTGTTGTCTTTTTGGGCTAAGGCTTTCGAGAAATCGTTGAAACATTTAGATCGATTTAAGTCCCCACTTAGCTTTGAACAATCAAAACCAAACGTTGAGTCTGCTCTATCAAGTTTCGTTATTTTTTTATCTTTGCTAGTTTTTATATTGGTTTTATCAGAAGTGTATTCCGAAAGAAGGTCTATATTTGGCAATTTTAAATAGTCTGATATGGGTTCTAATTTTAAGTCTGGGTTGTGATTCCTAACTTCTTCATACCCCGCGGCACCGAATGCAGTAATTGTTACTATAGCTCCAACACCTGCGCAAGAATTCAATAATAGCACACTAAAACCTAGGGCCAGAAAATAGATTCCTTTATTCATAACAAATAGACCTCCCCAATCCTTTTTTTTGAATAAATTAATTCTATCATTTTATAAGATATATATCAACATTATCGAGGTCTCCAGGTTTCCTTTAGTATTTTCCATTTGCTTTTTTCTTTTTTCCATAAAAGCTGCTTTATGCCAACATCTGAAGTTTTGTTAGATTTATATTTTTGAGTAAAAGTAACTCTAATAGTATTGTTTTTAAGTTTGTCTATTTTAATTTTCGCAATTGAAATAGAAATATTTGATGCTCTATTAATAGAACGTTGTCTATGGTTTTTCCATGCAGAGTAAGACCTTTTTGGATCTTTAAAGTTTCTTGAATAGAAAGAAAAGTAAAGACCGGTGTTTTTATTTTCCCATGCATTAGCCCAAGTAAATAAACTAGAGGTGATAATCTCCTGAGGTGAGAATTGACTGCTTCCTTTTTTTTGTTGTTTGCTTTTTATTAAGTTTGATGCCACCTGTGGTTTTTTGTTGGAACTTAGGAAGGTCTTTGCCTGATTAGTTTTTATTTTTTTAGCTTTGAATTCGGCAAGTTCTTGGCGAAGAGTTTGATTAGTAGACCGGAGTTTGGCGAGTTCTTTTTCGCGTTCTTGCCTTAGCAAATTAAGCTTGTTTGTTGAGGTAAGTTGATCCGTTTGATTACTTCGATTGAGGGTTGTTGTTTTCTTGATCTGAGCTAAATTAATTTTATCTAATTTTAGTTTAAGAGTAGTTGCTTCTTTTTTAAGGTCAGCTATTATTTTTTTATTATTTCATATGGTTTTCCACAAATCACATATTGGCCACCATGGGACAAACTAAAATCTATAAACGAAAATGGATTGAATATATACAAACCGAATCAGAGCTTGCGAGTCCAATTGCCCTATGGACAACTCAAACCTTGGTCAAAGAAGGAAGAAGTTTTTGACCTTCGTCCCAGGAAGGTATTCGTGCAAACAGACTCACTAGGGTTTAGAAACGATTCAAATTATAACGGTGAAAAATTTATTCTCGTGGGAGATTCAATGATAGCTGGCGCTGGCACCAGTCAAGAAAGTATTTTAAGCGCTTACTTAAAAAATGAATTTAATGTTAACGTCTATAATTTAGCCGTTCCAGGAGCAAATATTCCAGATTATGTTAATTATATTAAACAGTTTAAATCCTTGCATGGCACTTCATTCAAGACGCTTATGTTTTTAACTGAACTGAATGACTTTGCTTGCACAACTAAATCGAATGATTTTCTTGGAGCAAGCAAAGCCACTACCAGCAAAACCGACTTTAAAAAAATTAAAAAACTCTATAAAGAACCTATTAGACGGTATAAAAATTTTTTCAAACAAAATCAACTTTATCGTTTCACTTTTTCAGTCTATAGAATTTTAAAGGAAGGTTCAGTAGAAGGTGGAGAGAATATGCTTTTTATTGGCAATATCGGAACCCACAGGACAGCTTTTTTTGCGCACGATAATACAAAAAATAAT
>JABHTG010000031.1 GCA_018697205.1 Nitrospina sp. | reverse complement strand
CCTGAACCACAAGGGGCATCCAGCAAACAATTAGGAGAAAGTTCTCCCAAAATTTCTAAAACTACAACTTTAGAGGAATCTTGCATTTTTTTTGAGTCTTAAAGTTAAAATTTTTAGGAGCTCATTAGGCCAAAAGTTGGACTTTTACTTTTTAATTTTAGTGAACTTTTTATTGAGGATTTTTAAAGGGGACTGGAATTTTCTTTAATTATTTCTTTAACTTGTTTCCATACAATATTAACAGTTATACCTTCAAAATTGTATTTATTTACATTTGGGTCTTTGGCTTCTTCTTTGGCCGGATCAACCTTGATAATACGAAATAAATGATCTGGAATATTGCAAGGCCCCGAATTGCGAGAAATTGTCCCGAAAAGCCCAACTGTAGGGGTTTTTTTTGCAAACCCCACATGCATTGGACCTGTATCAGATGTTACCATGAGTTTTGCCCTGGTGATTATATTGGCATTGGCCCTAATAGGTTGGCTGCAAACCTCTATTACTCGAGGGTTATTTAAATAATTATATATATCCAAAGCACGTTTCTTTTCTTGAGGCCCTCCCCCTAAAACTATACTCCAAGAAGTTGCCTTGAGAATTCGTTGCGAAAGTTCTATAAACCGATCAATCATCCACCGCCTGCTTTCTAATGCAGCACCTAAATTGAGATAAACAAAATCTCTTGAGTTGAACCCTGGAGCCTGTAAAATACGATCTACTTTTTTCAACGTGTTAGGATCAAAAAATATGTCCATGTGGCTCCCATCCGGTCTAACACCAAATTTTTCCAGCATTACCAATCTTCTCTGAATCCCATGAATATCACTCTCAATTTTTACCCTATTAGATTCTGGCACCCAGAGATGATTTTGATGACACCAAATCGGTGTAGATCGAAACCAAGGAAGCATCCTCTTTAAGTTTTTATTTGCATGAAAAATAAAAATCAAATCATATTGTTTATTAATTAATTTAATTCCTAAAATCGGCTGGCGATACCATTCGCTATGGTATTCTATAACTTCATTTAGATAAGGATTTCCTTCGAATAATGACCTCCAAAACGAAGTCACCAGCAAGTCAATTTCTAATTTAGGAAATGTTTTCTTCAAAGCTCGAATACCAGGAGTGCCCCATAGGCAATCACCCATGCCAGTCGTGCTGATTACAAGAATCTTTTTCACAACTAAAACTTTACACCTTTAGGTTCCTCACACTACCCCAATTATGAGGTGATCAACATGCTGTAAGATTGAATGAACAATAACTCATTGAACTAAGGTAGGGTTTACAGCGTAAGAAGCTATTGCGATCTACCTCCCTCGTTAGAGAGCTGAGATAGAGGCAAAGCCATTATAAAATAGAGCAACATACTTACTTCGGCATCATAGAAGTTGGTTTCAAATAATCCCGCAACTAAAAATCCGACAACAGCGGCGGCACTCCCCATGGCGTATCTTCTGTAAGCGAAATTGTCTGGCGCGGAAACTAACCGTCTATACAGAGTCATGAAATAGACGACCCAGATGGATATCCAGGACACCAATCCAAACAGTCCGGTATCAACAGCCAGTTGGACAAAGTTATTATGTAGTCCCCGTAAACGCTTAAAATAGCCACGCAATCTTTCTGAATGGGCACCTGGATCGGGGTAATCCTGGTGCACAGCATCAACACATTTAAATCCGCATCCCGTCAAAGGATAATCCTTAAAAATCATCCACCCTCCTTGCCAGAGCATCAGACGAATTTGTAGATTTCTGTCCTTCAAGTTTGTCAGAGAATCTATTCTTTGCTTGATCTGATCTGGCGAAATCAAAAAAATGATTCCCAATATCGCAGGCATGAACCAGAGCAAACTCTTTTTTCGGAACCATACCAAAAAAATAAGTCCCGTAAATACTCCCAGCCAGGCTTGCCTTGTGAAGGTCAACAAAAGACAAAATGCCAACAAAATACAAGCAAAATAGAGCCACTTGTTTTCTTTTGGGGCAAAAATCAGTTTCCCAGACGCAATCATAAGAGCCAACATCAAAAGGCCGGCATAGGTCATATAGACACTCATAGTGCCTTAAGCCCTCGCCCCGATGGTGATACCCGTTTCCCAAGAGGTGTAAAAGGCCGTTAGGGTGGAAAGGGTAGCGGAAACGATTAACAATAGAGAAAGTTTCTCTCTCTGCTCTTCGCTTTCAATGCAATTAATAACCCAAAAAAATATCAGAATTTCCAACAGACGTTTGAGCGATTTATAACTTCCTGAAAAATCCACCGCTCCAATAACGGCCACAAGGCAGGCCAAAACAAAAAGAAAAAATGGGATTTTTAAAGGGAAGACCTGCTCTCCCCATGATCGAGTCAAATAACATTTTGCCATCCATGCCAGTCCACCAATTCCGCAAGAAATCTGCGTCAAACTGATGGAAAAAAAAGAGAAGCAGACAAAGCTCATCAGGCTGAAGGCAATAATTTTATCCAAACTAGCAAATCGAAGAATCATTGAATTGGGCTGTGGTGAAAATGCAGGCACAAAGCTGGTAAAATGCGGGTTAATTTAGATGAGTTTTCCTGCACACTCCAGAAATCAAAGCATGACAAAACCAGTTTCTTAACCATTCAAAATTACGATACAAAAACCGATTTGCATAAAAAAGATAAAATATTATCACATATTTAGCATTTAACCAGAAATAATTTTAACCATTATAGTATTCCGCAGAGGGCTTAAAATATTTTACACTTATCTCGACTCAATAAACTTTGCTAGCCCCTCCCCCTTCGGCTGATAGCTTGCAATTTTGTGCTAGCCACTTAACTTTTTTGCTAGCCTCTAATATTTCAGATTAATTACCATATCAGCAAAATTTAAAAAATAATACTTTGTCTTATTCAGAATCTAAAAAACTTGTTTTAATATTCAAATTGTTTATTGGGGTAGATTTGATTGCCATGCTGGTTATTTTTATTAATGCCCGCGTTTGGCCTGAGTTCCCTTTTCCTCTATCTTGGCACTAAATTAAACAACTCTTTCATTCCTGTGTTTCTTCTTAAGAATGTGTTAAATTCCGTTTTATAGCAGTTCTTCCTTTTAATTTTTAGCTTTGGATTATCCGGACGCTAAAAAGTTATTTAGCAGGAGACATTTATTGTTTGATTCAGACCAAAAAAAACTATTCCAAGAAAATATTTCCGGGCTGGCAAAACCCAGAATCGGTTCCCATCATTTATTTTTACTGGTCATAATTCTATGGATATTTGGTGGTAATTTGATATGGATACTGCTCGATATCCGCCCACCTTCCTATGATCAGGGGCTACACCTATTCAGGACATTTAATTATTGGGAAGCTATGAGTTCTGGCTCTGAGGATTGGTGGCAGGATATGTTAAATGTGGAACCCTTCTACCCACCCTTTTACCATTTATCATTAATTCCTCTATCTTTGATTTTTGGTTTTACTTTGGATACCGGAGTCATCGGAAATTCTTTTTATATGGTAATTTTGGTGTTGTCCGTTTATGGAATTGGAAAAATCTTATATACAAGAAATGCTGGATTACTAGCGGCGTTTCTGGTCTCCTGCTATCCGATAATTGTGAGCATGTCGCGCGAATATATTATCACCGTCATGCTAACGGCGATCACCACCCTCGCCTATTATCTTTTTCTGAAATCAGAAAATTTTGAGAACAAAAATTATTCCATACTATTCAGTTTCATATACGCCGTAGGGCTGATGGTCAAATGGACGTTTTTCATATACACCCTGCCCGCAGTGCTGGCAGGATTGTGGGGCGGAAAAATCGGCTTCAGAGATCGAATGATCCAACTCTCTAATTATATTGGAATGATTTCTGCATTATTAATTGTTCCACTTTTCATCCTCATTATTGATGATCATCGTTGGATTCCTCTAGCTCTGGAATTTCTTTTAATCTTGGCTCTGAT
>JABHTG010000116.1 GCA_018697205.1 Nitrospina sp. | reverse complement strand
GTTCAGGGGGACGCCTCTATCCATTTTTTCAAAACAATAATACTTGCACTTTAGTTGACTTTGAGCCATCTAGTATTGAGTATGCTAAGAACCAAGGGCTAAAGGCATTTTGTGGTGACTATAAGGAAATCGATTTTGAAAGTGAATTTGACTTAATTATTTGTGACCATTCCCTCGAGCATTTTTTAGATATTAAAAATGAGTTAATAAGTTTGTCTAAATTACTCAGTAGCAATGGTAGGCTGTTACTTTCTATCCCTGACGGAGGTAATCTTCACACTCTTTATAATTATTCCGATGCAAGAATGGAGTTTAAGTTGTGCCACAATTATTTATTTTCTAAACGTTCTTTTGTAAACTTACTTAATGGCCTTGGGTTTTCCTTGATAAAAAGTACTTATATGATGCATCAGATGAATTTAGTAGTCTTATTTGAAAAAAATGGATCTTCTGATGTAGCATTTAATAGGGCTGCCTTGATGGATAAAGAGGTTTATAAAGATCAAATTCTAAAATTACTAAAGGCCGAGTTGCTTTATGGGCTGTATCGTCTTATCCAACTCCGTAAACTCAAAGAAAAATTTGGTCCTAGCTTAAAAAAAATATCCCCTATTCAAAAATTATACCGCATGCTTTTTTGTAGAGGGCTCGATAAGGGCTTTCCTTCAAAAAATTGATTAGAGTTTTATGCAGAGTTGTATCTAGAAAGTTGGGTCAAAAATGTCGACTTTTCGATAAACGGGTAGAATGTTTTGCGCTAGCCTTGGAATTTGAAAATCAAATTATAGGATTTTGGCTTCTTTAATGATTAGGTGGGTTTTGGTTAGCACAATAAAGAAAAGCTTATGAACAAAGTAAAGATATTTTTAGCCGATTTAACTCATACTGGAATGGGTATTGCTACGGAAAATATGCCTTTGGGAATAGGGCTAATTGCTTCGTATGCTAAAAAGATTCACGGTAGTTCCATTGAGATAAAGTTATTTAAATACCCAGAAAAACTCTTGAATGCTTTGAAGAGTGAGCAACCTGATATCTTGGCATGCACAAGCTATAGTTGGAATAGCAATTTGTCAGAATGGGCCTGTAAAAAATCAAAAAAACTATATCCAGATATTCTTACTGTGCAAGGGGGGCCCCACTTTCCTTCAGACGACCCGAAAGAGCAGATAAACTTTTTATGTCGACGTCCAAATACAGATATTTTTGTTAAACTTGAAGGGGAAATTGCTTTCTCAGAAATAATAAAAAGATTTTTTGTGTCAGGACGACCAGGAGTCTTATCAGAAGCTATCCCGGGATGTGTCTTTCTGACTAAAAATCATCCTATCTCAAAACTGGTAACAGGTTCGGATATTTCTCGGATTCAAGATTTAGATGAAATCCCTTCTCCATATCTTAATGGAATATTAGATGGATTCTTCGATGGTGAACTCTCTCCAGTTCTTCAAACTGTCAGGGGTTGCCCCTTTACATGTGATTTTTGCAATAGTGGGGTTAGTTATTATAATAAAATTAGAAGGTTTTCAGATCAGACTGTATTTGCGGAGCTAGATTATATCGCTAAAAAAATTAAGACGATGGAAGAAGAGATTGGAAAGTGCTCTGGAATTTTGACTATAGCGGATGATAATTTTGGGATGTACCCTCGCGACAAAGATGTTGCTCAGTTTATTTCTGAGAAGAACATTTTTTTTGGATGGCCTCGTTTTGTTGTGATGTTTACAGGGAAAAACAGAGTTGAACGAGTTACTGATGCTATTTCTAGTTTAAAGAATTTAATGACACAGTCTATGGCCATGCAAAGCCTGAATCAAAAAACTTTGGAGGCCATAGGACGGGGCAATATGAAAATAGTCCAATATACGCAGCAATCAAAAGATAGTTTTAAAAAGGGTATTCAACCAAACTGTGAATTGATAATTCCACTTCCTCACGAGACATTAGAAAGCTACTTCGAGGGAATTCGCAAAATTATCAATATTGGGAATATGCGAGTTATTACATACACCCTTCAAATGAATTACGGAACGCCTTATCGGAAAAAAGAATTCATCGAAGAACATGGGTATGAAAAAAAATATCGGTTAATTCCAAAAGATTCTGGTGAGTACGACGGAGAGTATGTGTTTGAAACGGAGATGGTTCCTTCTGCAACCAAATACATGAGTTTCAATGATTACTTAGAAATAAGATGTTTTACTCTTTATATGGAGATTTTTTATAACCAGTTGTTTGACGAATTTATACAATTTGTCTTATCAATGGGGTTCTCCGGATATGACTATATGGAAGTTATTAAAAATAAATTCCAGAAGCACGCTTCAAAAAACCTTAATGACTTAAGAGAAAGTTTTTTAAGGGACACGGCATCTGAAATGATGGATACGGAAGAAGCTTTATTTGAATTTTACTCAAAACCTGAAAACTATAAAAAGCTGATAGAAGGGCAAATAGGGTGCAATGTAACCTTTAAACATAAAGCAATGGCAACAGGGAACCATCTTGATGACTTAACGAATTTTGTGAATTTTTGCGTCAAGACCCTTATTCTAAAATCAAAACAAAAGGGGAACCCTGATTATGAGATAATGCTGAAATGTATTAAAGAATATGTCCGATGTAAGATGGAGGGGTTTTTAAGCTCTGAGGTTTCCAAGAATCGCTACGTTTATAAGGGAGAGTTTGATGTTAAACGGTGGTTAGAAAACAAGACAAATGAACCAATCGGTAAATTTAAATATCCAACCACAACAGTTTTTGGTTATTCCAAATCCTCAAAAAAATTTCGCGATAAATTATTCGATTTATACGGAGAATCTATGGTTGGAAAAATCACTATACTTTCTCGATGTCACAATATACAAAAAATCCTAAGATCTCCCTTTGCCTAGAATAAAAAAACGTATTAACTTTTGGTCTGAAAAAAATCTTGTTTCAATCTATCTAGATTTAACTTTTATCATCAAGGTAAAATAATTTCAAATGGAGGTCTAGTTTGATATGATTCATCTTTTTTAGTGGTCTGATTTTTTCGGTCATATTGTCCTTGATGTTTTTACCCTAGATGCTATCCAATATAAATGTCCTCTATCTCTGCTGAAAAGAAAAAACGTTTTGCTGGAACTATTTTGACTGTTTTAATGACGTTAATGTTGCCGATAGTTTTGATCGTGCTATTGTTTTTAACGGTTCCCAAGCTACGGCATTCGGTGTTTTTGTTCACTCTCGATTTGCCTGGATATGCTACAAACTTCATACTTAAACAGTATGTGCCTCCAAGGCAATTTGGCAAAGCCGTACCATGGCTTGAGCGTGAGTTGAGACTTGTTAACTGGTTTGCTCCACCAAGAAATAGACTTTTGCCTGGGCTCATTCAAAATATTGAATATGTTTTAACGCGAGCTCGGTTTCCAGAAGAATTTGCGGTACTTCAACCTTTTTTAGAAAAAGTAGTTCGTTCTCACCCTAACCTATACCCTGCGAGGCTTTGGTTAGCTCGTACACTAGCAAGTATGGGTTCTTTAGAAGCCTTCGAACAACTTAAGGAAGCAATTAAGCTTTCATCAGCCGATGCTGAACCGTTTCGCATAGCGATTCATCTAGCACTAAAAAATAGACTTCCTGGGAAAGTCAAAGAGTGGTGCGATAGTTATAAAAAATCCCATTTTGGTGGACTCGTTCCTTTGGATTACCATCCTGCACAAACTCCACACCAACCATCGATTGGTTTGCGAATGTTGGCCCTTGAGATTGTTAGTCAGTCAGGAAAAAGAGAATTTTCTTGGAATCGTGGTTTACGGTTGGCAGAAAACATAACCTATGACTTTCCCTTTGGTCAGAATATTACAATTGAAAACTTGAAACTACACCTTGGGATTGTTCCGGGTATTTATGTGGGTTTGAAAAAAATACAAACCTATAGTAATGGACAAAGAAAGCTGGCTTTTGAGAAAGATCTTTCTATGGCTAGTTGGGGTGGATTCCATCTTGAAAGTGGGCAGATATTGACCGTTTCGAAAGATGGGGAAATCATTTTCATCCTCCCACCGAAAGAAGGATTTGGGAGTGCAGATCGTATTGAATTAACACTTTCATTTAAGCGCTTAGCTGTGGCAAAAACTTCCCTATGTAAAGAATAGGGTTCTCTAAATGATTTTAAGAAAAAATTATATTTATATTGTCGTAACGACCTTAATGTTAGCGTTATTTTTTATGGGTGCTGATACTCTATACAAAGAATGGCGTGGATCTTACACAATACTTTTTCAACAAAGCATTTATAAAGTCAACTTGTTAGACTTGAAAATTAAAAATATTTTTGATGGAATTTATCGCCCTCTCATGGCCTCTCGAAAAAAGGGTTTACCAGAAAGACGGCTTTATATTTCTCAAAAAGCACAAAATGTTCTCATGGAGAATATGCCTGCCAGCATCAGGCAATGGCAACGCGCACTTATGATATATCCAAATGGTGAGTTAGGGAGGATCAAGGTGCGGCACAGGGGAGATAATCCAACGAACTGGGCTTTTCGCAAGAAATCCTGGCGGGTAAAATTACCCAAAAATTCACTTATTGGCAATACTCGAGTTTTTAATTTCACAGTCCCTCAAGAGGAGAATCAATTTCTCAATTTTGTTCCTCATTATATTGCAGGTTTAACAGGGGTGCTTGCTCCCCGAATGACCCTAGTTGAATTGTTCGTCAATGACAAGCCGCAGGGTATTTATCATGAGACGGAGCATATCGATGAAAACTTTCTTCGTAATAACAAATTGATGCCGGTAAATATATACAAAGGGGAGCAGGTAAATCGGGAACGGCAAATACTAATTAGCAGTATGCTTTTTGATAACCCTGGGCTATGGTCAAAAGTCAGTAGCTACAACGAACTCCAAGAAACTGACTTCTCTGATCTTGAGTATGCCCTTAACCTTATTCACCAAGCTGAAACCTTGGATGATGCTTTGTTTAGCCTAAAGAGTGTTGCAAGGTATGAAGATTGGGCTAGATTTTCAGCTTTCCAAACGTTGATTCAAAGTTGGCATAACAATGGTATGGGAAATGCGCGGCTCATCATTGATTCTTGGAGTGGATCCATTCGACCAATTGTTCATGACACCCTTAGCCTTCTACCACTTTCTTATTACAATCGTGGTAAAAAGTTGGACCCAACTTTAGATTCTGGAAACACACACCCACTTTTATCCATTTATCATGGTTCCAGTGACTTCGTGGCTGAGAAATATCGAATACTTTATGAGTTTGTAAATAAAAAATTTCTCCTTCAAGCGGTTCAATATTTTGAGAGTAAATTTTTAGAAATGGAAATTTCTTTTTCTCGCGATTACTTTCGTTACGATAAAATTTATACAAATGACTACCTGAGTCATCCTGCCAATCTAAAATATAATCTCGGATTAACTGAGAAGGCAGGTATGAGAGCAGAGTGGGAACAACTTATCAAAAGCTTGCAATGGCTTCAGGAAGCACTTTGGAAGAAGTTGAATGCACCACCTCGGTCAAAGTGGATTAATGCAGAAGGAAAAGTTGGATTAATTGTATCCGGAGAGGTTCCCTTGAATCGTGTGACTCTAAAATTTTCTCAAGGTAGTAATAAGATTCCAAAATCGTTGGCATGGGATGCGGATGGAAATGGACGCTTATCGAAAAAGGATATTTCGATTCCTTTTAGAGTTAGGGGTCATCATGTTGAGTTGTCTGCTATTTGGAATTCTAACCGAGTGACTGCTGCCGAAGGTGGTCCTCTGAGCCCGGTTCGGCAGTCTCCAGTGGCACGTTTTTTTACCGTTCCCACTCAGTTTTGGCTTGTGTCAGAAGGGGAACTAAACCCAATTAGCGTGAGTGCAGCAAATTTTTTAACTGGAGAAATGTTTTTGCTTTCCGCTGGAGAAGTTTTAGGCAACACGCCATCTAAGCATAATATTC
>JABHTG010000090.1 GCA_018697205.1 Nitrospina sp. | reverse complement strand
GAAGCTAAAGTTCTGATTGAACAGTGGAGGAATGAATACAATCAGTTCAGACCACATAGTTCATTGAATTATCAACCTCAAGCTCCTGTAACGATTAAACCAAAAGTGGAAATACTAACTTAAAAAGTGGTACAACTTAATGGGGCAGGTCACAATCTTCATGAGGTATTCTTCCAAAAGAAAACTTTAATAACTGTTGCGCATCACACATGAATCCTCCTTCTCCAACAAAATTCTTAAGAGCAAAGTAATTAAAAAAAATGCAAAAATTAAGTTCATTATTATTAAAGAATAACCAATTTTATTTTTAAAAATAAACCGAACTTCATTTATACCCGGCTGTAACTCCACGCCTTTAAAGGTGTGGAAAATTTTTCTTAAAGGCATCGGATCCCCATTGATTTCAACATTCCAATCTTTATGCCATAAATCTGTATAGACAAATAAACCACCAGTATTAGTAGTAACCTTGAATTGCGTGCTATTCGCATTGTAATCCAATACACTTACACTGAAGGAATTGGCAGAAGAAATATTTGAATTCTTATCCAAATCAAATAATTTAAAATCTCCAAGGTTCGTGGTCGACTGTAAATCTAGCGAATCATTAACCATGCCAATTCCGTTGTCAATCATGGATTGAAGTAGCCGGGTATTCTTTTTCAATTTGTTCAAATCCAAAGGATTGGTAGATATCAGAGCTTTATTAAAATAAAAAAACTTTTTCTGAAACAATATTTCGTGGCCTGGAACAGATTGAAAAAAAACATATTCTTTCAACTGAGGGAAAGAAGGAAGCCCGGATCCACCGCCGATTGTCTTAAATGAATTATCTTTTAATGTCGCCAGAGAATAGTACTCATCTCCACCGTAAGTTGTGCTTAATTTTACCTCCTGGTCGCTTACCCATTTTTCAATTTCCTTTGGCCTATTTTTTGCAAAGTGCAGTGAATGGTTCATTCGGTTTCTGTATTTCCATAGCTCGGATTTGTCATAAATACCTCCCGATAGAATTGGAAAATTATGTTGTATGAGATAGTTAATCGAATAACTCGAGATTATAGCAATTATTAAAAAACATGTAGTCAATTGATCTTCTGAAATATGCTTTCCAAAATAGGTCAGCATTGAAAGGAATGTCATAGTGATTATAGTTGCGATTAAAACAGAATGGTTGTAATTATTTATTGGAAGAAATTCATAAAATGAAACGCAAAAAAATGAAACACAGACAAAAATCAAGAAACCTGCACCAACCTGAATTATCTTTCTGTTAAAAGCTGATCGGTTTGTGATAAATATATCAAAACCAATACTTGCAAGAACAATCAATCCGACCATCATAAATTGGTTCATAAAATAAGCATTCCTAATATAATCAAAAATTGGGAGACTATAAATTAGGTTTACTGGAAATATATCTCCTGCAAAAAGAGAAAGTAGTAGCAAAGCAAAACTTATACACCAAACTTCTCGTTTTTTAGAAAATAATGCTACTAATAGTAGCGGAGCAGCCATAGGCCCTATAAAATGCTTCAGGTTAGTCCACCTTAAAGAATAAGGAATGAGATAGGACGATCCCCAAAAACTTCCTGTGAACGATGTTGTCCAACAATTTTCACAGAAAATAAAAAACTCACTTTGCCTGAGAGATTTTTGCTTGTAAGTAAGCTCATTCATGTCAGAAGTCTGTTTTGTTTCAGCTATTCGGTTTAAGGGAGGTGCAAAGTTTCCGCTTTTCATTTCTTTGAAAACTAAAAGTTGAGGGATAGTTATCAAGACTAAAAAAATAACAAAAATCATTAAATGCCAAAATGGAATTTTGTTCCATTTTTCCCAAGGAATTTTATTTAGGTAAAAAATACCTACAGAAATAAAAAGAAAGATCATGAAGGCGAGACCCATTATTACTTCATAGGAGTACAAAGCTGCACAAATAGATAGGCCTAGCAAGAAAAGATACTTTAGTTGGTATTGCTTGAAATATTGTATCAGGCTAAAAATAATCCATGGAATTGCATAGGTAATAAATAAAAAGGAGTCCTGATAAGTTTGAAAAAAAACTGTGGATGAGCCCAAAGCAAAGATAGTTGAAATTACAGGCGCATAAGAATGTCTGGTTATAACGGAAACTAAAAGACTAATCCCAACCGTATATAAAACAACTAAAACAAAAAAGAATAAGGAATGAGATAGGACGATATTATTAATTTTAAAAAGAATTGAAAACAGTATGACCAAGTTTGAAACAGGATTTCCCAACCAAAGAGATTGAAAAAAATATATTGGCTCGCCAGATTTTACCAGTGGATTCCAAATGGGATATTCACCTCTAGCAAACCCCGAATATTGATAGGCATAAAGCTTCAAATGATTTGAGGAGTCACCTACAGGCATCCAACCATTTTCAAGAGCCCTGAAAAAATGGAAAAAACCGTAAATGAACAATAAAACCAAAATCCATAACCAAGGAATGCCTCTGTTTATTTCTTTATTACGGATAACCATTGACCCCACCAAAAGACATAAAAATTAAATCGACGACATTCCGAAGGATTACTGGTCCTCAAACTCCTTAGGAAGTCTTGGAAGACGCTTGATTTTCTAACCACAACACTCCCATAAACAAACTATATTCATGCTAAAACATGTTGGTAAAAATTTATGAGCAGATTCAATGTTCAGTATTAGACTTTTCATAATTCAAAATTTCACCATTGTTTTTAAACCATTCTATTGTTTCTCTAAATCCTCGACTAATATCAAACTGAGGCTTCCAAGAGAGATCTTTCATGATAGAGTTATTATTAGAAACCCAAGAATTGGTATCCCATTTTCTATTGGGCATGGTCTCCCAATTTGGTTTTTCAGATATATTTAATTCTGAAATAGCCATATCCACAATTTCACGAAGGGTAGTTTGAATACCAGTTCCAACATTATATATAGAGCCACCTATCATGGAGTTTTTTGCAGCTAAAATATAAGCATTTACCACATCATCAATAAAAATAAAGTCTCTGGCAATATCAGGGGCAACTAAACGGGGAAGTTCATTTTTAAATCCACGTAGTATTAGAGTGGGAATGAGACGATTAATATCTTCAAAGGGACCATAGACAGAATATAATCTTAATGTGCAAACGTTTAGTTTATGTTTTTCTGCTATATAGCGACAATATAAACTTGCTGAGGTTTTGGCAAATGCATAGTCGCTGTTAGGATCGGGGCATTCATTTTCAGTAGGGGCAAAATTTTTATAACCGTATTCTGAAGAGCTCCCTGTATTAATGAGCGCTTCAAACCCCGAGCTTAAAGACGCTTGCAGCAAATTTACTGTTCCAATAATGTTGGATTCAATAATTTGATTTAAATCCGTCTGCCAAGAATAACCTCCATGAGCAGCCAAATGAAAAACCCAATCCGGTTTGATTTCCTTTAAAAGAAACTTTAATCTCTCAGCATCCTTGAGGTCGACCTTCTCAAGACGTACATCCCCAAGAATGGATTGAATTCTCCAGAGATGCGAATCAGGGCGAATCAAACAAGTTACTTGACACCCTTCCTTCAACAGCTTTCTTGCCAAGTTTGAACCTACAAATCCCGATGCACCTGAGACCAGAACTCGTTTCATTTAGCAAATGATCCAAAATTAAAAACATCGATATATTGCCAAGTTCGTTCACCTATAATCTCATATTCTTCTTTAGACAATTCACGGGCTGTCTCAAGGTTTGCCTCCGGTGACGCTTTGCGAATTGTTCCCCAAGGGTAAACTGCGTCTAAAGGTTCAGAATTCCAGGTAGGTCGCTTTAAGGAATCTGATATTTCAAGACCCAATGATTGGCATATATCACCAAGAGTTTTAGTCGGATCGCTCACTACGTCTTCATATCTAACAATATGCATACGGTCAGGAAATTTTTTCTTGTACAGAAGAGCATGGTACTGGTTTAAATTCCAACAGAGAGTGTAATTTTCAATAGAAAGAGGGACAGGCCGTTTTTTAGTATCGGCATAAGCGGACCAAGGGTTTCTTACAACATGCAGCACATGAGCGCCTGGTAGATCGAAAAATATTTTTTCGGCATCTACAACAATAATAGGAGAGTAGCCTACGTAAAAATAATTTTTCCCTGTTTTATTATAATCTTTCCAAGAATCGAAAGTGGCCCTGAAAAATGCATTAATATTATTTCCTCTTGAGCGGCCTAATTTATTGACATAATTCATATAATGCTTAGCACGCTCATCATCCGAAAAATCAAAAGGCATATGTCTGAATTTACTTACATTTGACGTACGAGCCCTGACCTTGCCCTCTTCATCAATTATAGCCTTGTAGTCCATCTCGGGAGTAGCTGCCATGTCAAACACAGGCCAACGATATTTCAACGGAAACGTAGAGGAAAGCGAATCATTTACCAAGCTTGAGCCCAACTGAGATTCAAAAGGATAAACGTACATTTCGGGATGACCATCAAGGAAACGATGCGTAACATTGCCACCATTTTCATACATTGCACTAATCATCAACAATTTAAAGTCTTCTTTCATTCATTCCACCTATAATTAAATGAGTAAAAATCTAATTCACTTAGGCCATAATCTTTTGAAAACACTCATCAACCCTTAGACTGCAAACTGGTTTTATAAGAATAAAAAAACGATTTTTCTTTTTCCACTTTTCTTTCATTTAAAAAGGGAAAACCTTTACAAAACGCAGACTTCGTCCAGTCTACGGAAAAAATCTGGTTTCCGTATGGCCATGTTATACTTCCCAGAACGCGATGAGTTTTAGTGTCCACGGCGTGAATTCCGCAAACACTTTGATCAACTTCCAACCCTGGGGCGTAATTTCTGAATCGGGGAATAACCTTGGAAGTTCCGACAAAGGCGATGTTCTTATGAAAACATAGACCTCTTGTCCATCCCGGCAATTTTAAGATGGGTGCAAAACACCCGTCTTCTACAATTCCCAACTCGCCATAACCACTGTTGTCGACCCAGATTTGTTTTTTATGAATCCTAGCTGAATGGGGTCTTGTCAATCCACGAGCAATTGCAACGCCGGTTTTCCCGGAAAACACCACCCCACGTTTATCTACCGGAAAATTCTTGTGCCCAGGACGTCTTTTAGTAATTTGATCCGTAGAAGCTGTGAAGAATGATGAATTTATGCTTTTACCTCCAGCTATCGAATTAAGCTGGAGATGATTCAAGTGTGTAATTATACCCTTTTTGTTTTCTACGCATTTTGGCCACCAGACAGGCTCAAACCGACCACAGTCTTTTATCTTTACAACCAAATTTTGCCCCACAGCGTTGGCATATAATTGCCCGCCTATTATTCCCAAGTCATGAACATACAGACAGCCTGGGAAAAAACGTGATCTTACTGGAATCAAATACTGGCCTTGCAATGGAGTCGTTTTTATATCACCCCGAATTAATAAGCCATTAGTAGGCATTAAGTCATATATTTGATTTGGATTGCGAGTGCTCGCGATATGCACAATACCTCTTTTATGATCCACCACCAATCCAGAAGGGTGAGGCATAGGCATAAAAGATATCATAGGCTTACCTTCAAATATCGTCATCGCCATAACTAGGTGCTCATACTCCCGCGTAACCATAAGGGTGATTTTGCTGGAGGCCAGCACATCCCACCACTTTCCTGTTACCTTATATTGCAACAAACGAGGATCAATCTGTGACGCCTCTTTCCACTGGCTTGTTATTTGACAGGGATCTCTCCATTCATCTTGGTGCTGACTCCATAATTCTTCTTTTATGGGTAGAGTGCTGCGACCGCCAGTATTTATTTCTTTTTTTGCTTTAGCCATAATTTGAAGACCCTACTGTACATTCTATATGCAGTTAAAAAATTTGTAGTGGATTCCCCCCCCGAACGCTCCGAAGTAAACGTAGGAACTTCCAATATAGGATAACCTTCAGAATGACAAATAATATTAAACTCTAAGTCAATCAAGTCATCATCCCGCGTTAGCTTAAGGAGTTTTTCAAAATTTTTTGGGAAGATTTTGGGAGTTCCGTTGATATCCCAAGTATACAAATTAAAAAAGTAGCGGCTTTCCAAATTATATAAGATTGATCCTATTTGCCGCAAACTACTCTGCCGATTCTTTCGATTAGCCAAGATGACAGAATCCTGATTATTGATGCCGTATTTTATCAGTTTAACCAACTCTTCCGGATGAGTCCGTGCGGAATTGGTATAACAAAGTAAATCCCCTTTTGCTTCCGCCAAACCTTTTCTAACAGACAATCCCCAACCTTTATCTAAGCTATCCAAAACGCGAAGGGATTTGTGAACCTGCTCCAATGACCGACATTTTGACAGAGAATTGTCAGCAGAACCATTGACCACAACGATCATTTCATATGGGTGTGAAATAACCTCGAGAGCCTCAATATAGCGTTCTAAAACATCCGAGATATGGTCGTCTTGATTGTATACAGGAAGAACAATGGAGATGAGTAAATCATTCATTATTTTAATTAATGAAAAATTTTGCTGTTTCTTCCGCGATAATATCCGCTGAAAGTCCGCTTTGACGATTCATGTATTCTCTACTACCTACCGCCCCACGCGTGACTTCTTTCACCCCAAATCTTTTCAAGTGGCATGAAAGATTATTTTCGGCAATGACTTCCGCCACAAGAGAGCCCAAAGCCCCAGTGACATAGTGGGTTTCAACAGTCAATACCTTCTTAAACGGCTTCAAAACTGGAACTAGGGAATCGCTTGGAAGAGGGTTAAGCGTAGATATCAGAACAACTGAACACTCCATCCCTTGCTTTGCAAGAGATTCGGCGGCTTCCAAACAAACGTTGACAACGGGACCCATAGCCAGAAGAACAATGTCTTTCCCCTCTCTCAGAGTATCTGGTTTCCCAAATTGAAAACGCCCTTCCAAACCCAAAACGGTTGTCTTATCATCCTTACCTATTCGATAATAAATGGGACCGGGCAAGTCAAAGGTTTCCAGTAAAGCTGACCTGGCCTGATTGAAATCGGCGGGCACCACTACCGTCATTCCCGGTTGTATTCGCATGATTCCGAGATCCTCTACCCCATAATGTGTGTGGCCTGCGGCTCCATATTCGAATCCTCCTCCTATCCCTATAATTCGTACTTTAAGATTATGTAGCAATGGTCCATTTCGTATGAACTCATAGGGGCGCATGGTAACAAAAGAAGACATCGAATAAAGAAATG
>JABHTG010000044.1 GCA_018697205.1 Nitrospina sp. | reverse complement strand
GAAAAAAAGAATAATTTATTATTATCAAATTGATTGAGTAGAAAAAATAAACGAGCTAAAAAAACCTATGCGGTGAAGGGAGATAACTTGTGTCCGATGAGAGTCCATTATTTTTTAAACAATTACTGTCAGGGGTGGATATTGGGAAGTCAGATGCTTCTGCTCAGCAAATGGCAAACTTCATTTATATAATTGGAGATAAAAATACGCGTGAATGTGTGATTATTGATCCTGCTTGGGATATTGATGGGATACTTAACATTATTGAAAAAGAAGAGATGATGTTGAAAGGTTCATTGGTTACGCATTACCATCCGGATCATGTTGGTGGTAGTATTTTTGGAATGAATATTAGTGGGCTGGCCGATTTAATGGGGAAAAGTCCTTCGCCAGTCTATGTAAATAAATATGAAGCTGAAGGATTAAAACAAGTAACAGGTCTTTCGGATTTAGATCTCCGCCTTACCGAGAGTGAAGAAGTTCTAAAAATCGGATCGATTGATATCACTTTTTTGCATACCCCTGGCCATACCCCAGGTTCTCAGTGTTTTCGCATAGGAAACTCTCTGGTTGCTGGAGATACTTTATTTCTTCAGGGTTGTGGTCGTGTGGATTTACCAGGGGGCGATAGTGAGGTTATGTATGATACTTTGACTCGTCGTCTAGCAAAGATTAAAAATGAAGTGGTACTTTATCCTGGCCATAATTATGGGGGTAAGCATTCTGCACCTATGGGAGAAGTTCGAGAAACCAATTCTTATTTGCAAATTAAGAGTTTAGAAGACTGGTTGGCTGTTATGGGCGGTTAATAAAGCATTTTGATTTATTGTTTTCCTCACCATGTTTAATTAAAAAGGTTTTTTTATTTTAATTTAGATGACTATAGAAAGATTATGGACGGTTGGAAAACAGAGGCTACAAAAGTATTATTCTTTTTTGTTTTATTTTGTCTTTCTTTTCTTATCTTTGAATCCTTTACTTTGATTTTTGCAGTTAGTGTTGCTCTGTTTGCATTATATTATTTCACTTAAAAAAAATCGTCTTCCAATTAATAAACTTTAGAAATGGAAAAATTTGATTTGATGCCAAAAGTAATCAGCGGTCAGTTGAATAAAATGACTCATAAAGAAGGCACACCTATCCAATACTTTTTGAACTTGAGCGAAGAGTCATATCCTCTGACTTCTAAGGTGGGTGAAGCTTTAACCATGAGGTATACAGGGAAGATTACCTGTGTTGAGTGTGGTAGAAGTATCAAGAAAACTTATAGCGATGGTTATTGCTTTCCTTGTACAAGAGATTTGCCGGAAAATGATATTTGTTCAGTGCGTCCTGAAAAGTGTCAACATGATAAAGGAAGCGATGTTGATCGACAGTTTTATGAAAAATACTGCAATATAGATCATTATGTTTACCTATCACAGACATCAGGAGTGAAAGTGGGTATTACTCGCCATTATAATATTCCAAGTCGTTGGATTGACCAAGGTGCGATGAAAGCATTGGTCATTGCTAAGGTTCCCCGCAGGATTTTATCGGGTCAAATTGAGATAGCCTTGGCTAAAAAGATATCTGATAAAACGAACTGGAGAAAAATGCTTTTGGGGGAAATCGAAGATGTTGATTTTACTTTTATGAGGAGCGAAATGATTAAGATTATCCCTAAAGAGTTAAAGCAATACGCTTTATATAAGGAAAAACTTTACTCTTTTACTTATCCCATTGAATCCGTTCCAGAAAAAATATCAAGTCATAATTTGGACAAGGAAGGCGAGTTTACCGAAAAACTTACAGGCATAAAGGGGCAATACTTAATATTTGAAAATCGAGTCATTAATTTAAGAAAATACTCTGGCTACCACATTGAGTTTACATTCGATAAATAATTCTAATAAATTTTTTAACTTAGAAAAAAAACCACCATTACGAGTGGGGGATGGGGGCTAGGGTGTTTTATTAAGCAGCTTGCTTAATCATTTCCCCTTCAAAGGCAGAGTCAAAGTTAGAGCTAATGGGTGATCGTTTAACTTTAGCAACTCTAATATTTTTTGCTAGGCCTATTTTTTTGAGAGTCCAGATAGCTATCCATGTTAAATCTAGCTCCATAGGGCGAAGGCCATGTTGGGCCGATTTTGGAAAAGCATGGTGATTGTTGTGCCAGCCTTCTCCGTATGCGAGGATAGCTACCCACCAACAATTAGTGGAAAGGTCGTTTTCAAGCTTAAAGTTCTTATAGCCAAAAGCATGGGCCGCGCTATTTACGAACCAAGTGCCATGATAAACTAGTACAATCCGTAGAAATATTCCCCATACAACCCAAGGTAGCCCCCCTATTGCAAGGAAAATAAAGCCAAGTATAAACTGGTTTTTAATGTAATTTTTTTCTAGAAACTGATAAAATTTATTATCTGAAATATCCTTCGAGTAATTTTGAATCGTTTTTTCATTATCAAATTCAGGATGTTTATAGAGCATCCAGCCCAGATGTGCCCACCAGAGACTATTTTTTGCGCTATGAGGGTCTCGCTCTGTATCTGATCCTGCATGATGCATACGGTGATGAGCTACCCACTTAATTGGGCCATTTTGACATGCTAGTGATCCACAAAATACAATAACATTCGCTACCCATTGTGGAAGGTCCATCCCTCTGTGTGTAAGATATCTGTGATAACCAAAACAAATGCCAATAGATGCAGTTAGCCAATGCATGAAAAACATCAAAGCTACCGCGCTCCAAGAAAAAGCAAAAGGGAAAAAGGCCAATAAAGCCCCAAGGTGTAGGAAGATAAAAAAACCAGCAATAGCCTTGTTAAATGTGAGCTTAGGCTTTACTCGTGATAAAGTTGGCATGTAAGATTACTTTCAAATGAATTATGTTAAGTTAGTCTAATTGATACTTTAATTGTTAGTATATTAACGCTGAATATTAGTAACCGTATGTAAAACTTATGTAATATTTAGCCAGAAAAAATATTTTAAACCCACTTGCTTCTTTAAATTAGCTGCAGGACTTTTTATTATGAATAGACTACGAGCATTATTTCACCCAATTTTCGTATTTATTGGAGTACAGATCGCTTGGATAGGTTTAATGATAGTTTGGGTGTATTGGTATTTCAAAAATAGGCAGAATCTGGCTGAATTTACCAAGAAACTTCCACCTGAGTTATTAGAGTCCGATTTTAACTTGATTGTACTTTTGGAAGGCGGGGTGTTGATGCTGGTAATTCTTGCCGGGGTTTATGTGATATTTGTTTATTGGAATAAACAGTCTCGTTTATACCAGCTTCAAAGCAACTTCGTTTCAAGTGTTTCTCACGAACTTAAATCTCCCTTAGCATCTATTCAACTTTATTTAGAAACACTTAAATATCAGAAGGTTTCTTTGGAAGAGACACGAGATTTTGTTGAAACTATGCTGTCTGATACAGAGCGATTATCTGACCTCATAGATAATATTCTTGAATCAAGTAAATCTGATCCGAAAAGTATGCAGTTACAATTTAATTCAGTAGATATAATTGTGTTTTTGCAAGAAATAATGGTTCATCATCAGAAGCTATTTGAAGATAAACAGTGTGTGATTCAGCTGGAATTTATAGACCATATAAAAGTTAGTATAGATGGACGAGCTATGCGGATGGTTTTTAATAATTTAATAGCAAACGCTTTGAGATATTCCCCTGCGGGCACAATCCTTAAGATTGAAGTAAAGCAAACTCAAAAAATTTGTATTATTGATTTTATAGATCAGGGCTTTGGGTTTGACAAAAAAGAACTCAAAAAAGTTTTTAAAAAGTTTTATCGAGTGCAGAATGAAGAAACTCAGAATGTTGAAGGGGCTGGTCTTGGTCTATACATTTCTCGACAAATAATTAAGAATCACAAAGGAAAAATAAATGTTTTCAGCGAAGGTAGAGGAAAAGGTACTCGCTTTATGTTGACTTTACCAATAGATCAATCGTTTATAGAAAATAACCCAAAGTCTGAAAGTGAGATGGATTAATCACGATGGTAACCAATAAAATATTATTAGTCGAAGATGACCCTCATTTAGCCAAAGGACTTCTGTTTAATCTTGAACGAGAAGGTTATGATGTGTTGTCAGTTGATAATGGGGTATCTGCGCTCGATCAATTGCGGGAAAAGGACTTTGATCTAATTATTCTTGACCTTATGCTCCCCGGTTTGGGAGGGCTTGATTTAGCACGTACGATAAGGGAAACCAATGTACGCTTCCCTATTCTCATGCTGACCGCTAAGTCATCAAAAAAAGATAAAGAAATAGGTTTAGAAGCAGGTGCAGATGATTATCTGACTAAACCATTTCATCTTCCAGAACTTTTATTACGTATTAAAGGTATTCTGCGTCGGTCAGAATGGTATAAAGAGCCTGTGCATGATCAAGATATTTTTCGCTTTGCTAAAATGTGGATTAATTTTGGAACTGGTAAAGCGAAAGGAGTTGATGGTGAGTTTTATTTGACCACTAAAGAAGCTCTTGTGATGAAACTTTTAGTAGGTAAAAAAGGAAACCCTGTTAGTCGTGAAGAATTATTAGAAAAAGTTTGGGGATATGACCCGCAAACTGAGACGCGAACAGTTGATAACTTTATTTCTCGCCTAAGAAAATACTTTGAGAAAATACCACAGGAGCCAAGACATATAGTTACTATTCGTGAAAAAGGATATCAGTTTGAATCAGAATCTAAGAGATAATTTAAAAAATTTGATACTTAGGATATTTTTTATATTCTCCAGGTCGCAATTTTTTTTACAACATCATCATTGAATTGTTTGCCAGAAAATGAGTCTATAAATGGGCATTCTCCTAATACGGGTATTCCAGAAAGTTCTTGAATAAGTGAGGCCTGTCCCAGTTCAATTTCATTCAGGAGTCTATTTTCTAAGTTATTTAAGATAATTCCAGCTATTTTTACCCCAATTTGTTTTGCTGCTTTAACAGTTAGAAGGGTGTGGTTGATAGTCCCAAGTGAGATTCGACTGACTATTATAAGGGGCAAATCCATATCTTTAATAAGGTCTGACACTAAGTAATTATCTTTTAAAGGTACTAGAAGACCCCCAATCCCCTCAACCAACATTTGATCATGTTTGGCTTGTAGTCTGTGGAAGCTTTCAAGGATGAGTTTAATATCTAAAGTCTGTCCAATTATTCGAGTTGCTTGAAGAGGAGCAGCTGAAGGTTTTAAACGCACAGGGCATATTTCTTCAAGAGAATCCTTATTGCCTGAAATAGAAAGAAGAAACTTAGCATCTGAGTTTGATTCTGAACTACACTCTTGATCTACTCCAGTTTCTATGGGTTTCATGATACCAGCATCTATCCCGTACTTACGATAAAGGGCTAGTAGACATGCTGTGACAACTGTCTTCCCTACGTTGGTATCGGTCCCGGTAATAAAATAACTTTTTGGTTTGAACATTTTTTTGTTTAGATCGTATCTTGTTAAGTAATTGTCCCATGTTATGGATGTTAAAAAAGCATTTTTTTCTGCTGATATCGTGTGTTATGAAGTGATAAAAAAATTTGTTATAATACTAATCCGTTTGTTTTATTATGAAAAGGTTTTCTTTCATTGGAAAGGCGTAATGAGCCATGAATTCTGGGAAAATTGAAGTTGTTTGCCCTTGCTGTGAAACCAAATTACAGGTCGATAAAAAAACAGGCGAGATTATCTGGGAGGAGAAGAAGGAAAAAATAATGCCTTCTTTATCTGACATGGTCAGAGAACATGATGCGCATAAAAAAGAACAGGAGTCATTATTCAATAAGCGAAGTGAAGTGCAAAAAGACAGAAGCCGTATTCTAGAAGAAAAGTTTAAGGAAGCTCAAAAGAATGTAGACAAATCCAAAGATATTCCACTTCGAGATATAGACTTAGATTGATTTTCTAATTTTAGCATTCT
>JABHTG010000032.1 GCA_018697205.1 Nitrospina sp. | reverse complement strand
GTTTCAAGGAACCTGGTATGAAATAGCACATAGGGCCGTTATAATAAAGCATGGATATATTTATAAAATGTCTTTTTTGGTTCTTCTCTATTTGGGTTTTGTTGCATGGTTTTATGAAATTTTCTCCAGAATATGCCACGCGACTACCTCATTGGCTCTACTCATTTTTATATCTTCTAACTCAATGATTCTACCATGGTGGAGCAGTTCAAAATAAACTTTTTAAAAGTCAAAAATATATTCCAATAATAATTGTTTCAGTGGCATTATGCACTGAAAAATAATAAATTAAATTTATCATTAAAGACAAGCTAATTTTCGGTATGTGGGGGATCTTGCCTGCGCAACGAAAACCTACATAATGAAATCTATGTATTGGTAGACTAGTAATCCATTTAGAAGGTTGCATAGCATTAATTTAATTCCTCCAAGGTCCCTCAAGGTTTTGATCTGTATACTAGTTTTGGGATAATTTCTCTGCATTGGGACGTCCGCTGACCGGAGATGCATGATGTAAAATCATTTTCCATTCACCGTTTACCATTTTAAACAGATTAGTAGAGTGTACTTTGGATAATTGAACACCACTTGAGATTATTGAGAATAGGTTTTCTTGGCAGGTTATCCATGCAAGGTTTTCTGAGCTAGTGACTTCGACATGAGAAAGCTTAATTTCTAAATCTTGTGCTGATGTAAAAATTTTCTGCCAGCTACTCATTATATTTTCAAATCCAGTTAAGACGTCCCAACCTGGGTGAATGCACTGAGAGGTTGAATCGTTTAACCAAATTCCGATCATCAGTTCTATATCACTTTTATTAAATGCATTATAAAAAATTTGATTAGCTTCGATTATAGATTTTTTACTCATAATTGATCACCATGCGATTGAAAACTTTTGATTAAGGCTTTTTTAATAAGTAGTCAATTGCCTCAAATGTTTCATTCGATTCCCAGTTTTTTGCACCATCAACTCTTGCCACTACGCGCCCTTCACGGTCAATTACGTAAGTAAATGGAATTGTCATTGAAGGGTAAAGTCTCTCCACTTCACTTTTATCATCTAATAGAATTGGAAAGGAAAGGCCATACTCATCAACAAAGGATTTAATTCTTTCTTCAGAATTTTTATCTAACGTAATTGCTAAAACCGTTACACCTTCAGAGCGGTAGCGACGAAAAAGTTTTTCAAAAGAAGGCATCTCAACGCGACATGGTACGCACCATGTTGCCCAAAAATTTAGAACCACTACCTCCCCACGATAACTACTAAGGCTTTCATAGTTTCCTTTTAAGTTTCGCAATTTAAAATCAGGTGCTATGTACCCAACAGAAGGTTTTTTTTCGTTAAAAATTTTTCCTATTTGAATATCAGCAACAGAAATAGGGTTTTCTGTAAAGTGTTCTAAAAAAAAAAGAATTGCAGCAACAAAGGTAATGAGAAAAAGAAGTAAATACTTTTTAGTTAGTATATAAGTGATTTTTCTTGAGTTGTTCGACTTCATCTTTCATTTTCTCAATTTTAATTCTCTGCCCCATCAATACAAAATAAAGGAGCGTGAAAGTTCCTAACGATAACATTAGCGTGGTTACCATAGACTGTGCCATGCCCGCGCCCAACCCCTCTGGTGATATCATTTTAGGTGGAGGGTGAAATGTTCGCCACCATAAAACAGAAAAATGAATGAATGGGATATCTAGAAAACCGATAATTCCTAATACTGCAGCAAAACGAGCACGCATCGAGCCAATATCGGTTTGGTAACGAAGCATAAGATAAGAAACGTAAATAAGCCATAAAATTAGTGTAGATGTTAACCTAGCATCCCACACCCACCACGCACCCCAGATAGGTCGTGCCCAAATTGGTCCAGTTATTAAAACTAACGAACAAAAAATAACACCAATTTCAGCAGAGGCCAGAGCATATATGTCCCACTCTCGTTCTTTTTTCCATAAAAATAATATACTGCAGACAAAAACAATAAAAAAAGAAAAAAAAGCCAACCACGCCGCGGGAATATGAAAATACATAATCCGTTGCACAGGGCCTTCCATTTGTTCCGTGGGTACATAGATAAAAATAGCTGCCATGCTTATTAAGAAAGCTAAAGCAGTAATCCAGGTTAGAATAGAACTACTTTCTTTTATTTCTGCGCTCATTTTTGCCCTTTTTTAACGGCCTCTTTTATGAGATCCAAATCGTTTTGTAAAGATTGCTGATATTTTTTTATTCGGAACAGATAATAAAAAATTCCGCCCCATACAAACACATTCGCCGCAAATAAATATTCCAGGTTATCCATTCAAGTTATTCCTCCAGAACAAAATCTATCATCATAATGGAAATAGCAATATATATAACATCAAAGCATAAAACTAGAGTCATCCAGTTAGTCATATTTGATAAGGACTCACCTTCTAGAATCTGACCAGTCATTCGAACTGATCCAATAATAATTGGGATTATCAATGGATATAATAATATTGGTAGTATGATATCACGCGTTTTAAGATTAGCCGATAAAGAAGAAAGAAGAGTCCCAATTGTACAAAACCCTAGTGTTCCTATAAAAATTACATAAACTAAGGGTAGTAAATGTGAAATTAAATCGACATTAAAGAAAATCATAAAAATCGGTAATATAAATGCTTCCATAATCAACAAAAAAACTAAATTACTGATTAATTTTCCAAAATACAGCGCAGTTCTATCTACAGGAGCAAGAAGTAAACCTTGCAAACAGCCATTCTCCTTCTCAAGCATAAATGATCTGTTAAGGCCAATAGTTCCAGAGAATAAAAAAGCGACCCACAATACTCCAGGACCAACTTCACTTGCTTTAACAATACTAAGGTTTATTGAAAAGATAAAAATAATGATCACAAGAAGTGCGAAAATAAACATGGAGCTAAATAACTCACGTGTTTTTAGCTCTGTAACAAAGTCTTTCCAGACAATAGCCCTCACTTGTTTGAGATATTGTTTCATAGAAATGACAAAGCTCCTTGTAGATACCTCATTTCTCTATAGTTTTTGTATAAAAATTTTTGAAATTATTTTTGTCGATGCTAGTTACGGGTTCTGTAAACAAAAATTTTCCCTTACTTTGAATTGCTACCTTATCGCATATTTCAAGGCCACAGGACATATCATGGGTTGTCATAATAAGAGTTCTATTACCCGTGTGCAAACCATGTAGTTGATCTTTTAGAGAGTTGGTTGCACTTAGGTCTAGCCCAGTGAAGGGTTCATCCAAAAATAAAACGGAAGGATCATGCAAAGTAGCTCGAGCAATAGCTATTCTTTGCTGCATTCCCCTAGAGTAAGTTCGCACTAGATCATTCTTACGCGATTCTAACCCAGCCTCTTTGATAGAGAGCTTGGCTCGATCTTTTGGGTCCTTTAGACCATAGAGCTTAGCGTAAAATAAAAGGTTTTCTAGCGCTGTTAAGTCAGGGTATAAACAAGTTGAGTGAGATATAACACCGATTTGGCTTCTTAACTCTGGATTGCCCTCAAGAGCATCGAAACCGTTGATATTGGCTGATCCAGAAGTAGGGCGCATAAGGCCAGTCAGAACTTTAATTAAAGTTGTCTTGCCAGCTCCGTTAGGCCCGAAGATAGTAAGAAACTCCCCTTTACTCAAATTAAAACTAACTCCACTCAAGGCCTGTAGATAGCCAAAATCTTTTCGGAGGTTTTGAACCTGAATGATAGAATTAGATGAATCTCGATTGGTTTGCTCGTTCACGCGCGATACCACCATTGAAGGTCAAATATCATATTCATGCTAATGTATGGACGAGGCTGACATAAATATAATTAAGGTTTATTGCTGGGTACTTATTCAAAAAGATGTTCTAAGCTAAAATAAAATTTTTAGAAGATGGCTTAGCGTCTTTTTTTTTATTTTTTTTTAACTCATCAATTCGTTCAAGGATAGTAATAGCTTCACCTTCAAGCTTTTTTCGTAAAGTAATAGAATCATTAATAGAAATTTTGTCGGCTTGAAGGTCAACCTCTAATTCCTTGATAGACAGTAAAACCTCTTCTTTCCGAACCAATAAATGCTTAAACTCTTCCTCTAAAGGGTCAATTTTAGAAAAAGGCCGAGTATTGGGTAGTTTTCCAAATAGTGGGATACCAATAGCAATTATAACTCCTGCAATTAGGAGTAATTCGATTAAATGAGGAAAAGTAAGGGTCATGTTTCGAGTTGGTCTAATTCATCCTTGAGGCGGCGGGAATATTTACTAGAGCTTTTGACGGATTCTTCAGCAGATAATTCAGATGCAATATGGCCTTCTGTGCTTTGGCGGTCAATATTATTATCTTTGCCCACCCATCCCCTTAGGATTTTGCGAATTCCAACTCCTCCTATCATAATAGCTCCAAATGGAATTACCCAGGCAGTGAGATTGAATCCATTTTTGGTAGGAGCAGAAAGTGCAGTTTCCCCATACTTTTCTACCTGCTGTTGAACAATTTGTTCTACAGTCAAACCCGACTCTAGCATCTTAGTAAATTTTTTTCGGTTTTTATCAGCAGTGGAACAAGTACAGTTTATTAGGACTTTGCCACACTTATCATCGCACTTACACATCAGTTGATTTTCTAGGTCTGATAATACAGCTCCTGCATTGACCAAAGCTGAACTTATTAAAATAAAAAATAGCACAACAAAAAAAACAGAAATAATTTTTTTTAAATGAATTGCCATGGTTACTCCTGAGCTGGTGAAAAAACTATCTTTTGGAGTTTCAAACGTTCCAACCTTCGACGTTGCTCCAATCTGTCAGGCCATGCACAGACCATGGTTCCTAGAGCGATGACCCACCCTCCCGTCCATAACCATTTGACCATAGGATTATGATAAACTTTTATAGTTGCCGATTCATCTTCAGAAAAGTCTGCAAGAATCACGTACAGATCACTTGCTAGGGTGGATCTTACATCTACCTCAGATACAGGTTGATTTTGCCCCTTATAAAATTCTTTTTCCGGTCTCGCTGTCCAGATTTTTTTTCCATCTTTTTCAACAGATAATTGGGCAATAATACGAGTTTTTACTGAAGTAGCTTGAATTGCAGCGAGTTTTTCGTAACGCAACATATAATCTCTTATCTCGATCGTTTCACCGATCTTGAGTCGTTTTTCCGTATGAATTCCGTATGAAGATGATGCGGCGATACCTGCATAAATCATCACTACGCCGATATGGACAGTATAACCTCCATAACGCCTCTTGTTATTCCATATTAAGGATCCTAAAGCACCCATAATTGTTTCGCTTGAAGCGTATCGAGCCATTGTTCCTTTATAAAATTCAATGAGCATAGACGACAACACAAAAATACAAAGAATAAAGGTAATGTAAGTATAAATTTCTGATCGATTCGATAATGGAAGGATAGGAAACAAAAAGGCTCCTCCAACTAAAGCAAACAACAGCGGTTTAAAAAAATTTTTTTTCAGGTTAGACCAAGAAGCCTTTCGCCAAGCAATGATCGGACCGATACCGATTAACGCCAGCAGAGCTAAGCCGATAGGAACATTAACCTGATTATAAAAAGGAGGTCCTACAGTGATCTTTACTCCACGTACTGCCTCAGAAATAATCGGGAAAATAGTCCCCCAAAATGTTGCGAACGCGATTCCAAGGAGTAATAAATTGTTAAATAGAAAGCCGGCTTCTCGCGAAAGAAATGAATCCAACTCATTTTTACTTTTAAGTAAGGGTAAGCGAAGAACAATCAATGTTGTGCACACAGCGATTATAAAAAAAAGTAATCCTAAAAAGTAATAACCTAGTGTCGCTTCATCAAAAGTATGGACTGATTGTATGAGTCCACTTCGAGTGATAAATGTTCCAAAAATAGTCATAACAAAAGTTAGGAGAATAAGAGACATGTTCCACACCTTCATCATATCTTTTTTTTCTTGAATCATGACTGAATGCAAATAAGCGGTCGCTACAATAAGTGGCATAAAGGCAGCATTTTCTACGGGATCCCAAGCCCAGTAGCCACCCCAACCTAATTCAACGTAGGCCCAACTAGCCCCAAATAAATTCCCCATACATAGAAAAAACCATGAAACAATAGTCCATTTTCGAGTCAATCGGATCCAAGCATCGTCTAAGTTTTTTGAAATAAGTGCAGCCATAGCAAATGCAAAGGGAACTGTAAACCCAACATAACCCAAATATAACGTTGGCGGGTGGATTACCATCCAATAATTTTGCAAGAGTGGGTTTAGCCCACGCCCATCTTCTGGCGGTAAAGGAATGCGCTCAAACGGATTTGTGGAAAAATTAAGAAGTAAAAGGAAGAAACATGTGACTGCAAGCATAACAGCCATCGCATAAGGGACTACTATCAAATTTTTTGAACGATTTTGAAAGTGAACTACCATCATGTAGCTTGTTAAAATAAGGACCCAAAATAGAAGTGATCCCTTTTGTCCTCCCCAAAAGGAACTAAATTTGTAAAAATAATCAAGTTCAATATTGGAGTATGCATACACATATTGCAGGCTAAAGTCATTTGTGAAAAAAGCCTTCCAAAGAGCAATAGAGGAAATCATCACGCAACCCCATGTGATGAGTGGGACTTTGTCTGCACTCAGATAAACATCTATGCGGTTTCCTCGAGCAGCCATAACATATGCGACGGTTCCATAGATGGATGTGGCAAGGGCCACCATTAAAGTGAATTCTCCTACGTCATTCATAAAAAACTTCCTTAATTTTTCTGTGATCTCACTTTACGGCCCTTTCACTTAAGTATACGAAACGCCGACGAGATCTTTATATTGAAAGAATAGCGAGGGGGCTAGATTGTTGTTTTAGGTAAGAAATCAATTTTCTTGAGGTCTGGTTTTACTTTGGATTTATAGTCAGGAAGAGTTCCTGGATGCATACCTCCTGCTTTTTCTTCGGCCTCATATTTAGAAGGGCAGCTAGTTAACAATGTGTTTGCATGAAAAACACCTTGTTCGTCTAATGCTCCTTCAACAACTACCTCTCCACCGTCTTGAAACATATCTGGCGTGACGCCTTGGTAAACAACATTCAAATTGCTATTTTTTTCTTCAATAGCAAATTGAACACTTAGATAATCGTTGGGGTCTCTTTCAATCGAGCCTTCAACTACATTGCCTTTTACCTTAAGTCCTGTGCCATGAAAAGAAACCTTCTGATCCATCAGTTCACTAACCGTGAAAAAATATGTAGAAGTACTGTTGATTCCCGTTGCAATGAGATATCCAATAGCTCCTACAATTAACGCGGAACCAAGTGCAAATTTAGTTTTTTTTATATCCATAACCTTTTAATTCTATAGGACTCGATAAAAGTGAGCATTTAAAACAGCTTAAATCAGTCTTTTGGAGCTAATTCATAATATCACTCAAAATTTGACATTGTCAAAGCAAATCATTTTAAGCATAGATGATTATGCCTTCAAAAATAGTTTTAAAAAATTAATCAATCGCTGTTATTTAATTTTTTTACTTGGATAGCGAATAATATAACATCATATATTTTTAAAACCCTTCATTATTATATATACCATTTATTCTGCTAAAAAATATAAATTACATGATTAGTAGTAAGTTGCTATTAAAGCGATTAATTAATATTGAGCTCATTTGTTGGTGAGAAAAGGAGCAACTTATCTAAACACAAGTATTTCTAGAATTATTTCCAAAGTGTCACACTGGAGATAACTTTAATATTAGATCAATAGCTCTAAATGTTTATTGTTTTTGTTTTTCTCTGTTGACAGGGTGTTCCAATATGCTACGATTGTGTCAGAAAGTGTCTTAAAGTGTTTATTAATGTTGTAATAGAGCTAATTTTGACTTAATTATTTCGCATATGAACGGATTTTTAGGATCTTACAGCGTAAGTCTAGATGAAAAAGGGCGCCTAAATGTACCATCAAGGTTCAAGGGCCTCCTTGAGCAAGACAGTCCGCAGTTGGTTATTTGTGTGATGAGCGGATTTCTCGTTGTATTTCCGCAACGTGAATGGGCTGTAAATGAAGAAAAACTAAGTCATCTCAATGCATTTGACAAGAGTGACCGAAATAGGCTTCGGGAGTTTTATGCTCGAGCAACAGAATGTGAAATGAAATCGGGGAAAATTTTGATTCCCGCTCCTCAACGTGAAGCTGCTGGGCTGACAAAAGAAGTAATGATTGTAGGTATGTCTAAGACTTTTGAACTTTGGGCTCCGGATCGGTTAGAGAAGGGCTCGGATTAAGTTAGTGTTTTTTAAGTTTCTAATATTCCTGCTGCATGTAATGCGCGATCGCAGAGTCCTTTTAAAAAATGTCTAAGCAACACGAGTCAGTATTAGAGAGAGAGGTTATCCAAAGCCTTAACCTTGGGAAAGAGGGCCTAGTCGTAGATGGTACCTTGGGAGATGGGGGGCACGCAGAATTGATATTGAAAAACACAATAGGGGTCAGGGTGTTAGGGGTCGATAGAGATATCAAGGCAATTGAAAGGGCTGAAAAAAGACTTGCTTCTTTTCGAGATCGAATAACCTTAGTTCACGGAAATTTTAGCGATATTAAAGCTATTTTAAAAGAGGCTAATGAAGTGAATGTAGATGGACTGTTTCTTGATCTAGGAGTTTCCTCTCCTCAGTTAGATTCGCCTGAACGGGGTTTTAGTTTTATGCGTAATGGACCTTTGGATATGCGAATGGATTCTTCGCAGAAGATAACCGCAGCTGATCTTTTAATCGAACTATCTGACGAAAAATTGGTGTCGGTCATCAAAGAATATGGAGAAGAGCGTTTTTCTAAAAGGATCGTTCGGGCTATCCGAAAAGAGCAGAGGCAAGGCGCTATTAAAACAACACTCCAATTATCAAATATTATTTTAAAGGTGGTGCACGCTTCAAAAAAAACAAAAATTCATCCTGCCACGCGTACATTTCAGGCCTTACGTATTGCTGTAAACGATGAGTTGGAGCATATTAAAAAAACGTTAAAAAATTCTGTTGATATTTTGCAAGAATCGGCTCGGATAATAGTAATTTCTTTTCATTCTCTAGAAGATCGAATTGTTAAGAACTTTTTTAAGTCTGAGGAGAAGGGTTGTATTTGTCCTCCAAAAATTCCGATTTGCTCATGTGGACACAAGCAACGATTAAAAATAGTTACACGCAAGCCTATTACACCCTCAGTTGAAGAGATGCAAAATAACTCAAGAGCTTCAAGCGCTAAATTAAGAGTGGCGGAAAGAGTCTATGTTTAAGTGGTTACAAAAAGTAAATAAAGTTCAATCGCACATGACGACGAAAAAATATCGTATGTTTTTAATGGCCGTAACAGGCTTGATGATAGTGGCTATGGCATTTGTCTGGAGTAATACTCGTTTGGTTGGGTTGGCTTATGAGTATCAAATTCTAGGAAAAAATCATCGGAGCTTGCTTCGTGAAAACCACCTTCTTCGCGTAGAACGGGAAAGTCTGCAAACATTGGACCGTATTCAATTATTAGCAAAGAAAAGAATAGGGCTGAAGGAACCTGAAAACGGACAAATTGTAACTATCTTTTTAAAAAAATAGATCATGAGACGCAATAACGAAAATACATCTAATGCAAGTCGAAGATCTCTCAAGGTAAGGCTGATTCTAGTTTCGGTTCTTTTTGTGTTGTTTGCTTCAGGGCTTGTGGGAAGATTGTTTTTTCTTCAGATTATAAAAAATGACGACTTGGTTTCTCGATCTAAACAACAGCACCAGATGATCGTTAAAATTAATCATGCGAGGGGTTTTATATACGACCGTAATATGAATGAATTGGCAGCAAATATTAAAGTTGAGTCTGTTTACGCTACACCACAAGAAGTTAAGAATAAAAAAAAGGCTTCTCGCTTCTTGGCAAAAATTTTAAAGCTTGATGAAAGGTTAATTTTTAAGAAGATGAATTCAAAGCGTAACTTTATTTGGGTTAAGCGAAAGATTTCTCCTTCTGAAATGTCTCTATTGAGAAATGATTTGCCTATAGGGGTTAACTTTATATCAGAAGATAAGCGTTTTTTTCCAAAGCGCGAATTAGCTTCTGGAATTATCGGATTTACGGGAATAGATAATCAGGGTTTAGCTGGCATTGAGCATCAATATGATATGACGTTAAAAGGGAATATTACTAAGACAGTTATAAAAAAAGATGCTCGCGGAAAATTCGTGCAATTTAATGAAAAGGTCAGTGGACAGTATGCAGAAAACGGAGGAATGGCCTTAGCTATTGATGAGGTGATTCAGTTTTTTGCTGAGCAACACTTAAGTAAACAAATTAAAAAATATCATGCTAAATCGGGAGTGGCTATTGTTATGAACCCGAACACAGGTGAAATATATGCTATTGCTAATATGCCTCAGTACAACCCGAATAACTATTCTTCTTATGAGCCAAAAAGGTGGATTAATGGGGCGGTGTCCAATGCATATGAACCCGGTTCAATTTTCAAACCGATTTTAGCTGCGGCTGCTATTGATTCAGGAACAGCAAGGCCTCATGACATTTTTTTCTGTGAAGATGGTAGGTTTTCTATTGGCGGTAACAATATAGGAGAAGCTGATGGTCATAAATATGGATGGTTAACTTTACAGAATATTATCTCCAAGTCTAGCAATATTGGTTCTGTTAAGGTTGCTCAGCAACTTGGAAAAAATTCTTTTTATGATTATATAAGAAAATTTGGGTTTGGACAAAAAACAGGAGTAGATTTGCCAGGCGAGGCTGCGGGGCGTTTTAAAAAATTAGAGGCATGGGATGAAAGGTCTCTGGCTTCTATTTCATTTGGTCAAGAAATTAGTGCGACGCCACTTCAGTTGATAAGTGCAATTAGTGCGATAGCTAATGGAGGGACTCTTATGACCCCACTCATCACGCAAAAAATTATAAAAAATGGTCGTACGACCAAAATCTATAAACCCAAATTCGTCCGAAGAGTTATATCGACTCAAACTAGCAGGCAGATGATAGATATCCTTAAACACTCTGTGAAAAAAGGGACGGGGGGCAATGCTGCTATTAAAGGCTATGAAGTCGCTGGGAAAACTGGGACGGCGCAAAAGTATGATCGCAAAGCAGGAAGATATTCCAAAACAGCTTATGTTTCATCTTTTCTTGGATTTGTTCCAGCAGATGCTGCAAAAATAGCTATCTTGGTCTTGATTGACGAGCCTAAGGGAGTTCACTGGGGTGGTTCTGTTGCTGCACCAGTATTTAAGGATATTGGAAGAGAAACTTTACGTTATTTAAATGTTCCATCGAGTGATCAACGTGTTTATATTTTGGATAGAGCGTAATGAAGTGTTTTGAAAATGAGCAGAAGACATATTTTTCTAAATCAATTCGGAAGAATTTAAATTTCATGAGAAATATTTACAAAATGAAAAATGGATTAGGTCGAAAACTATCAGCTTTAATTCAAGAATTTCCTGTGAAGAATATTCAGGGTACGCTAAACCGAGAAATTTCTTCAATCGCTTTTGACTCTCGTGAGGTCAAAAAGGGAAGCCTTTTTGTTGCTATTCATGGTTTAAAGCAGGATGGCTTTAAGTTTATTAATGATGCTATCGCTCGAGGTGCGTCGGCATTTATTACCGAAACGCCCATTGATAGATTTGCAGGTTTAGATATAAATAAAAATAAGGTAACCGCAATTTGTGTGAAAGACTCTAGAAGTGCTTTGGCTTGGGTTGGTGCTGAGTTTTATCACCAACCTTCTAACCGAATAGATGTATTTGGTGTTACGGGAACCAATGGGAAAACCACAGTAACGTATGTTTTGGATTCTATTTATAAAATTAAAAATGGGCGATCAGGAATAATAGGAACTATTAATTGCTGCTATGGCAATACTAGCTTTGCGTCCCCAATAACGACCCCTGAATCTTTGAATTTAAATCAGATGCTCCATGAAATGGCTGAGCAAAAAATTGATCAGTGTTTCCTTGAGGTCTCATCTCATTCTCTTTCCCTTAAAAGAGTTTGCGGGATGAATTTTTCTGTTGGAGTATTTACCAACTTAAGTCGCGACCATTTAGATTTTCATGGAACGATGGATAACTACAAGGAGGCAAAGAAGAAATTGTTTCGTTGTAATCATATCAAAAAATTGGTTGTGAATATAGACGATTCAGTTGGTCGTGAAATTGCTACCGAGTTCCCAGAAAACTTGTTGACTGTTGGTATTAAAAAACATGCTGATGTGATGGCGGAAGATTATAGTTTGTCGGAGCTTGGAAGTAGTTTTGTGTTAAAGACCCCATTAGGATCCTGTAATATTCAAACTCACTTATTAGGTCTTCATAATATATATAATCTGATATTGGCAGCGTCTGCAGCTCTTCACCAAGGTCTTTCGTTAGATCATATTGCTCAGGGCTTGCGCTCTGTTTTAGGAGTGCCTGGTCGCTTTGAAAGAGTCTCTTGTGCCCAAAATTTTTCGGTTGTTGTTGATTATGCACATACCGATGAAGCTCTTCGTAATGTTCTTCGGGCAGCAAGAGGTTTTACTTCTGGGCGAGTAATCACTGTATTTGGTTGCGGTGGCGATCGTGATATAGGCAAACGAAAAGAAATGGGTCGTGTCGCAATAGAAGAAAGTGGATTTTCTGTAATCACTTCAGATAACCCACGAACAGAAAATCCACAATGTATTGTAGATGATATCCTTAAAGGTGTTCCTTCTTCAGCGTGCCAAGGTAAAGATTATGAGATTATCATTGATAGAAGAGAAGCAATTAGATTTGCTGTAGAAAAAGCAAAGCCAGGAGACCTCGTGATGATAGCAGGAAAGGGACATGAGAAATTTCAGGTATTTAAAACGGGTTCTATTCACTTTGACGATAGAGAGATAGCGGAAGAGGCTGTGAAGGGAGTATCAAAAGGTGATTGAAATGAAAGTTGATGATTGCGTTAAGGCTATTGGTGGAGAGACTTTAATGGGAGCTGGCGAAAAATACTTTCATGGAGTCTCTATAGATTCACGAACTCTAAAAAAAGACGAATTATTTTTTTGTATCCGTGGAGATAGGTTTGATGGCCATGACTTCATTCAAGAAGCTCGCAATAAGAATGCGGCTGCAATTATTTTTTCAGATGGAAGGAATATGTTGTCAAAAAAAATGGACGCACCTTTTTTTGTTCGCGTTGAAGATACGCTAAAGTCATTGCAGGAGTTAGCTCGATTTTATAGAAAAAAAATGCCTGTAAAGGTTGTCGGTGTAACTGGAACTAATGGAAAGTCCACAACGAAAGAAATGATAGCTTCGATAGCGGAAACAAAATTTAAAACAATTAAAACAAAAGGAAATCTAAATAACCATATTGGACTTCCCCTTAATCTTTTTCATCTTTCTAAAAGTCATGAAGTTGCTGTTATAGAAATGGGTATGAGTGCTGCGGGGGAGATTAAACGTCTTGCTGAAATAGCTAAGCCGGAAATAGGGGTGGTTACTAATATTTCGGAAGGTCACTTAGTCCATTTAAAAAATTTAAAAGAAGTTCAGGCAGCTAAAGGAGAACTTTTCGACTCTCTAAGTGAGCAAGAAACCGCAATAGTAAATGCTGATGATCCATTGGTACTGGAACTGGCAAAGTCTGTGCGAGCTAAGGTGGTTACTTATGGTATTCACAATAAAGCTGATATTAAAGCCGAAAATATTATTCCAATGAATCGAGAGGGTTTTAAACTGAGTGTGCGCTTTTTCGATAAAAATATTCCAGTGTGTATACCATTTTTAGGAGAATGTAATATTTATAATGCACTGGCTGCTATGGCTGCTAGCTGGTCTTTGGGGGTTCCGCCTGATGATATTAAACGTGGGTTAATGAATGCAAAGTTATTGGCTAGTAGATTTGAGGTTAGTGAATATGGAGGAATTACAGTTATTAATGATTCTTACAATGCTAACCCGAAGTCAATGAAAGAAGCTTTGAAGATACTATCTAATTATAAATGTAAAGGCCGTCGTTTTTTTATCATTGGAGACATGCTTGAGCTTGGAGACTTCGCTGAGCCTGCGCATAAGACTCTTGGTATAGAAATTACAAAATATTCCATAGACTATCTAGTTACAGTTGGTGAACTTTCAGCGCACGTTGCTAAAAGTGCTGTGGATTCTGGTATGAATAAAAAGCATATTGCTACGACTTCAGGGCATGAGTGTGCAGTGGCATTTATACAAAAATATTCACGTGCCGGTGACTGTCTGCTGGTTAAAGGTTCTCGCGGATCTAAAATGGAAGAAGTTGTTAAACGTTTGGCTGTTGACAAATTAGAAAATGACTAAAAGGACTCATTAAATTATGCTTTACCATATTTTTTATCCACTAAGTTCTGATTATTCATTTTTAAATGTATTTCGATACATCACCTTTAGGTCTGCCTATTCTGGTATCACAGCTTTGATATTTAGTATGCTTATGGGGGGGATGATGATCCGTATGCTTAGATTGTTTCAGGTAGAAGAGAAAATTCGTGATGACGGACCCGAAAGTCATGCTGTTAAGTCTGGTACTCCTACTATGGGAGGGCTTCTTATCCTATCAACTTTAATAGCCTCAACTCTTCTTTGGGCAAACCTGACAAATCCTTATGTATGGCTGATACTTTTAGCTACTATCGGTTTTGGTCTGATAGGATTTGTAGATGATTATATGAAGTTAAAAAAAAATAAGGGAATGACGGCGAGAGTAAAATTAATTTTTCAAATTTTATTGAGTCTAGCTATAGGTGTTTACTTGATTTACTTTGATCCAAATCGGAGTGAGTATGCAACCCGTTTATACATTCCTTTTTTTAAAGAGTTTCAACCAGATCTAGGTGTCTGGTATCTACTTCTAATCGTATTTACAATTGTAGGAACATCAAATGCAGTAAACCTCACCGATGGCCTTGATGGATTGGCAATTGGTCCTATTATCGTCGCCACTATAACCTACACCCTAATTCTATATGTTTGTGGTCATTTTAAGTTTGCTGAGTATCTTCGCATTCAACATATTAAAGATGCAGGTGAAATAGCTGTATTTAGTTCGGCTGTAATTGGTGCCAGTCTAGGTTTTCTTTGGTTTAACTCCTATCCTGCGCAAATATTCATGGGAGATGTAGGATCATTATCGTTAGGAGGGCTATTAGGAACAATAGCCGTTATAACAAAACATGAACTTCTTCTTTTGTTGGTTGGTGGAATATTTGTAATAGAGGCTCTATCTGTAATCATCCAAGTCGCTTACTTTAAATATACCGGTGGAAAAAGATTGTTTAAAATGGCGCCCTTGCATCATCACTTTGAGCATTCTGGCTGGGCAGAGCCAAAGGTAATTGTCCGTTTCTGGATAGTTGCTGTAGTTCTAGCAATGATCAGTCTGAGCACATTAAAATTAAGGTAATAATGTTACTAGAGAAAAAACATATAACAGTTGTGGGGATGGGGCATACAGGAATAGCCACAGCAAACTTTTTAGTCTCCAAGAAAGCCTTTGTTACTATTATTGACTCTAGACCACGGGCTAAGCTTAAAAAAAATATTCTCTCTTTGAACACGGGATTGAAAATGCTTTTTGAATGCTCTGAAGTCCCTTTAATTTCTGATTTGATAGTGCTTAGTCCAGGAGTAGATATTAATTCATCATTTTTAGAAAAATCTCACAAGCAAGGAGTGGAGATAATTAGCGAAATAGAACTTGCTTCACGTTTTACTCAAACACCTATCATTGCTGTAACTGGCACAAACGGAAAATCAACTGTGACAACTCTTATAGGGAATATTTTGAAACAAGCGGGTAAAAAAGTTTCTGTCGGTGGAAATCTAGGAACACCATTTATCGATCTTCTTAAAGAAGATCCCGTTGATTATTTTATTTTAGAAGTATCAACCTTCCAATTAGAAGGTATTAAAACATTTCGTCCTAAAATCGCGTTAATGCTTAACATTACGCCAGATCATTTAGATCGTCATAAAAATTTTGAAGAATATTCAAATCTAAAGGGAATGATTTCTTCTTTTCAGAAAGAAGAGGATATTCTGATTCTTAATAAAGATGATGAAAACGTTATGAAACAGGGAGTGCTTAGTAAGGCAAAAAAAGTTTTATTTAGTCTTGTTGAAAAAATTGAAACAGGAATATATCTAGAAAAAAAAATAATTACCAGCTGCTTTAATAAAGATAAAAAATATTTTTTCTCAGTAGATGATTTAAGTCCACCAATAAAATTCCAGATTGAAAATTTATTAGGCGCGGTGGCTGTAGCAACAATTCTTAATATATCTAAAGATGAGATTTTTAAGACTATAGCTAAATTTAAAGGCTTGGCCCATAGAATCGAATGGGTGAGAACAGTTGGTGGAGTAGATTTTATAAACGATTCCAAGGGAACGAATGTGGGAGCTTTGTGTAAGTCATTGAAAGCTTTTTCTCGTCCAATTATTTTAATTGCAGGTGGTAAAGATAAGGGCGGAGACTTTCAAGCTTTAAAAGCAGTGTTTAAAAAAAAGGTCAAACACTTGGTTCTTCTAGGAGAAACAAAAAATAAAATCCGCGAAATTCTTAATGGGTCGTTTGATTGCGAAGATGCCGTGGATATGGAAGATGCTATTAAGCGTGCTATGAGAAAAGCAATCTCGGGAGATATTGTATTGCTGTCACCTGGGTGCTCTAGTTTTGATATGTTCGAAAATTTTATTGAGCGAGGAGATCGATTTAAAATAATTGTGGGTCAGCTTTAATCCATTTTTATTTTTATGTAAGTTAGTAATGAGAATTATAAAATTAGTTCTTTACGGTTTTTTTGATCAGTGACATTGTCCTGATATTAGAATGAGTTTTCTGGAGAAAAATTTGCGCTGTATAAAATATAAACAGCTTCATTGCGATTCAATACTTCTTGTTACAATTATCGTGCTAGTTTTAATTGGTCTTGTAATGGTGTTTAGTTCTAGTGGTGTGTATGCGATGGAAAAATATAACGATGCTTACTACTTTCTTAAACGCCAGTTAGTCTGGGTATTTCTAGGGGGAGTGCTGATGTTGCTGGCGCGCGAAATTGATTATCGTGGCCTAGAAAAATATGCTTATTACATTATGGGAGTAACATTTCTAATGCTATTGGCAGTGATGATGCCTGGTCTTGGGAAAGAAGTTGGAGGAGCAAGGAGATGGTTGATGCTAGGCGGATTTACTTTTCAACCCTCAGAGCTCGCTAAATTTGCTTTAATAATTTTTATAGCCAAGTCATTAGTAAAGAGGTCTGATCAATTAAAAAACTTTGCCTATGGTTACTTGCCAAAATTAATTGTTCTTGGTTTTTTCTTTGTTCCCATTTTATTTCAACCAGATTTTGGTACCGCAATGATTATATGTATTGTCACCTTTGCAATGCTGATGATAGCGGGGCTACGTTCAAAGTTCTTAATTTATTCGATTTTAGCTATTATTCCTTTTGTTGCTTTGGCAGTTATGAATGCTGAGTATCGCCAACGAAGGATAATTGCATTTTTGAATCCATGGGAACATGAGACAAATTCGGGCTTTCAAGTTGTTCAATCTTTTTATGCATTTGGACGTGGCGGAATATTTGGTTCTGGAATAGGTAGCAGTAGTCAAAAACTTTTTTATCTTCCAGAGGCACATACAGATTTTATTTTTTCGGTAATTGGTGAAGAGCTTGGGTTTTTAGGAGTTATGGTAATTATTTCTCTTTTTTTAATATTAATTTGGAGAGGGTTTGTTATCGCATACTATGCTAAGGATTCTTTTGGCACCCATGTAGCTATTGGTTTGACTCTTTTAATAGGTGTTCAAGCATTTATGAATATGGGGGTGACTGTGGGCTTATTGCCAACTAAAGGACTGACACTTCCCTTTGTAAGTATGGGGGGGTCATCGTTGATAGTTTTAATGCTTTCAATAGGAGTTTTGCTGAATATTTCAGGAAAGCTGATTCAAAATTGATCTACGGGTTATGACACGAAAAGTTTTGATTGCAGGGGGAGGTACTGGAGGCCATTTGTTTCCAGGGATAGCTCTCGCAAAGGCACTTAGGAAAAGTGATATGACGATAGAAATTTTATTCGTAGGAACTAAAAAAGGAATTGAATCGAAGGTTCTTCCTAAGGAAGGCTTTAGATTAAAAACTATTATCTCTGCCGGTTTGTTGGGTAAGAAAGGGCTTGATAAATGGATTTCATTGTTAAAGCTTATGGTGGGGGGTGTTCAATCAATAGGTTTTTTAATTTGTAATCGTCCAAATTTAGTTGTGGGTGTTGGTGGTTATGTGTCAGCTCCATTAGTTTTTTCGGCTTGGCTCTTACGTATCCCAACTCTAATTCATGAGCAAAACTCATTTCCTGGTATGGCAAATAAACTATTGGGAAAAATTGCAGATAAAGTGGCAGTATCTTATGAAGAATCTAAAAAATTTTTTTCTAAAGAAAAAGTCGACGTGACAGGAAATATGATTGATGAAAAACTTTGCCAGTCGAAAGAAAAATTTTCTCCTACTTCAAAAAAACCTTTCGGAATATTAGTTTTAGGTGGGAGTCAAGGGGCGCACTCGATCAATATGGCTATGATTGAAGCCTTAGATCTTTTGTCTGAAAGAAAAGATAACCTCTATATTACACATCAGACAGGTGACGCCGATTATGAAAATGTAAAAAAAAAATATAGTGAGAAAGGATTCTCATCCAATGTTATGCCATTTATTACTGATATGCCTGAGAGATATCGGTTGGCTTCTCTTATTATATGCAGATCCGGTGCGACAACCCTTGCTGAAGTTACGGCAGTAGGAAAAGTTTCTACTCTTATTCCTTTCCCTTATGCAGCAAATAATCATCAGGAACATAATGCTAGGGTTATGAAGACTGCTAATGCAGGAGAGATAATTTTGGATAAAGAAATTTGCGGGGATCGACTCGCAAAATCGATTAAAAAAGCTATGGATGAACCGGAGACCCTAATGATGATGGAAAACAATAGTTACCGCCTTGGTATTCGAGATGGATCTGAAAAAGTGCGAAAAATTTGTTTAGAGTTAATGAGTAAAGAAAAAAAAAAAGATAATAATAACGAGCTAAAAAATAAACATGTTTTGTCATGCTTCTAGGAAAAACCAAAAGAATCCACTTTGTCGGAATAGGAGGGTCAGGTATGAGTGGAATAGCTGAGGTTCTAATTAATCAAGGTTATGAAGTAAGTGGTTCTGATACAAATTCAACTCCTGTAACGAGTCATTTAGAGCAAATCGGTGCCAAAATATTTTTTAAACATAAATCTGAAAATATTAAAGGTGCACAAGTTGTTGTGATGTCTAGCGCTATAGGTTTAGATAATCCTGAAATAACTTTAGCAAAGGAGATTATGACCCCGGTGATCCCTCGCGCAGAAATGCTCGCAGAACTGATGCGTATGAAGTATGGAATTGCTATCGCTGGGACTCACGGTAAAACTACCACAACTTCACTTGTGTCTACAGTCCTAGCTGGCGGCGAGTTAGACCCAACCGTGATTATAGGAGGGCGGTTGAAAAATACTGGAAGCCATGCCAAGCTCGGACAGAGTAAGTTTTTAGTAGCAGAAGCTGATGAAAGTGACGGTTCATTTTTGAGGCTTTCACCTTCTATTGCCGTAGTAACAACTCTTGATGAGGAGCATATGGAGTTTTATCAAACATTAGAAAACATGAAAGACACCTTTCTCAAGTTTATTAATAAAATTCCATTTTATGGTTCAGCTATTTTATGTCTTGATGATCCTAATATACAGTCTCTGATTCCGAGTATTGAAAAAAGATATATTACCTACGGGTTAAGTTCACAGGCCGATTATACGGCGCGAAATATTTCAATTGATGGATTAAAAACATATTTTAATGTATTTCATTTTGGAGAAGATCTAGGGCGAATTCGATCAGGAGCACTAGGGCAGCATAATGTACTTAATACACTTGCTGCTGTTGCAGTTGGAATGGAATTAGATCTAGATTTTAAAACAATAGCAAATTCACTTCTCCAATTTGAAGGAGTTCAAAGAAGGTTTGAAATCGTAAACCAATCAAATGAATTAATTTTAGTAGATGACTATGGTCATCACCCAGTTGAGATAAGGGCATCTTTAAAAACGGCAAAAGAAGTTTGGCCTGCTAGCAGATTGGTTGTCTTGTTTCAGCCTCATAGATATTCGCGAACTAAGTTTTTGATGAAGGACTTCTGGTCTGCATTTAATGATGCAGACCATTTGCTTGTTATAGACATTTTCTCAGCAGGAGAAAGTCCTTTGGATAATGTGCATGCAAGTAACATCGTCGATGGCGTACGTGAGTGCGGCCATAAAAATGCTAAATATATTAAAAATCTAAATAAGTTAAATGAGGAATTGGAGTTTCTTATAAGGCCTGGTGACATATTAATCACATTGGGTGCAGGAGATGTGTGGAAGCTTGGTAGAGATTTCTTGACTACCAGAGTTTCTAAAAAACTAATTATAAATTAGAGGAGGAGTTTGTTCTTATGCTGAGCGGACATTGGAAACAAAAATTAATACGCTACGCACATACTGGAACTGATTATAAACTTCCCATGAGGAATAGTCTGGACTTACCTAGAACTATTCTGGGGAGAAAAATCACGCAGAGAAAAAATATGAATCTTTCTTTTTCATTTCAAAATAAGATCAAAGGTGAAGTTCTATATGACGAAATGATGTCAAAATACACTTCGATGCGGATTGGAGGGCCGGCAGATATCTTTATTTTGCCTGCTAATTTGAGAGATTTACAAATAGTTTTAAAGAATCGCGGGAGTAGTCCTGTTTGGATTATCGGAGAAGGAACTAATACTCTTGTTCGAGATCAAGGTATACGAGGTATTGTAATTTCATTAAAGAACTGTTTTAAATTAATAAAACGACCTGTGTTTTATAAGTCGTTGGATGGTAAAGATAAAGCAGTTATTCAAGTAGATGGTGGTGTTAAGTTGTCCTACTTGGCTAAGTTTACAGCACGTTATGGTTTAAAGGGTATAGAGAATTTTGTTGGTATCCCAGGCTCTGTCGGAGGGTCTATTGTAATGAATGCTGGGGCAGAAGGTGCTGAAATTAGCCATGTTCTTCGTAGTATAAAGTTTATGACTCTTGATGGAGAGATCAAGACATATAGTAAGAATGAGATGGCGTTTGCTTATAGAAAAACCACGTTCCCAGTAAATGATGGGATAGTAATTGAAGCTGAACTAGAATTAGAAAAAGGAAGAATTGTCGATATTCATCGCGAAATAGATAAGTACTTAACACGACGAGGCTCAACACAGCCATTGAATATGCCAAACTCTGGTTCAATTTTCAAAAATCCACCTGGTAAAAAAGCTGGATCTTTAATTGAGTCCGCTGGATTAAAAGGTTTTCGAATTGGAGGAGCCAGTGTATCAATAAAGCATGCCAATTTTATAGTAAACAAAGGGGGTGCTTCTGCGGACGATGTGGTTCGACTAATTAAACATATTAAAGATGTGGTTGAAGAAAAGAGTGGTGTCAAGTTAGAACAGGAAATTGTAGTTATTTAATTTGTCAATAAGTACACGATGGGAATTAAAGAAAAAATAATTGGAGTTTTAATGGGAGGCTTATCTCCTGAACGTGAAGTTTCACTTGCATCAGGTAGTGCCGTATTGGAAGCGTTAAAAAGAAAAGGCTTCAATGGAGTTGGGATTGATGTAAATAAGAACATCGCATTTGAACTAAAAAAAAATAAAATTGATATAGCATTTATTGTTTTGCATGGGGTTTATGGAGAGGACGGCTCTATTCAAGGATTACTCGAGTATGCAAAAATACCTTATACAGGTTCGGGGGTTTTAGCTAGTGCATTAGCGTACGACAAGATCAAGTCAAAAGAAATTTTTAAGTTTAATAAAATCCCTACAGCCGACTATCAGGTTTTTTGTTGTGAAGAAAAAAAAAATCAGGAGCGGGTCCTAGATTACCCGGTGGTAGTAAAGCCTTCGAATCAAGGATCAAGTATAGGGGTTAGTATTGTGAGAGAAGAAAAAGAATGGGACGTAGCTTTAGGCCTAGCATTCCGTTATTCAAAAGAAATTCTGGTAGAGAAATTCATTGAAGGTAAGTTGCTAGCTATTGGAATGAATGGAGAACAACCCATGCCTATTGTACAGATTCAGCCAAAATCTGGATTTTATGATTATGAATCAAAGTATACTAGCGGGAGAACAGAATATGTCTGCCCTGCAGAGCTTAGCTATGAAGAAATTCGAAGTTGCGAAGATATTGCTAAGAGAGTTTATCGTGTTTTAAGAGGAAATGGAATGCCGCGGGTTGATGTGATACTGGATGCCGAGGGAGTACCTTATGTTCTGGAAATGAACACTATACCTGGAATGACGGAGACAAGTCTTTTGCCGATGGCTGCAAAGCAATCTGGAATAAAATTTGATGATTTAGTATTTGAAATTTTAAAATCTGCTCAGCTTGATTATGAAGGATGAAAAAATATTATGGAATTAGCATTGTTGCAGGAAAAAAATTTAGTAGCGGCTTGGAAGCAGAAGGATACTCGTCGAAGTAAAAAACGAAAGAAAAATATATTCTCTGGAAAAAAACTAAAAAGGGGAATATCGAATTTAGATTTGAGTTATATTTTTTTAACGTTAATAACTGGATTGTCAAAGGTTGTTTTGTTGTTTGCCTTTTCTTATGGACTTTTCTCGGGATATAGGTTTATCACGCAGTCACCTCAATTTGATGTTAACCGAATAATCTTAGTTGGTCATAAACAATTATCTAAGGAAGAATTAAATTTATGGATTGGTTCTATAATTGGAGAAAATATATTTCAACTTGAACTTGATAAAATCTCTCAAAGACTGGTCGAGCACCCGTGGGTAGAGTCCGCATCAGCGAGAAAGGTTTTTCCTCAAGAGATTAATATTTTGATTAAGGAGAGGACTCCATTTGCTAAAATTCAATTAGAACAAATATATGTTATGGACAACTTTGGGGTTTTATTGGGGAAAGAAGTAGAAGGTGTCAACCAGCTTCCTTTTATAACAGGTATTAATGCGAAAAACATTAAACTCGGGAGTAATGTGGCTGACGAAGAAATAATTAATGGATTACACATAATGCATAGTCTTAATCAACTATCAATATTCGAAAAAAAACCAATCGAAAATGTTCATATTAGCAATAAGTCTAGAGTTACCTTTTCCACACATAATCATGATATCAAGGTTCATATACGACCAGAAATAGTAAATGAAAATTTTAAAAATCTAGTTTTAGCACTGGGCGCAATAGAAAAAAATGAATACGATTTGAACTACATTGATTTGTCTTTTAGCAACAAGATTGTTGTGAAACATCGAAAAAAAGTTAAGGAAAAATTTTAAAAAAAATATAAAGACATAAACCTGGAAAGGGAGTGGATGTATGTCCAAGAAAAATAATTACGTAGTAGGTCTCGATATTGGGACAACAAAAATCTGCTGCATCATTGGTGAAATTAGCCACAATAACCAAGTAGATATCATCGGGTTGGGACAATACCCTTCGCGTGGCTTACGTAAAGGTGTCGTAGTAAATATAGATAGCACAGTAGAATCCATAAAAAACGCGGTAGAAGAAGCGGAGTTAATGGCAGGGTGTGAAATTGATTCAGTGTTTGTTGGTATTGCTGGTGGTCATATTAATAGTTTAAATAGCCACGGAATTGTTGCTGCTCAGGGTAAAGAAATTACTCAAAAAGATGTGGACAGGGTAATAGATGCGGCGAAGGCTATTGCTATTCCTCTCGATAGGGAGGTTATTCATGTTTTACCGCAGGAATATATTGTAGATAGTCAAGATGGAATTAAAACTCCCTTAGGTATGTCAGGCATACGTCTAGAAGCAAAGGTCCATATTGTAACCGCCGCAGTTACATCAGCGCAAAATATTGTAAGGTGTGTTAACAAAGCAGGGCTAAGCGTTCAGGATATAGTTTTAGAACAGTTAGCTTCAAGTGAATCCGTTCTCTCTTCTGATGAAAGGGAGCTTGGGGTTGCTATGATTGATATCGGAGGCGGTACATCTGATTTGGCAATTTTCTATCAAGAAGCAATTAAGCACACATATGTTTTGACAATAGCTGGTGCTCAAATGACAAATGATATAGCAATTGGATTGCGTACACCGAATCAAGAAGCAGAAAAAATAAAACATGCATATGGGTGTGCCCTTTCTGCATTGGTAGCAGAAGATGAAACTATAGAGGTTTCAAGTGTTGGGGGAAGAGAAGCTCGCGCTGTTTCGCGACAAATTTTGAGCGAGATTTTAGAAGCGCGCGCAAAAGAAATGTTTGAAATGTTGAATCATGAAATAAATGTTTCTGGATTTCGTGACATTGTATCTTCAGGAGTTGTTCTCACAGGAGGAGCTTCAAGTTTACCAGGAATGGGAGAGTTAGCGGAAGAAATTTTTCAACTCCCAGTTCGTGTCGGGGTTCCTGCTAATCTGGGAGGTTTAGTCGATGTTGTAAGTAGTCCAATGTATGCAACTAGCACAGGCTTAATTCAATATGGGATGAAAAGTGTCAAAGCCGGAAAAACACGTGAGCTAGAAGGTCGCCACTTATTTGATAAAATTTTTAGTCGAATGAAAGACTGGGCTGAAGAATTCTTTTAATTTATCAGGAGAAAAAAATGGATCTAATAGAGTTTGATACAAATAATGAATATTCTGCTTCCATCAAAGTCATTGGTGTAGGTGGAGGTGGAACAAACGCCGTCAATTCAATGGTACGTAAGCATACCATGGGTGTAGATTTTATAGTAGCAAATACAGATATCCAATCATTGGAGGCATCCCCATGCACAGAGCAAATTCAATTGGGTGGTAGCTTAATGCGAGGATTGGGAGCTGGAGCAAGTCCAGAAACAGGACAGCTTGCAGCCGAGGAGAGCGAGGAACATATTCGAAATATGCTTGATGGAGCAGATATGGTATTTATTACTGCTGGAATGGGTGGTGGAACTGGAACGGGTGCTGCTCCAACCATTGCACGTATTGCACGTGAAGTAGGAGCGCTTACTGTTGGAGTTGTGACAAAACCGTTTTCGTTTGAAGGTAAAAGGCGGATGATTCAAGCCGAAGCTGGAATTAGAGAACTGAAAAACGCTATCGATACACTAATAGTAATTCCCAATCAAAAGCTATTAAGTTTTGTTGGTAAGCAAACTCCCTTAACTAACGCATTTGGAATAGTTGATGATGTTTTACAGCAAGCCGTAGGTAGCATTTCCGATTTAATTGTTATTCCTGGATTAGTCAATTTAGACTTTGCTGATGTAAAAACAATAATGGGTAATATGGGTAAAGCAATTATGGGAAGTGGGAGTGCAGCTGGAGAAAATAGAGCAATTGAAGCAGCAGAAAAAGCAATTTCCAGTCCTCTTCTTGATGATGCTAATATTGATGGAGCTAGACAAATTCTTATCAATATTACTGGCGGTGACGATATGACTCTAGCTGAGGTAGATGAAGCTGCAACCCTTATTACTCAAACTGCTCACGAGGATGCTAATATAATTTTTGGTACGGTTAATAGTGATAACATGGAAGGACAGATGCGAGTTACTGTAATAGCAACAGGGTTCGAAATGCAAGCTGAACCAGAGAAACCGCCTCAAGTTACTTTGAAGAAAAAACCGGATAACATGGATGTAATACTCCCTCTGGCTGTTGGGGATAATCGGTATCGACACCTTAAGAGTCTGGCAAGTGAAATTAAAGATGAAAATCCAGAATCGTTGGATCCGTCAACAAACTTCGATGTACCAACATTTTTGAGAAAGCATGCAGACTAAAAACGTATCATTTTTTAATAGGGGGTGCAGGTTTTTTTAGCATTAACTGCCATTGATTGACCAGTTATAATCCATATATAAAATAGAGTATTCTAGGTTATTTAATGCGCTCTTATACTCTGGTAAAACATAAGGTTTTATAAAATTTAGGACTCCACCCCTTGACTCAAAATCATCCGCAAACCAATCAAAGATAGGTGAAAGGAAGATTTTTAGAGGTTTATTATCCTCAATTCTCATGCCTTTATTTGGATTAGCTAAAAATTTTCTCATTTGTAGATCCAGTTGGTAGTCAATTTTTTCTGACTTGTAAACTTCAATTGAAAGGTCAGGACAACTTATAGATGCACAAACTATAGCGCTATGGATTCGAGGGTCTCCAATTTTACGAAGAATTCCATGTTCTATTTCACCTAAAGAATATTCTTTACGGTTAACGGTTCCTGCTCTAATTTTCCAAACAGATTTAAATAGTCCACCAACATCTTTGATGCTGCTTAATGGGTAGTTGTCGGTAACAACTTTAACGGCAAAAATATTATAGACATTTATCCAAAAGGCTAATTTTTCATCTTTTGTCGTAAGTCTTGATAGGGGTGAAATCTTAAGGTTGTTTACTAGTCGATGAAAGATAGGATCCTTCATTAACTCCCCATAAGCTACGGTATTAATGCTAACTCCTTCCACTAAGCCTGACTTAATATATTTTTTTAAAATTAGATCCCAATCCGAAAAATCAAAAGCTTGCACATTTGTAGAGCTAACTAGAAAAAAAAGCGGTATTAAAAAAAACTTTAAAAACTTATTTATTAGGGAACCTTGGGTTGACATGAATTGGTTGTTTTGATTAAAAATTTTTGTAGTAGATAGTTGTGTTATTCAAGGTTATTTAATAAGCTCAATTTAGAAAATACTTATCTGAGTGACTCCATTACAGCATAATGTTATATTTAAAAGTCAATTTAAGATAACGCAAAAAACTATAAAAATGAACCATACATTAATTAAGTATACTTTATGACCAACGCTAAAAAGCTTCTTTATATTTCAGACCTTGATGGCACTCTCCTTGATGAGGAGGGACGGCTGCCTGCAGATTCAATCAAAAGGTTGAATAAGCTTATTGATAAAGGACTAAACTTTACAATTGCAACTGCTCGAAATTATGATTCTGCTTATCCTTTATTGAAAGGTCTTAATCTTAAACATCCTGTTATCTTGTTTAACGGAGTATATTTAACAGAATTTCATACTGGGACGAATCTACTATTTTCCGACTTCATATCTGTGGATATTATTAATAAAATGATTTCCATAGCTGATGGTCATAATATTGAACCTTTTATTTATACCTATGGTGATAAACATTTAGTTTACTTTAGAAGAATCAATAATTTGGGGGCGCAGGCATATCTTGATATCATTTCTTCTGAGCAAAGAGCGCATAAAGTAGATAGTTTTTCTTTCCCGATTTCTGAGCATATATCTGGGTTTCTTTTAATTGATACACAAGAAGCTCTCGAGCCGGTTAATGCTAAACTAAAATCTTTATATGAAAATGAGTTGAATATTTATTTTGCGCCCGATGTTTCGAACCCTGAATTTTGTTGGCTACAAAGCTTCCATCAAGAAGCAAATAAGGGAAAGATGTTAACGCATATGGTTGAGCATCTTAGTATCCCAATATCCAATACAGTGGTTTTCGGTGACTATCTGAATGATTTAGATATGTTTAGGGTCGCAGGATATTCTATTGCTATGCAAAACGCGTTGCCTGAAGTAAAATCTTTAGCTGATCGTGTGATTTCAAGCAACATTGATCAAGGAGTGATTTTATACCTAGAGTCACTTTTTGAATAAAGCTGTTATATAAACAAATATTTTATTTACATTTTTAGTTAAAAGACTATGTCTAATACAGAGCAACCAAAAGAACCGGATAAAGCAGTTTATCAAAGGGACAAAACGGCAAATGAACCTAAGGTTGAAGAGGATACTGATGTCAAGCCTAAGCCTAAGCCAAAAATAAGAAAAGCTTTTGTCCCTAAAAAACTCGTAAAGAAAAGCGATAAACCGCAAGAATACCGTGCTCGACACATTAGAGTCTCAACCCTTGAATCTGCTAATATTTTTCGTCAGGCTCTTGTTGATTTTCAGAAGGAACTAGATTCTGAACCTATTGAGGATCCTGATAAGCCTTTCCATGACCAAGAAAAGGTAGAAAATTACTTTATTCGTATTGCTAAAAAATATAGCACATGCTCGACTAAGGTTCTTGGGGGGGATTTAGGCTGGCTCTGTCAAGGTATGAATACTCAACAGTCAATAAAATATGGCGCTTTAGAAATAAAAAAAGAAGAGATAGTCACTTCAGAGTTGCTTGACGTTATTATGAGATCTAAAAAACATGTTATCCCAGAACCGATTAAAACTAAGTTAGGCTACCATATAATTATTTTATGTGAAAATAGAGATAAGGTTGAAAAAGAAAAACCTAACATGACACTTAAACCTACCGCAGCTCCTGCAGGCACTAATATTCCCACTTAAAGAAAATCCTAATCAACTTTTAAGAATTTATAAGTGCTATTGTTTTTCTTTTCTTTGAGTCGTTTTATATGCTCAGTTATGAAGATAGCATTAAGGCAACTTTAGAAAAGCAGTAACTTAGATTAGCCAGTTGTTTTTAGTAATATTTTTTCTTAAACTTAGAATTTAATATCTGTGCCCATTTTCTCACGGAGGATAATCTCAGCTGATGTGTAGTATTTTTTAGTTGTATTGCATTTCTTGCAAGATGGAACAACATTGCCTTTATTACTTTTCCCTCCTCTAGCTATGGGGACTATGTGATCCATAGTCAAATTAGGTGGGATAAATTTACCACCGCAATAATGACAAAAACCTTTAGAAATTTTTTCTTTCCACCATTGTGACTGGCGTAATTTTCTTCCCTTTGCTTTTTCTTTTCGGAAACCCTCTTCGCAGACTATTTTATTTTTTGTATTCATTTAGTAGATAGTTTTTTGGCTTATTCTTTTACCGGTTTTTTATCAGAATTGTTGGATTGCTACTTAGTCTGACTGCTCGTACTGTTCCAGAGATACTGCTTTGGGGATACCAGTGTGTGTCTCCTGCATCAAATTCGAATCCAAGAGCAGCGGAAAGTTTTGTACATTTGGTCCAAAAACAACTCCCGTAACCAAACTCAAAAATTGGATCTATATGTAAGATAAAAGTCTTTCCACGCGATAAAAACGAGTGTGCCACTTCATAAAGACTTTGAATTTCAAGTTTATTTGGAAGTCGCCAGTCAGAATATCCTCCGAGTTGTTGCGCATTTAATTTTTCAATATAGTCCCTGGCATTGTACCAACTAATATAATTTCCAGTTTCCCTATAAGCATATCCTTCTTGCCATATTAGCTCAGTTAGCGAATCAGTTATTGTTCCATTATTGTTATCTACAAAGCGTTGTTTTTGTCTAGAATTAAGATTTTTCATCTAAAAAGATTAGCACTCATGCTTAGATTGGGCAATATTGAATTTTATTGCCTTAGCGGTGAGGATGCTTCAAATTTGTAGCTACATTCTTCACTGTTATCTGGTTCGGTAGGATAACGATGACATAGCAGTGGTTTTGCTTCTATGTTGAGGTGTACTTTACATTCATTCCCAGAGCCGAGTTGTTGGCAGGGAATATCGATTGAGTAATATAGCTGGTTGCGTTCAATATCCTCACCGACTAGACGAATTCCTCTGTAGCTAAGATAAAGATCAAGTTCTTTAATGCTTCTATGTTGATTTAGAGTTACGTCTCTAACCACTGTGATATTCAAGACTTTGCAACACTCGCCACATTGATGGCATTCTCCAGATCGTATTAGCAATTTTTTAGTCGCTGGTTTGAAGTTAATAAATGCTACGGCCTAATTTTATATACGGGCCTATATTTACTATAGCTATTTTTTCTTTTTGGTTTTCTTTTTTGAGCTTTCATAGTTAGCACTTATAGTCGTACGAATTCCTCCGCGAACATTAAATACTCCAACTACTTCCATCCAACGAGGGGAAGATACTTTTACCAAGTCGTCAAGAATATTGTTGATCACTTTTTCATGAAATGCGCCCTCATTTCTAAAAGACCAAAGATATAGCTTCAATGATTTTAATTCAATGCAAATTTTATCTGGGACATAGCGGATTTCTAGTTCTGCAAAATCTGGTTGCCCAGTTTTGGGACATAGGCATGTAAACTCAGGGCACTCCATTTCAATTTGGTAATCTCTATCTGGATGCGAATTTTTGAAGGTTTCTAGACCGTGCAGCGTTTTTATTTTCATAATTTTGTAAAATATTTAATAGTGACCTTGCTTTTGAGAATTTCGATTATATTATAATATTGGCACTCTATTGTAAGGAGTGCTAATATTATGAAACATAACGTTTCTAAAACTCTTAAAAACAACATAAGTCTTTTTTTTATAAATACTTATGGAGTTATTTTGGTCTTTTTTTTGCTCAATTAGACCAAAAGTCATTGTTATCAACATAGTTTATCATTATATACCAAGGAGTAGCGAATGAATATCAGACCGTTGCAAGATCGCATTATGGTTCAACCTATTTTAGAAAAAGAAGTGCAAAAGGGAGGAATTATTATTCCTGATTCTGCCAAAGAAAAACCAATTGAAGGTCGAGTAAAAGCTGTTGGTAAAGGAAAAGTTGGGGATGATGGAAAACCTATCAAATTAGAGATTAAAGTAGGTGATAAAGTTCTCTATAGCAAGTATGGCGGTACGGAGATTAAAGTCGATGGAGAAGATTATCTTCTAATGAGGGAAGACGACGTTCTCGGCATAATCGAAAAATAGTCTTTTCCACATATCGATTTAAAAAATAAATTTTGAACACACCTATTTTCACTTAATAAAAGGAGTATTGTTTAATGGCTAAACAAATTACATATGATGAAGCGGCAAGGCATAAAATCATGTCTGGAGTTAATCAACTCGCTGACACAGTTAAGTTAACGTTGGGACCTAAGGGTCGCAATGTTGTTATCGATAAAAAATTTGGATCACCGACCATTACTAAGGATGGTGTGACAGTGGCTAAGGAAATTGAATTGGCTGATCCATTTGAGAATATGGGCGCACAAATGGTTAATGAGGTTGCTAGTAAAACTAGTGACAATGCTGGAGATGGTACAACCACAGCAACCGTTTTGGCACAGGCTATTTTCCGAGAAGGTATGAAAAACGTTACAGCTGGCGCAAATCCTATGGATATTAAGCGTGGTATTGAAGCCGCTGTGTCCGCACTAATCCCGGAAATTCAAAAAATTTCTAAGCCAACCAAAAATAAAAAAGAAATAGCTCAAATCGGTACCATCTCTGCTAACCATGATACTGCGATTGGTGAAATTATTTCTGAGGCAATGGATAAAGTAGGAAAAGATGGAGTTATCACTGTTGAAGAAGCAAAAAGTATGGATACGTCTTTAGAAATTGTAGAGGGTATGCAGTTTGACCGTGGTTATCTTTCTCCTTATTTTGTAACTGATGCAGAACGTATGGAAGCTGTTTTAGAAGACGCGCATATTTTGCTTCACGAAAAGAAGATTTCCAATATGAAGGATATGCTCCCTTTATTAGAGAAAATTGCTAAGGGAGGTAAGCCGTTGGTTATTCTTGCAGAAGATGTTGATGGTGAAGCTCTTGCCACATTGGTTGTAAATAAACTAAGAGGTACTTTGAATGTATGCGCCATTAAAGCACCTGGTTTTGGTGACCGCAGAAAAGAAATGCTTAATGACATTGCGATTCTAACAGGTGGAACGGTTATTACAGAAGACATTGGTGTTAAATTAGAGAATGTTGATATCAAAGATCTGGGTTCTGCTAAGAGAATTACCGTTGACAAGGAAAATACTGTGATTATCGATGGCAAAGGAAAAGCTTCTGATATCCAAGGCCGGGTAAAGCAAATTCGTAATCAAATCGAGGAAACAACCTCCGATTATGATCGTGAAAAATTACAGGAAAGGCTTGCCAAACTGGTTGGTGGTGTAGCTATTATTGAAGTTGGTGCTGCTACAGAAACTGAGATGAAGGAGAAGAAAGCTCGTGTGGAAGATGCCCTGCATGCTACTCGTGCAGCTGTTGAAGAAGGTATTATTCCAGG
>JABHTG010000063.1 GCA_018697205.1 Nitrospina sp. | reverse complement strand
TGGAATGGTAACAACAAGGAAAGAAATGGACAAAAAGCAGTGACGCAGTGGAATACTCTTCACTACTAATCTGACTGGAGTCTGCTAAATATTGACCGGGGAAGAAACGGCTTAGGCCGATATCTTCCCCGGTTTTTTTTTTGAAGATTTTGTGTGATTAGGATAATAATCCAAAACATTATGCCTTTTTTTGCACGCACCACTATGAAAGTTAGCCTTGAGAAATTAAAAGTATTTATGTAAAAAAATCCTTCCAACTATATATGCATCCAATAGCTAACTGTTTAGGAAAGACTTTATAGCTCATCAAATTCCAAAAAAACGGTTTATCTGGGGATGTTTTTCTTTTTTTTCTCCCACTGTACTTACTTTTGTTTAGTTCATTAGTGCTCAAACTCCGGCAACTCGATATTCTGAAAATTGCTTATGTTTTTTTGTGACCCGATTAATGAAGGACTTAAATTTCTTGCCAATCGCGATCTTGAAAAAGCAGAGAATGTTTTTTTAAAGGTAATGAACGATCCTTATACCCAACAGGATGAACTGGCTAAGGCTAGAAAATATCTTAATGATATCCGTGTTTTTCAATCGGGTGTAGCCAATCTTAACTTTGATCAATATAAAAAAATAACGAAAAGTATACCTTATCCTCTCGATACTATTAATGATATTTCTGTCAAAATATATTTTTCTTCGCTTAACGGATATAAGGAAATTGGGGAAGCCGTTGAGAAAGAAGTTTCTCTGATTATTAGTCGGCTGAAACAAATTCAAATAAGAGATGTGATGGAACGAGATAAAGTATATGCACAGATAGAAAAAAAAAGTGAGTTATTAATTAAATATAAATCAAAAAATAAAAAAATAAACGGTGGGTCATTTTTTGATATGTATCGTTGGAAGACAATAGTTAGAAAACTTATTGAACAAATAAATCCGTTTCTTTTAGCTAGCCATTTAGATTTATTGGATCATATTTCTATAACTGGGGAAATAGGGCTTTTAGGCGACTCTAAATTAAAAACGATGACTCCTAAGTACAAATGGGTTATTGAATCTACTGTAAAGAATAAATGGTTTTTGATGAAAAGTTATTTCTTCAAAGCTAAACATGAAATTGAAGCCCAGTTTAATCGAAAGGTTGGGACTCGAAAATACTGGGAGGATATAAAGCATAAGAAAATAAAAATTTTTGAAAAATGTAATTTTAGCGAACGAGAAATCCAAAATTTTCTACAGGTAGATAAGTTGAATTACAACACACTTTTGGAGATATATGATTTTGCAATGAATCATGGGTTATCTTTACTTAAGCGAGATGTGAGTTTAGCTTTGCGAGGTGTAATTAAGTCTAAAGATTACATCAGAGAAAGAGCAGGAATATTAATTGGTGCAAGAAAAAAATTTCAAGAACAACTAAAAGAATTTGGTTTTTTAGAAACTACGTCGTGCCAAATTGCCCGCCAGGTTCAACAAGCAAGTTCATACAAGGTTATAGATACCCTTGAGACCGCCTTGAAAGTTGCTAGAACTGAGATTTATTGGTATCGGATTCTCCCTCATTCAAATCTTTTGAAGGTCAATATTGAAAATCAATGTTGTAAACATTTAAGTTCAGTTTATATTCATATGCTAGAACGAGGTCTATTGAGTAAAATTCTTCTTCAGTTAGGAAAATTGCATATTCGGAACTATCTTATAAGGATATATGGGAAAAACGTGGTCGATATGCATTGCTATTTTCGACTAAGGACAATTCATCAATATTACAAACTAAAGTATTTTGAGTATCATGTGAAATCTGCTCCCAATGTTTCGGAGGTGATAAAGATTAGTCGAGAATGTTTTAAGCCTTTGTTAGTAGTAGCTTTTAACAACTTTATAAAGGTCCGGAGGTTAAAAATTTCTTCTAGTCTTTATGACTCGATTGCTAAGCAAAAATCAATTACTGCCTGGGAGGATGAGTTTACAACTGTTGAAGAGAAGTTGCTTCTCAAGTTTTGGTTTTTGATGGACCATGGAGTGAAAATTACTCAAGGTCTTGTCAAGAAAGGAGCGTTTACTCCTGGTTCGGATTTGTTGCGGTACGTAAAGGATCAAGGAGTAGAGTGTAATAATTGATTAAGCTTTTGCTGCATTTCCTTGAGAGGCATTAAGTCGCCTTTTTTGGACGCAACTGCAATGCCTTTTCTATATATTTGGATAGCTTCATCTTGTCGTGAAAGTTTTTCCATAGTTTTTCCTAAAAGAACATAAGCTGCAGAATAGTCTTTATATTCTTTTACAACCGTTTGAAGTGGAAATAGAGCTTCTTGGTAACGTTTAAGGTCGTGATAAACTGACCCTAACCCAAAATTGGCTACTTGATCGACAGGGTCTATTTCCAGTACTTGTTTGAACATTGAAATTTTTTGCTCCCTCTCAGCTAGATCTTGTTTTATCTTATTTTCACTTGTTTTTTTTGCCATATTTTCGGCAATTGCCTTCTCAAATTGAAGTGCAGTAGCTTCCCCTTTTTCTCTCTCAGCATCTTCTATCCTACCCTGTTGCATGTAATATACGGAAAGATTGGAATGGGCCATGATTTCTTCTGGGTTGATCTCTACCAATCGCTTCATAAGTGAGATAGCTTCATCCAATTTATTTTGCTTCGATAGAAATACCCCCAATGCTTCATATGCAGTCCCATTCTTAGGGTCAAGTTCAATTGCTTCTCTTAGAAGAGCAATAGGTTGGTCGAGGTCATCTTGTTCTTGATATAACTTAAGTGCTTTGTCTTGCATCAATATAGAGTGGTCTTTGCGAGTTTGTGGTTGATAAAAAGGAAGAAGGCATGTTCTTATTTTGTAGGGTTTGTCAGCTATGGTTACATCCAAATCAATATCAGGGCTTCGATAATCTTTCTGGATGTAAGCTAACGAGATATTTTTTTTAAGTGAATAGGAAAAGGTAGAACTTTTAATGACGCCTAACTTTTTAGAGTTAATTTTAATTTCACTGTTAGATATTGGGAGAATAGCACCTTCAATGATTAATCCCATTAGTGCAAAATTGGGTGCTCCATATGTTTTAATCCGGGCAATGACTTCTTGACCAATATAGCAACCTTTGCTGTAGCTAACCGAACTGTGCTCAAGCCCTGTTTCAGGAAGAATGTTTTTATCATCGATATCTTTACCATAGTAAGGGATGCCGGCTTCAATGCGGAATACTTCCTGCGCATGACAATCAATTTGAGTTAATAGATTTTGTTGTTCGAGTTCCAATAATATTTTTTTGACAGCACTTTCTGAATTAGTTTGAAATACCAGGATACATCCTTCTTCTCCCGTCAGCGATTTAGCTAGTGCTAGAGCAGGCAGTCCTTCGAATGTGAACTCGCAGATATCGTTAGGCTTTTCCGGAATGGACTGTTTTTGAGTAAACTTTCTTATGGTTTCTTCGCTTCTTGGGCCTTGCAATGCAAGAATAAAGTGATTAGATGACGTGAGAGTAACGTTTTCACGGAAAAGGAAAGTATTAAGATGGTTCAGTAGGTTCTCTTTTTGTATAGTTTCAACCAGTATTACTGCAGACTCTTTTTTTGTTCGATGAAGAGAAAATGTAGAAATGATTCTAGCTTTTCGGTCAACAATGGCATTGCTTTGTCCCTGCCCCAATTTAAGCTCATTAACATCATTAGTTGTTTGGGTCTGGAGATAGTTGAAAAGATCTGAACCTTTAGCTGAAATAAGACACAAGTCATCTAGAAAAAAGTAGCCAGCTTTTTCACGTAGGTATCGGTGGTTTTTTTGAGAAGAGAGAGTAGTTTCCAAGTAACGATTTGCAAGTTGTGTCAGTTATCAGGTAATAGAGAATGATTCTCCACAACCGCAAGTTGATGTAGCATTTGGGTTTACAAAAACGAACCCTTTCCCATCAAGTCCGCCTTTATAATCTAGCATCATTCCCTTTAGGTAAATGAGGCTTTTGGCATCCATGAAAACCTTAAAGCCTTCATGCTCAATCACCGTATCGCCTTTTTCTGTTGGAGTGAATGAAAGGTCGTAAGATAAACCAGAACATCCACCTCCCTTAACACCTAGGCGCAGACCAATCTCTGGATTATTTTCGGCTATAATTAACTTTTTAACTTCATCTTTAGCAATCATTGAAACTTTTATAAACTCCTGCGCAACCGCCATTCTTTCCTCCAAGGATTAAATACTATATAAAAATGTTATTATGTTTCTTTAGATAACCTAAATGACTAATTAGTTTCATTTATTATACTAAAAACAAAAAAAAATTATAGCTATTACTACAAATACCATTGATAGAATACCCTTTGTTTGTTTATAATCAAAGACTTACAGGACTTCTGGTGGATAATTGCTGATTTAGTGTTCATAAAACCGAAAAAATTAAATCTTTTTATAAAACATAGAATCAAATAAACTGCAACATATTCAATAGTTCACTATCTTATGGGGGTTTTAGAGGTCTATGATTAGTATTCCAGATTTAGTAGCTTTAGTGAAGGAGTCTATACCAGATGCCGAGGTTGAAATACTTGACAAAACAGGGATGAAGGATCATTTTATAATTCACGTAACATCAGCTACATTTGAACCTATGGATCTTATGGCAAGACACCGGGCGGTTCAGGAAGTATTGAACCCAGCAATGCAGGATGGTCGTGTTCATGCGGCAGAAATAAAAACAGCGATACCGGTTTAGAACAAATAAAATTTTAGATAGTTTCTTAAAAAAATTAACCTTTATATTTATAGGAGTTTTAAAAAATGTCTTCGATCGATGATGAAATTAAAGAAGAAATCGCTAATAATAAAATTTTAATATACGGTAAAGGTACCAAGTCTGCTCCACAATGTGGGTTCACTGCAGAAACAGTTCAGTTTTTTAACAAATATGGACATCCGTTTGAAGTGGTGAATGTTTTGGAAAATATGAATAAGCGGGAAGCATTGAGCAAACTGACAAATTGGCCAACCTTGCCCAAGGTATTTATTGATGGAAAGTTTTATGGGGATACTGATATTTTGGATGAAATGGAGGCTAAAGGTGAGGGGGAGCCATTATTAAAGGTAGCCTTTGGTGAGTGACTTTCGTTAACTTTTAAATTGAGGTGTTCATGTCAGGTGCTCTAGAAACAGGTGACCGTGCGCCCGGTTTTGATTTGCCGGCTGTTTATGGATATAAATCAGGTGCAAGTAGCCCATCCGCTGAGGAAAAGGTGATGGTCAAACTGAAAGACTTTCAGGATAAAAAATGGGTGGTTTTATGTTTTTATGCTCAAGACAGCAGTCCCGAGGATACTCGTTTGTTGGTAAGCTTTAACTAGTGGAATAGAAAGTTTAAAACTCGCGAAGTTGAGCTACTAGGCTGCAGTTGGAATGGGGTTAATTCGCATCAACAATTTATTGAAGTTTATCAGATGGGCTTTACTTTACTTGCAGATGAATATAAAAAAATTACCGAATTATATGGAGTGATTAAGGAGGAAGACGATCTTGGGCAGATGGTTAAGGTGATTGAGCGCTCTACTTTCGTGATTGATAAAACAGGAATGGTTCGTAATGTATGGAGAAATATCGAAGACCTTAGGGAGCATCCAAGAGATGTTTGGGATTTTATACAAAAGGAAAAAAACTAACCTCCTAGTGGAGTAACATTTTTTGTGGGGAAATAAGCCAAAAGCCCAATAACTTTTCTAGTTTTTATTTAAAAAGAAAGAAGTTTGATGGATGAGAGTAGAGTTGAAATTTTAGCTGAACAAATCCAGTTATTAGTCAAAATACTTCTTTAAAAACTTTTTTTTAGGTGACCCCAGTGGCAACCTACGATACCTTAGATAATCTAATCTTATCTAGTTCTCAAACTACATATAACTTAACGAAAGACAGGTTTGCTTTTACGCCAGCCTCAGAAAAAAATATAATTTGTTCAATCAATGGTGTAGTTCAAAGTGGAAACTTTACAGTTTTAGGAAGTACAATAACATTTACTAATATAAGTTTCTCCTCATCAGATAAGATGGATTATATTATGCATATAAGGACAGCGCTATAAGAACGGGTGCAAGTAACACTAATTGACTTTGCAATATCAGAAAAACTTAATAATAGCTTGGGACTATGTGATTTTTTTTAGAGATTTTTTTAAATGATTAATTTAAAAATCTTTAAAATTTGCACAAATTATATTACGAATTTCTTGAAGTATTTCATCTCCTTTTTTTGCATCATCTTCCTCCAAAGTTATGCAAGGAGAAATAATAATTCGTACGGCTTTGGGGCGAATAAGCATACTTCCCTTACGGATAATATCTCGAGTACCTATAATTGTTATAGGAACTATTGGCACTTTGGCGCGTTGCGCTAAAAGTTGACTTCCTTTTTTAAAAATACCAATAGTTCCTTTTTCAGATCGCGTTCCCTCTGGAAAAACAACGACAGAACTCCCTGCCTTGATAGCTTCGAGGGTGCTTAGAAAAGCTTGATATGATTGTCTTCTATTATTCCTTTCCACAGAAATATAACCAGCGGCACTCATTGCCCAGCCCATAAATGGGATTCGAAATAAAACTGCTTTTGAAACCCATCTTAATTGCACACCTAAATAGCCCGATAAAGCAAAAATATCATAGTAACTTTGATGATTGGCAATGAATATTTGAGGTCGATCAGATAAAATATTTTCTATCCCGGTAATTTCAACTTTAATACCATTCAATTGACAAATTAATTTGCTCCATAAAGCAGCTATTTTGTGAGATAGGTTTCCGCTTTTATCAAATATTCTCAGAGTAGTAGCTAAAGTTCCAAGAATAATAGATAGAATTATTATTACAATCCAAAATCTTACAGTATGATAAAAAAATAAAAAAAAATTCAATATTTTTGTACCTTATTTTTAAAAATTTTAGCCATAGAAATTAGATCGCTTGATAAGGAGAGTGGGCAATTAATTAATGTCTGAAAAGCAACATGTTAAATTAGGTCGATGAGAGGCCAAGGAAAAGGTATTATCAGTTTTATAGTTTTCTAAGAACTATGATTACTATAAAATTAGTAAATATTTTAGCATAAGTAGTCGTTGGTTTTTAGCGAATTGGCAAGATAATACTTAAGAGAAAGAAAGAACTCGAAGTTTCGGATATTGATGTGGGTTATTTGTCAAACAGGGATATGAAATAAGTGAAACAGTTGGGAGTTAACTTTCTTGTTCTAGGATGCACTCTTATTCTACTATTGGTACTGCTTGAAGTAAGTGTTCGTGTTTTAGATTCTCCTGAAAAAGAGATTGATAAGGATTGGGTCCACCAGTTTGTGAAATGCAATCAGGATGGGTTTCGAGATAGAGAGATTTTGGTTGCCAAACCACGCGATAAATTTAGAATTCTAGTTGTTGGTGATTCGCAAACATTTGGTCATGGTATCGAAGCACTTGAGGACACAATCCCAAAGCAATTGATAAAATACTCAACCAGGGGGTAGAACCTCCAAAGTTTGAAGTTTGAAGCTTTGCTAGACCAGGTTGGAATACTACTAATCAACTTCAATATATTATATATATAAGGTTTTCTTTATCAACCAGATTTAATTATTTTAAATTTTTTTCATAATGATTTACCGCCCATTTATTTTTTAAATTGTAACAGTAAGGACCGGGAGCTTATTCCAGAAATAGAATCTTTAATAGTTTGGTTTCATCGCTCATTCTTTTACGATTTTCTTAAATTTCGTGTAAACAGGTTATTAGAAAAAACTGGATATAAGCCTTCTTACGAGGATTGTAGACCTTCTTCTTACCAGTCAAGGAGTTGGAATATGGAAGAAATTTATTTAGATACCTTTTATTATACTGCGCGAATGAAAAGTATTCATTTTATGATGTCCGTCACTCCAATAATGTTTCAATTAGAAAAAAAATATCCATTCGGTTTTGCGCATGATAAATTAAAAAAATATTGTAATAGTAGAAAACTATTTTGTGTAGACTTTTACCAAGAAGGATTTTAGGGTAAAAATGAGAATGATCTTATTGTTTCAAGAAAAGATCGGCACTTGAATGCTCGAGGAGCTAAACTAGCTGCAGAAATATTATTTGATAAATTAAAACCACTTATAAACTACCAAGATTTAAGTCGGTGGCATCGAGCTTATGACCTGAGAGAATTGTTAGAGGTTAATGGCTTGCCCAGTCAGTTTAATTCGTTATTCTCAGAATTAGATACTTCTCCAATTAATATAAAAAATGAAAAAAATGAAATCTTAGCATCTAGTTATCAAGGCAATTATTATATTTCGCGAACAAGTTTTGATTCTTCTACAGGAAAAAAAATTTTTTTAAAAAGAATAATTCTCGAACGTGATGGGAGAATTGTAAAAAAAGAAAAAAAGACTTTTGACCCTACTAGCGAGAGTTTGATGCGCCATGAAATAATTGATGCCTCAAACAAAAAAGTTGTCCAAACTGTTAGGGTGCCAAAACCCGGTAGTGAAGAAAAATTTTATAAAATGAAGAAATCCTATGTATTTTCTTATCATTCTGAATATCGAAGAGACTTAGATAAATTTTTATGGGAACTAGAAATTCAGGAAAATACTAGATTTTTTGACCCACTCTCTCTAGAGTCTGCATTATTCTTTCCTGATAAATTAAGTTTTGACCCTCTGGATATTAAGAAATTACGAAAAAACCTAGAATTTTATGTTAGATTTTCTTTTTTAGATAAGGGAAGCGGAGTAAATTATGTTAAAAACCTGCTAGGTGTTATGTTACGTGTTAAGCCATTTAAACAAACTGTTGATTTTGTTAAGGAGTTTGAAAAAAAGAATAAT
>JABHTG010000033.1 GCA_018697205.1 Nitrospina sp. | reverse complement strand
TCATACCATTGTTTGTAAATCAAATTTTACAAAAAAAGGACCTAACAGTTACCGAGCCAAATATGACCAGATTTCTAATGAAAATAGATGAATCGATTGGTTTGGTTGAAAAATCTATATTGCTAAAAAGCGGCGGAAGTATATTTGTAAAGAAATCTCCGGCAGTCAAAATAATCAGTCTTGCAAAAATTTTAATAAAAATATTTCACTCTAAAAGCAAAATAAAAACTGTTGGGGTTAGGCCTGGTGAAAAAAATTACGAAACATTAATTAATCGCGAAGAAATGGTTAGGACTAAATCTTTTCCTGCTCATTACGTTATTACGAATAAAATAATCAACAAAAACTCTGACAAAATATTTCCAGAGTATGATTCAAATAATACAAAGCGATTAAGCGATGAAGAATTAGAAAAATTAATGTTATCTTTGCCTGAAATTAAAAAAGTTCTCAATAGCTATTAAGTCACTTAACTTTTTATTTCAGTTAACACACCTTCGAATGAAGGTGATACGATTTACTCAATTACGCTCTCGTAACCTGGAATTATCCCAGTCGATGATGAACCTCGGTTTATTCATGCCGTCCTTGTAGATTCGTGCCAAATATACAGCCACAAAAACCGCTACCAAGACTAAGAAGTTCATATTCAGAGCAATTAGCCAAAGTGGCAGGGGTGTCCCACCAGTTATTACTCCGACAATCATTACCAACCAGTTGAGCACGAAAAGCGGCGATCCGACGTAAACCGCCAACCGCAGAGGGAACGTCGAGGAAGTCAGAATGTTCCCAATCGCAAACTTAACCATCCCCCATAGATTGTAATGGCTTTTACCGCCAACTCGTACCTGTGATTTATACGGTACGGCCAATCGAGAAAATCCTGCGAAAGCTATTTCCGAACGGATGAACACGAAAGTGGATCGATTTGCAAGAATCACATCACGTACCCTACTTGTGAATACTGCAAATTCGCCCATATAAGGAACGAAGGCGTTATCAGCAATACGCCGGATAAGTTGGTAGAACATTTCACGACCGAACTGAACTAACCGTGGTTCCGGCCGGCGACCCCGGATGCCATAAACGATATCATGACCTTGGTCCCAACCCTCAAGGAAACGTGGAATAAGTTCTGGCGGATCTTCGCAGTCTACAGCGATGATCATCATAGCCACACCTGTAGCATGTTGCAACCCCGATAAGGCCGCTGCGTGATAACCAAAATTCCGAGAAAGCGTGATGAGTTGCACCATCTCATCTCGACCGCACTCTTCTTTAAGCAGTTCCATCGTACCATCGGTAGAACCGTCATCTACAAAAATGAGCTCGAAATCATAGCGGTTTCTCAAATGCGCGATAGATTCGCGCAAACGTTTGAGGAAAATCGGAATCGTAGATTCTTCGTTATGAACAGGGCAAATAAAGCTAACCACTGCATCTTGTTCCGTAGCATTTTTCATCACTCGCACCTTTCAGACTGTGTTGTGAGTTTAATCGCGCGAAATGATGTAACGGATTTTTCAAAAAACACAACAACTCATACTTACTTACATAAATAAAAAAATCGTAGCCATAATAAAAAAACAGCATTATACTACGAAAGTTTTTCTGCAAACAAGTTCTGAAGTAAATTTTTTCAACTACCAAGAGTTTTCCATGTCGAACATTAAATTCATTTGCTTGCGTAAGTCCATAAACCATTTTTTCTTCATCCTCCTTATATTTCTAGCTTTAGTACTTTTACGATACCCGATTTTTTTGAACAGCGATTATTTCTTTGGTGCGGATGATGGATTATTGGCTAGTTCTATTTTGGATCTTCTAAATGGAGACCAATTTATTCTTTATTTCCCCTTCGGCCGAACGTTTGGGGTTACTTTTGGAATTATCAGTGCTCCCTTCATCTGGCTTTTGGGACCAACTACTTTAGCCTATAGTCTTCCAGGAACTTTGTTTTATGCGTCATACCTGTGGACTACTTACCTTATTGCAAAGATTCTAATCCCGCGCACAGCCTACTTCGTTTTCATACTTCTTTTTTTTACTCCATATTTTATCACTGAGTTGAGCACACATAACTGGCCTCATATCCTAACGGCCTTTTTAGGAAACTTGATTTTTTTGCTTTTCATAAAAGCAAAATTATCTAAGAGAAGTAGCAGCGTTGTGATTTTCTTCTTATTTTTTACTATGGGGTTGGCCGTTTACACTTATACCTATTCACTGATCTTTATCTTAGCAGTTGGCATTCTTTACGCCCTATCCCATCCTCAATGGGGGGAGATAAGAGAAAAAGTGTCATTTACTACTCTGATTGACTCTTTTAGGAACAAAAAAACTAAAAGGGAAATTTTTTGTCAACTGCTAGACTTTACAATTTTTTTGTTTTTTATTGCTGTCATTTTTTCTTATATTTTTGGTGGTTTTGGACTGGATATCGCAGGTCATTCTATTCTTCAAATCAATGAATTTAATAAAGCTGCCATGCAATTTCTGGGGTTAATTTTTTTAAGAATCCTAATCAACCCTAAAAGTTTAATCTTCTTTTTACGGAGTGCTAGGTTTTATATCTCTACGAAAGTCCAATCAGAAACAAAAAACCTAACTGCCATTGGTGTAACAGGTTTTTTAGCAGGTCTATCTCCACGCATTGTGAGTATCTTGATTGGCGAAACTTCAAGGGGAGGAGCAGGACATGATGTAGATTTCTCACCAATTAAACTTCTTGCTCACACCTATGATCTATTTACTAAGGATGGACCCCGACTTTTTGGTATGGACTTATCTGTCGGTAGCAACCTGCAATATTTAGTTTCTAATACGGTTGACATTTTCTGGATTATTCTTTGCCTACTATTTATAGCCATGACAGCTATTTTCTTTTTTTCAACTGCTTCCTTTATTTCTAAAAACTGGACCCCTCTAAAAAACATTGTAACGTTAAGAGGCACGCAATTTGAACCTACTCACATCATTCTCTTGACACCTATTTTGGTTTGTTTTGCTAATATCATTGTTCAACACGGCTCGCACCCGCGCTACCTATTTCCTTTGTTTGGTATTTTTGTGCTTTGGATTGGAATTTATGTGGATAAAGTTAAGGAAAAGGCTAAGTGGTTGCCAGTAATCGTGTTGGCGGTGTGGGTTAGCTTTTATTTTACTGACAATTATCAGACTTTTAAGAGCCAAGGTGTCATTCAAGGGGTTAAAGCTGTCAAGCTTACCAGGGATCCCATTCATGATGTTATTGAGTTTCTGGGGGGGCAGCAAATTTCAGTAGCCTATGCTAGTTTTGGCGTTGCAGTCAGGGGTACTTATTTAAGCGGCGGGAATATTTCTCTTAATGAATATTCCCATAACCCAATGTTCAAAACCTATCGAAGAGCAATAGCGTTGGCCAGTCCTCATTTTGCAATCATTGCCGCTGGCAACCATACCCTTACTTATCAAAACTATCTGCATGAAAAAAATATCAAGTTCAAGACTACGGTAGTAGCTGACAACAAAATCTTTTGGGATTTCAAAGGGAGTGAAGAAAAAATAAATAACCTTAGATATTTAACTCAAAATTAATAAGACTGCGTTAGGAGATAAAGCCTTTGTCGGTGGTTTCTGATGATTTACTCTATAGAGAGTGATTTTAAATTTATATTATATCAAC
>JABHTG010000141.1 GCA_018697205.1 Nitrospina sp. | reverse complement strand
CTTCTGAAAAATTAATCAGAAAGGAATCTGACAGAAACTTTGATGGGAAGCCAGATTTAGTTGAAAATCAATAAACCATATTTTTTAAAAAATAGAATTGAATATAAGGAATAACTAATGACAGGAGACACAAGTTTTTTTTCGCAACAGAAAATGATATTACTCCTTAAAAAATGGTTCGATTTTAACAATTATTTACTCTTCTATGGCTTTGGAATCCTAAAGAGCAGGGTGAATTAGCTTAGCGTAAAAAGCATTATTTTGAACAAGATAGCTGCTAGAAGACCAGTAAATGGGACTGTGGCTACCCAGGAGATAATAATTTCTTTTATTATCCCAAGGTTTAGTGTCGGTAGACCGCGAGCGAGTCCGACTCCTATGACCGAACCAACTAAAGTATGAGTAGTTGAAACTGGCAACCCCATTTTAGAGCAAACCAAGACTACTGTTGCACCTGCAAAAGTAGCGCAAAAACCACGCGAAGGAGTTATCTCAGTTATTTTGTTTCCTATCGTTTCCATAACCCGCCTTCCCCAAATTAAAAGCCCAAACACAATAAACCCGCCCCCTAAAGCGAGGATCCAAGATGGCATGGCTACTTTCATTGCTACGGTGCCACTTTCTAGAATTGAGAAAACTGCAGCAAGAGGACCTACAGCATTTGCAACATCGTTAGACCCATGCGCGAACGCTATATAAAATGCGGTTGTAATTTGCAGGTATTTGAAAATATTTTCCGTAGCTTCTAATTGATTGTGAATTTCTTTCTTTGGAACATCTGGAATTTTTTTTGCGAGTGGCTTGGAGACCAAAAATCCTATTACACCAAATATGATGGAATAGAACATTGCCTTTGCAAAAGAAAGGTCAAGATATAAGTTTTTCAAGCCTTTATAAAACATTGCATTGGCAAGGATCACGCAAACTAAAAATATCATATAGGGCAAAATTTTCTTTGCATAAAGTAGTGGATTGCGCCTTCTGAAAACTTGATTAGTCAAAAACCGAAAAAGAAGAAAAGCAACCACCCCCCCCATCAAAGGAGAGACTATCCAGCTTATAACAACTGCCCATACTTTACTCCAAGTTATAGCGTCTAATCCCCCTGCCGTGACACCGAACCCAACTACTGCTCCAACAATCGAATGGGTTGTTGAGACAGGCCAGCCAAGATAACTGGCAATATTAAGCCATAGGGCGGCTGCAACTAGGGCGGCAATCATTCCATAAACCAGATGAATGGGGGCATCCGAAAAAATTATTGGATCAAGCATTCCCTTGCGGATCGTATCGGACACGTGGCCGCCAACAAAATAGGCACCAGCAAACTCCGCAATCGCAGCAACGTAAATAGCCTGTTTGAAGGTCAGAGAGCCTGAACCTACGCTCGTACCCATTGCGTTGGCAACATCGTTTGCGCCAATGTTGCAAGCCATATATATGCAGGCAGATACAGCGAAGACCATCAAGAATGTATTTAAATCCAAAACAACCTCTGTTTTAATTTATGAGTTGAAATATTTATTGTATTAAATTAACGGGAAAGAAATAAGTGAAGGGTTTTACCAATTTTTTCAGATTGGTCAGCTACGCCCCCAAGTTTTTTAATGACCTCGTTCAGCAAAAATAATTCAGCAGCACCGAGGTCGTTTAAGGAAAATAACTTTTGAGCTAATAAAAACTGTTTTTTATCTGCTTCGTACTCGGCGGTTCCTAAATTTGCAGCCATTGTTTCGATTTTTTCTGCTTCGGCACCGCCAAAAGAAGCTTCCAACAGGTCTTCCAATTCGCGAATCATGCTGCATGCATCATTAGCCAAGTCTACAACATGAATTACCAAGTCCATCAAAGGGTCGGAAAGTTTCTCTGGAATTTCGATATTTTTTATGCGCATAAGAACAGCCAGATCTTCAACAGCATCAGCGATATCATCCTGTGCTGACAAAAGTCCCATAAAATCTCTTTTGTCTACGGGTAAAAATATACTTTGAGGCAAGTGCTGTCGAATATCGGTTTTGATTTTGTCTGCTTTATATTCAACTTTTGATATATCTTTCGCAATTTCTTCAACCTTTTTATAATCTTTTGAACTATAAGCATCAAATAAAGGTTTGATTTTATTGACGCATTCATTGACCTGATCAATATGGCTGACCAGTGGCTTAAAAGGAGACTTTGCAAACATTGAAAGTATGGTTCTCATATACTTTTAACCTCTTTTAAAAACATCAAATTTGGGTGTTAATATAATACTTTTTACTTATGTTTTTCTATAGAAAAACATAGTTTACTATTGGCAAGTAATATTAAACTTAAACTTCAAAACTTAAACTTCAAAACTTAAACTTCAAAACTTAAACTTCAAATCCAATTGGTGTTGCCCTGGGATATCTAATTTCCCGCCATTTATGTCCCCGCGTTCGTTTTCGGTGCCAAAAAATGTGTAAGTCCCTTGCATGCCTTTTCGAATAGCATACGTTGCTCCCATTTTAATACCTTTAGCATTGGTGCCTCCCTGATGAAAGTCAGAATCCGTTAAGGCATAAAACACTGCATCTTGCTGGACAACCCGATAAAGGGTCTTAATTTCCCATTGCCCGGTCTTCTTAACTTTCTTGTCTCCAAACTTGAATCCCAATTGCCAAGCAGTATCTAGATCTTGGGCTATAGTATTATTTCCTGCAGGAGCATCGGCATTGGTATTGATGGCATACTCACCAAAAAGGCTACCATGTTTGCTTCCTAAGGGAGAAGACCAATCAATCATAAAGTCCAGTGTCTGCATGTTCGTTGTAGTGACATCTGTCCCTACAATTTGGCTGTTTCTCTGACCATCGCCACTACCGAGTTGCTTAGTGATTGCGCTTCCTTGATCAATTAGGTGATTATAGTCATACAATGCTAGTGCGAATTTAAATTTCCCGAATTTGGTTTTCTGGTGAAGTTGTGCCTGCCATGCTAAAAGTGCGACATCGTTAGAATCAATATTATTATTGCGGTCAGTTTCTTCGACTATATATTGCCCTAAAATAAACTGTAAGGTGGTGTCACCAGATTTTTTTTGGTAAATCTCGGACAGTCCTTCAGGGGCTACATCATTGTCCCAGACTACTCCCGATTTCATAAACGGGTTTTTTAACTTCCCCGCCTGAAGGGTTAAGTTATCAATAAGCTCCCAAGAGCCGAAGGCCAAATTAAGAGAAATAGCTTCATTCCCGAAGGTCCCATCCAAGGTCGTATTGCCTGATGTGGACGCACCATCAACTCCAGTAGAAAGCCTGAAAATGAGGTCTAGATCTTTATAGACATGTGCCTTTGCTCCAAATCGAAAACGAATTCTTGGTCTTTCTGTGTCCAAATGGCCGTCAGCATCATTTGCAGTAGAGTTATCACTAGCTCGGTCTACCATTTCGTAACGTAGTCTCAAGTCACCAAACCAGCTTATTCTTTGTAGTGTTTCTAGGAGCTTGTCATGGGAGGTTACTCTTTCTATTAAAGCTTCCCGCTCGAGTTCTTCCATTGTCATTGCACTTGTCATATCTGCCAAGGCAAGTATAAATACACCTAAAATAAAACCAGTGCTAATTTTTTCAACTACCGCACTTTTATTTATCATATTTACTCTTAAAACTATATTTATTCACATCTTAATAAAAACCGAATTATTTACAATTATAAATTTAAAAAATAGATGTATTATGAAATTTAGGATTTTAATTTCCGCCATATATAATAGCCAGATCCCCCAAGGAGAAGAATCAGATAGAAGCCATATTCGATGATCAGTTGATATATGTATACTTTAACGAACACGAATATTAAAGGCCATAAAAAGTAAAAGCCTCCAATTATAATGCATAAAAAAATAAAAACTTTAATATTCAAAATGTAATACCTGTTTAAAAAAATATTTTCATGGTTATAATCATCAATTATGACAATGTAGCATACTAATTACTGAGAATAGAATGAGATAAACTGTAGAAAAACCCTAGAGAAACGAATATAAAGAGTAAAATGAAACTTTAACTTATTGGGATTTAATTTAAATAATTATCGTGTGATTATCGGCTGAATAAATAAAAATGGGACCAACTTTCTGCTGTTTTTACTTTCTTTAAAGTTGCCTTTAAGCGCTATGTTTTTTTGGTTTCCGAAGTTATTACCAAAAAATTATAAGAAATATTTTTAAGTATATGAGTGAATCAATCTATTTTAGCCTTTACCAAAAAATTCCTGATTATTGTGTGCGCATATTTCAAAGTGTTGATTGGACTCTTGCTAATGGAGTTATCCTGGAAGTTAGCATAATTGGGAAGAGTCACCGAGTTATAAGCCGTAAAGGAAATGACTGCCTCACTGAATTCATTACCTGTTTTGATCATAATTTACCCCAGAACTCATTGGAATCTAAATGCCTAAAACCGGGTATTATTCATCACCAAGAATATCGATATGGAGACCTAAAATATCGAGTTAATGTTGAACGAACTCCTCAGGTTTTTAAAGCGATGGAGGATTTTACTAGTTTTTTGGGTGATGTTATTATTTCAGATACGTTGACTCATGTGTTTTCTGGTAGTTCGGCAAATTCTCGGATGCCTTTACCTTTTACCGGTTTGGCCTTAAGCGCGAAAACAAATACGTTTTATACTGTTCACACATATCCTGAAATCAGTATTTCTATTATAAGTTCAACGAACATTGAATTACCTGGTTTGTCCATAGTAAAATGATTAGACGTATTCTAAAAATTGCCCAATCTGAGCTTAATCATTTAGTGCGGAAGAACAAACTCTTCGAAAGTTATGTCTCATCAGAAAAGACAATTAATTATCAGGAGCAATCGGAGAATATGGATACTTACTCTCCTTCCGACCCTTTAGCTAAATATTATGCTAATCTAGAAATACCTGTTGGGTCCGATCAGACAATTATTAAGATTGCTTGGAAAAAACAATTAAAAAAATATCATCCAGATCTTCATTGTTCTGATCCGGAAAAAAAAATTATTGCTGAGAACCTTACAAGTCAATTGAATGAAGCATATCGCATTCTGAGTTCAGAATTTTTAAAAAAGTAATAGGAGATAATAATGTCTGATTTTGAAAAAGTGAAAAATTTTATAATGGATATGGGTTTCTCCATAAGTCATGAGGATTCCAAGGAAGAGTTAATTGTTATAGATGACGATGAACGAGGAATTAAGAATCTGGTGATAGATTGCGAATCGCCTATTTTAATTCTTGAGCAAGTTATCATACCAATGCCTCAGAATTCTGCTGATTTCTGTAAACGTATTCTTCAAATTAATCGTACCTTGGTTCATGGGTCTTTTGTTCTTGATGAAGAGGGGACAACGCTACTATTTCGAGATACATTGCAAACAGAAAATTTAGACCGAAATGAACTAGAAGGAAGTATTGATGCATTGAGCCTTGCGTTAGCTGAATATGCAAGCGAACTGGTTACATTTACAAATGGTTAAAAAAATAATAATGGAGAGATAAAATGAACGGATTGTTTACAAGGATACTTCGGTTGGGTAAGGCGGAGGCACATTCAGCAGTGGACAAGTTTGAAGACCCCATCAAAATGACTGAACAAGGCATACGTGAACTCAAAAAAGATTTAGAAGAATCTATGAAAAGTTTGGCTCAAGTAAAAAGCATTGTTATTCGCATGAGAAATGATGCAGAAAATAAAAAAAAGCTTGCTGCGGACTATGAAAGTAAGGCAATGGCTTTATTACAAAAAGCTGAGCAAGGCTCACTAGACGTTTCTGAAGCTGAGAGATTAGCAACGGACGTTCTTTCACGCAAAGAAGCTGCAGGGAAGGAAGCTCTAAGACTCAGTAAAGAGGTGACTTCCCAGGAAAATATGGTTCTTCAACTGCAACGAAACGTTGATAAACTAAGAACTACCGTCCAGACTTATGAAAATGATCTAGTTACTCTACGTGCTCGTTCTAAAACAGCTGCGGCAACTAAAAAATTGAATGCACAAATTGCTCGAGTTGGGTCCGATAGTACTATCGCGATGCTTGAAAAAATGCGAGATAAGGTAGAAGAAGATGAATCCTTGTCTCAAGCCTATGGTGAAATGGCGGATTCAGGACAAAGTGTAGATGATCAAATTAATAAAGCTTTAGGTGAAGGTTCCTCAATGCCAGGTGTTTCTGACAGCCTAGCTGCTCTTAAAGCCAAAATGAATATTAAATAATAATGGTCTTCGATTATTTTAAAAATAAAAAAGCAAAACTAAAAAAAGATGAATTTCGTATTGAAGACCTCGTGCTCAGTAAACTTAAGGTTAGTTTTTTGGTTGATTACGATTTGAAAACTTATAGGGTTTCTGCATGTAATAAATATCAGTGGAATGAAGGTGGAGTTTCCGACGAATGGGAATTAAAATCTGGCAGTGAAACATCTTTTTTAGAACGCTCCGAAGAGGATGGTGAAGTTGAATGGAGTTTTTGCCAGAAACTACCTATTTCTAAGTTGGAAGGTGATATTGCTGGAGAAATTGTACGCAACGAAGATCCACCAGAAACAGTTGTGTTGCAAGGTGAAACATTTCACTTTGTGGAAGACGATATAGGTGAGTTTTTTCGTGATGGTTCAAAGGAAGGACTTAGTTTTGTTTCTTGGGACTATGTAGATAAACAGGGAAAACAATTTTTGACAATTGAACAATGGAGTGAAACAAAGTTTGATATGCAACTCGGGTTCGTGGTCGAGGAGTTTCAATTCACCAATATTCTACCAAGTGAGTAATGTAATTCTATAAAGAGTTAAAGTTAAACTTTTAATATAAATCCCAACTTCCCTGCCGATAATATTTTAAAATATTGTGATTGAACTGAGTGTTAGGCTCGATTTTCTCTTCTTTCTCGAATAATCCCTTACCGAAATTTGCCATGGATATCATGGCATTCTGATTAAAAAAACGTGTCTCAATGCCAGAGGATTCTTGGGCTATTACTTCTTTTTTAAGCCTATTTGCGGGCATTGTTTTTTCTCGGATGCCGAGTACCCAACCCCACTGGCCCATGCTTGGAACAGAGTTTTGATAGGGCAAGGTCGAAAAGTTAGCGGCTTGCATTGTTTTTTTTATGCAAAGAAATGCCTCGGGAGAATATAAGGGGCTTGTGCTTTGAGTGACCATTGCACCAAAAGGTTTTAGGTGCTTTTCAATCATTTTATAAAAGCCAAGTGAGTACAGCAGCGATAGAGAAACTGATTTAGGGTCAGGAAGATCTATTATAATGGCGTCATACAAATCATATGATTCTTTTATGAATTGATAAGCATCTTTGTTGTGGACGCGGACTCGAGGATCATTAAGTGACCCTTGGTTGACCCTAAGAAACATTTCATGCTGCCGAGCTAACCGTGTCATAGCTGGATCAAGATCCACAAGAGTAAGGCTTTCTACACCAGGGTACTTTAGAATTTCTCTAGCAGCTAAGACGTCACCGGCTCCCAAAAGTAAAATATCTTTTTGTTCCTTTAATAAACCCATCACAGGATGCACTAGAGGCTCATGATATCTTTCTTCATCATAAGTGCTAAATTGTGTACTTCCGTTTATAAATAACCAAAAATTATCTTTCCATTGTGTGACGACAATTTTCTGGTAGCGAGTTTGTTCTTGATAAATAATTTTATCTTTATATTTATGTTGTTCTCCATATAGAACAATGGGTTTAGCGACAGAAAATGCTAGCACTGAAATGATGAGAAGTACTGTAAATTGAATGTTAAGAGTACGGGGCCGTGTCAAATAATTAGAGAAGTGCCATAAGACCAATGAAGCAACTAGTAAATTAAGGCTACCAATGACAACGGGAGTATAAGTTAGACCAAGAAAAGGAAGCAAGACAAACGCAAATAATGCTCCACCCAACAATCCACCGTAGTAATCATACTCCATGACTGAAGAAATATTTTCCCTTAACGGTTCATAGGTTTGGTTGATCCTCATAATCAAGGGGATTTCAAGACCAGTCATAAACCCGATCATGCAGACCATACTATAAACAACTAACCCAAAGTGAATAGTATAGGCTGAAACCCAAAAACAGAACATTGCAGAAAAAGTACATAGAAACGATAGGCCAAACTCAATCAATATAAAACGATTTAACAATAGGTCTTCATATTTTCGGCTGTAGCGGCTTCCCAGTCCCATAGAAAACAGCATAAGTGAAATCACTATTGTCCATTGTAGGATAGAATCTCCTAATAGGTAACTGGCTAAGGTAGCTAGAGTGTATTCCGTAACGATTGCGGCACACCCCGTAGCAAAGATACAGGTCTTTAAAATAAAACTTAGGCGTTGAAGTTTATGGTTTTTAGAAACTTTTGTTTTGGATGTCGACATGAATTGACGGCGACCTAAAGAAAATCAAATGCACCAGGTGATAAGAAAAGAGGTGCCTATATAGGAAGAGGCTTCTAAAAAAGCGGCGCCTTGATTGGGTTTCACTTGGTTAACCAATTCATCAGATAGACTACGTCCTGGTAAAAGAATACGGTCTGTTAGTGCTCTTATAACGGGTAGCAGGACGACTCCAATTCCCATAAAAATAATAAATGTCGTTAAATTATCTTGCCAGGAAACAAAATTTTCGGCAGAAGCTGCACGCAATAAGTTACCAATTGAAATTAGCGCTCCGGCAAAACCAATTCCCACAGCAACATTATCCTTTTCAATTTGTTCATGAATATTATATCTTGTGATCAAATTGTAGTATTTGCTTGCCAATATTAAAATGATTTGTCCGACAAACCAAAACACAATGGCAGTAACAATAGATCCGCCCAAACCATATAGTGCACCAAAAATATTAAGCCCTGTGGCAATAAAAATAGCGAACTCTACTACACCTGTGCCACAATTCTGGTCCTGCAATATTTCTTTTTTAATATTAAACTCATTGAGAATGAAACGGTCATTAATCAATGCTGAAAGATTGAGTAGAACTATTGCTAAAGGCCCATAGACAAGCATATCTATTAAGTCATTCTCTAGTCCTGCAGAAGGACCGGCAATAATACCACCAATGGAAAAAGTTAATCCTAGATAATAGCCACAAATGACAAGTGCAAGGGAAGTATTGCCTTTATCTAGTAATTCAGATTGAATATCATAGGTTCTGCGGAACAAAATAAATATCCAATGCCCAACAGCTAAGATAGCGAAGCAAGATCCTAGGTATGTTAATGAAGATAAAAGATTATCAAGATTCATAATTATTTACCAAAACTAAAGCCACGATTTCTAAAAGTATTTTTACTACGACCCATACGTTGGCCAACTTTGTTTTGAAACCGAGTTTGAGATTGAGATTTCTTCGCCATTTTTCTTTTAAAGAAATCAGGTTTTTGTTTTTGTGTCACCGTTCCTGCGGTTCCATATTGCCGTTTCGGTCCGTAATAAGGTTGCCCTCTACCTCGAAAAGATGAATAGTCGTTATAGTGGTTACGTTGAAGGCCAAATCCTGCCCAGTTCATCACCTGTGACATCAACATGTATTTGCCGTAAAACTCCCAAATGCTATCCCCTCGGTCATTTTGTCTCCAGTTCCCATATTGGGGATTCCCGACGTATTGATATCCATTGGGGAAGGGGGTATTAGTAACCACACCATCGGCCGTTTTTCCTGATAAGGCCATACCTAAATAGGGCTCATTTTTTTTGTATATCGATTCATCTACTTCGATGAAAGGTCGCTGGATCTTTTGATCCCCAATATCAATTCGATATTGATGATAGAAGGAAGGAAAGAAGTTGCCTTCTTCTCGCATATCATTAAGAATAATAGTGTATTCTTTTTGACTTTGCAGTTCACGCTGAATTTTCTCTACTGGGTTCTGCCCAACTCCACAACCTTGCAACAGAAGAAAAGCTGGAAAAAAAATGTAAAGAAAAAGGTTTAATTTTACTCTGAGTAATATCATAAACTTAATTACAAACTTCCCCAGGTTCATTTTTAAACAATTAACCAAGTTTTAAAAATTTTTGTGTAAAAGACTTAGTCAAACAAACTTATCATATCAGCTCCATCAATATAAACATACGTTTGTTTTATATGTTTTTTTATTATAATTAAGGAAACCGCTAAAGTTAGTCATTAACAATACAACTTTTAAGCAGAAAAAAATAGCATGCACTTTTACTTTATTAAACGCATCCTCAAGAAACTGGGTCAACCAGAAATTCGAATGTTGATTGGTTTGGGTGTTGTCTTTTGTTTAATGATATTAGTATTTGCGTTTGTAATGTCTACATACGAAAAGGATGTGACATTCTTAGATGGTCTTTGGACTGCCTATATTACACTAACAACAATTGGGTATGGGGATGTTTCAGCAGTAACTCCTCAGGGGCGATGGGTCACTGTTTTGACATCCATGCTAGGTATAGGTTGCTTTGGTATATTGACAGGAATTATTTTAGAACGCGCCATGCAAAGGAGAATAAAAAAAATGAAAGGCGAAGGTAAACATACTGGCACAGGACACTTGATAATCGTTAATGTTCCATCATATTCGGAGACAATGGAATTAATGAAAGAATTGGACTATAGTCCTGACTACAAACATATTCCTAGGGTTCTTGTCGCTTCACATTTGCCCAATCATGACAAGGAAATACCCAGTTTTTTATCTCAGAAAGTAGATTCATTTATTATGGGTTTACCTTCAGCTTTGGAAACTTTGGAACGAGCTAACGCTGGTCATGCTAAAGCTTGTGTTTTTACTTCTGCAGCTTCAGATCCAGCGTTGGATGATACCAATACACTCACAGCAGGTCTTATCGAGAAAAACTGGCCGCAAGTGGTCACAGTCATGACCTGCAGTCGTTCTGAAACCTTAGGAAACCTTAGTACTTTTGGTATTGATGGAGGTATCAGTACTACTGATTTGCAAATGGGACTTTTGGTTCAGGAGTTGGAAGATCCAGGGATATATCAAGTTTACAGCGAATTATCATCCAATTCTGGAGGTAATCAGATTTATATTAGTCACTCTCCAGTGGGATCTTGGGAAGAGACTAAGAAGAATTTTAGCTTTGGATGTTTAAAAAATGCAGCCACTCAGCTTAATCTTCCAGTAGCAATTTTGGGTATCCAAAAAACAGCCAATGAAAAACCAATTCTAAATCCAGAAAATAGTCTAGTCCTATCTTCTATTGACCATATAGTTTATATGGCTAGACAGCGTTTTGATTGGTTAGGGAATAGTAATCAGATTATAGAACAAATAAAAAAACTAACTTAATACATTACAGTTATAGAGTTGATTAGGTCAGTAAATTTTTTTATTCTATCAGCTTAGAAATTAGTTTAGTAATCCAAAATTAATAAAGTGATATGTCAATTAGAAACGCTTAGCTATGAAAACTCCTTCCAAATTTTTCATAAAATTAAAAGTATTGCTATCTTTTTTCCCTATCCGCAATATAGCTGTGGGAATGTTTTTAATTTTTATAGTTTCTCCGCAGTTTATTTCGGCACAAAATAAAATACCCGTGTTAGAGCCTTTACAACTTCTAACACCGAAAGACATCAAGCTAACGATATTTGCTAAGGGTGTAAATCGAGCTAGACATATGGCATTTGATGATCAGGGAGTTCTGTTTCTCAGTCAATCTATAGAAGGTAAGGTTGTTGCGTTACCTGATTTTGATAAAAATGGTAAAGCGGATCAAATTGTTTCTATTATTTCTGGCCATAGGGCTCCACATGGATTGGCATTTGTGAAAATTAAGGATGATTATTATCTTTATGTTGCTGAAGAAACCAAGGTCATTCGGTTAAAGCGGACTAATAAGCCATTTACCTATGGAACCCCCGAAACTATAATTGATAATATTCCAATCGGTGGACACAATACGCGAACTATAAAAATTAAAAACGATAAGCTATATTTATCTGTTGGATCATCATGTAATATTTGTATTGAAAAAAATCATCTACGTGCAGCAATTTCACGCTTTAACCTAGATGGTTCGGGCGGGGAAGTTTTTGCGAAAGGTCTACGTAATACAGTTGGAATTGAGTTTTCTCCTTACTCTGATGAATTATGGGGTGTTAATAACGGGCGTGACATGTTGGGGGACCACCATCCTAAAGAAGAACTAAATATCATTAAGAATGGGAAGCACTATGGTTGGCCTTACTGTTACGAGTCGCAAGTTTTTGATCAAGATATTGGAGTAAACTTTGATTGTTCAAAAACAGAGGTTCCTGCTTACACCTTTGTGGCACATATGGCTCCTCTTGGACTTGCTTTCTATCAAAAAGGTACCCTCCCAAAACGCTATAACCATAGTGTATTTATTGCGTTTCATGGCTCATGGAACCGATCTGTACCTTCCGGTTACAAGGTGGTCCGCTTAAAACTTGATCCAATGGGTCGCATTATTTCTCATGAAGACTTTATAAGTGGGTGGTTGAAAAAAGATGGTTCGCCAAATGGTAGGCCAGTCGACTTAGAATACTCACCTGAAGGAGAGCTTTATCTGTCAGATGACTTTCGTGGAGTAGTCTATAAAATAACTACTAATTAAAAGCGCGAATTTGTTGGCACTCTTGCCATGCCACAAGCTTTAGATTGTTCCTTTTTTTGTAGAACACTATTTTTTATCGCTATTAAAACTTTAAATTGTTCCCCACGTAAGACCTTTGAATAAACGGTTTCAAACTATGGTGATTGCACTAGGAGTTTTAGTAAATACTTCAGGCAAGGTAAGACTGTTTAGTTATAGTCTGGAATTAAAAAATTAGTAAAATCCCAATTGGTACCGCGAAGGTTAAGCAGAAGAGAATAAAGTTTAGAATTTGAAGGTAAAGAAATTTTTCTAAAATTGGTGCTGTTGCCATTTCCACGCCGACTCGTCTCACGGCATGCTCGATATCCGACGATGTGATATCGCCTTCTTTTTTTGATAGCTCTTCTACTACATTATCTAGAAAAAAGAATTTGATTGCTTTAAGAATAGTTCCAAATAAGATACGAGAGAGAAAAGCAGTAATGCCTTGTTTAAGTTTCAACTGCTCTAGAAAATTTTTTCCGATCCCATCAAAAGTTTCTTCAAGTTGATTGCGAGGAATATTTTTATTGAATCGAGGAATTTTTTCTACCACCCCATGTGTCATTAGATCAAGAAGATCATGGAGGCCAGTTAGCGCTTCGGTAATTTTTTTACTGGAGGTCTGAATGATAGATGCAATCAACCCAAAGAGAATACCAAATGCGGTATACCATCCAAATGACAAAACCAGAATTGTCGAAATAACCCAAGTATTCCATCCCAGATCATTTATAAAAAAATGATCCATTATGAAAAGGCCAATTAGTCCAAGACTGAATCCAATGAAGCCGAATTGGATAAGACTTTTAAAAGTCCCAACTAGAAGATCGGTAAAAAAAATGCGCCAATAGCTGACGACTTTTTCTTTGTTCATCTATAAAACCCTTTTATAAAACTGGTGGTTTGGTTGGTATTGAGTAAAAAAGAAAAATCAAGATACTAGTAGCTTACTTTGACTTGAAGTATTAGGTCACCTCTTTTTTGATGTTTAGAGTGTCCCTTTCCTTTAATTCGTAATTTTCCACCATGGGGAAATTTTTCAGGGATGCGAATCATTAACTGTTCAGGAGTTCCATCTATTTCATATGAAATTTTTTTATTAGATCCTGCGAGTGCTTCTTTAGGTTCTATAGTTATAGCTAGGTTATAATCAAGAGAATTTTGGCTACTGTCCCCTTTATGGAAAACCTCTTTCATAGATTCAAGGATATTTGGCTTTTTATTATTTGGCTGATCTTTAAGGTTTCCTGCTGATTTTGCATCGTGCATTTTTTTTAATGCAAAAAGGGATGTTCCAACCATATGTGCAATACGAAGGCCTTGTCCCACTCGTCCAATAGGACCTGGAATCATTCCAAGGACTCGAACAATTCCACCTAGAGCTCCTCCCATCAGAGTGGTTTGAAAAAAAGAGTTTCCTGATCGAAAACCAGATTTTGAAAATTCACGATTTAATTCCTCAAATACATCTTTACCAAATCCTTTGCGAAACATCTCTTCAAATATATCCTGTTGGGTATATCGAAATTGGGAGTATTCGTTAGTCCTGCCAGCCAGATGATCGGCTCTAAAACGATCGTATTCTTTGCGTTTAAGAGGGTCTATCAGAACTCCATAAGCTTCGGTGATTTGCTTAAATTTTTCCTCACTGTTGGCAGCATTCTTATTATGATCAGGATGGTGTTCAAGTGCTAGTTTGCGATAAGATTTTTTTACTTCCTTATCAGATGCGTTTTCAGCGACATCCAATATTTTGTAGTAATCTTTAAACTCTCGAAACTTAGTTCTCATGGTGCAGTTGAATTCTAAAGAAAAAGAGCTGTCAGGTTTTACAGTCCTAATTGTTGAGGATAAGTTTTCTCGGCCCGCTTTGGTCCTTTCAAAGCAATTATATTATTTGCACTGGATAGTGTAAATGTCTTATCAATATGAAGCCGTTGCTCCATATTCTCAAAGTGAACAAGAATCGGTTCTGGCTTTATAATTTTATTGGGAACAGACAGAGTAATAATAAAATCTTCGGAGCTTAATACATCTCGGTACTTTCTTTTCATATTCATCTTATAGGCATTATAACCTGGAATAATTTCAGCTCCGGTATAAGAGTCCTTATTTACTACCTTATAATGTTGAGGGATGTAAACATTAGCAAAATAATCGGGCCCTAAAGAATGGTGAACAGTTGTCTTCATGGTCAGTAAATGCACCGATTGGCTTGCAGGCAATAACTTCATTTCAACAAAATAAGAACGATCATGAAAATTAAGATTCTCTAAAAATACTATTCCGTATAAGACGCTAAATTTAAATTGTAAAAAAATTCCCAGAAAAATCCATCCTACAACTTTTAAGTATTTTTTCATGTGCTATTGTTGTCCAGTTATATTTACGACTCGTTGATCTTAAACTACCTGAAGGATATTCGGATAAATAGTTTTATGAACTACATATATTAAAAATATCTGTCTAGAAATATGATTATATTATTGTACAAATATGTAAAAAATTCAACATGCATAAAAGTGCCTTAGGCCATTGTTTCTTTAAATGATAAAGTTATTAATTGCGAGGTGGGATTTTTAATATTTACCTTTAAACGATCCTGTTTTATCGTGTTAGTTCTTAATTATTAAAGAATTCAGAAATAAACTTTATGACGATATCTAGTTTGAAAGAGACTAGCTCAAATAGAGGTTGGGAAGCGAAACTTCAATTAAAATTTATTGAAGAGAATAATAAAACGATATTAAAACATCGATCGCATCAAGGACCATTGCAGGTCCAGAAAGTGTTTTATCCTGAAACAAGTGGAGCTTGCCATGTGTATATTATACATCCGCCAGGTGGAGTTGTCGGTGGTGATAGTTTTGATGTAAAAATTCAAGTTGATTCAAATGCAAAAGTTTTGGTAACTACTCCCGCTGCAGGTAAATTTTATCGAAGTGCTTGTAACGAAGCATTTCAACATCAAACAATTACAGTTGCTGATCATGGGGTGTTAGAGTGGTTCCCCTCTGAAAATATTTTTTTTCGCGGTTCTATGGCAAACCTGAGAACCAGGGTTTACTTATCAAGCGAAAGTCACTTTATTGGATGGGATATTTTGTGTTTAGGAAGGCCTTCTATTGATGAGACTTTTTCTCAGGGTCAATTGATTCAAAAGTTAGAAATTTTTGTCAATGGTCGTCCAGTTCGTTTGGATAGACTGATGGTTAGGGAAAATGATGCAATTCTTGATGCTAAATGGGGGTTGGGAGGAAAGCCAGTTGTGGGTAGTTTTTTTTGTTTTTCTTCAAGAAAAGACATCGTGGATCTGTTGAGACAGAATATTGCTTTATCTGAAAATGGTGATTTGTTTTCAATAACTTTGTTGGATGGTATTATTCTTTGCCGATATTTAGGAAATAGTGTAGAACATGTGAAACGGAACTTTATTAAATTTTGGCAGATATTGCGTTTGGCTTTGAGAGACCAGGAAGCTGTTATTCCGCGAATATGGAATACCTGACTTTAATGCCCTATGTATCAATTGGTTTCTTAGTCTTGGGTTTATGTATTTTAAGGAACAAAAATGGAACTTTCTCCACGAGAAAAAGATAAATTACTTATATTTACGGCTGGTTTGCTTGCAGAGAGGCGGTTGGCTAGAGGAATTAAGTTGAATTATCCTGAAGCCGTGGCGTACATATCAGCTGCTATTCTTGAAGGGGCGCGAGAAGGAAAACGTGTTGCTGACCTTATGAGCTATGGAACTCAGTTACTGAAACGAGAAGACGTTATGGAGGGGATTCCTGAAATGATCCATGATGTGCAGGTTGAGGCAACATTTCCGGATGGAACAAAACTGGTTACTGTTCATAACCCGATAGTCTAAAGGAAAAAATTATGATTCCTGGAGAATATGCAATTCAAAAGGGAGAGTTGATCTTAAATGAAGGACGTAAAAAGGTTGAGTTATCAATTGCCAACCTCGGGGATCGACCAGTCCAAGTAGGATCGCACTATCATTTTTTTGAAACGAACTCTGCATTGGAATTCGATCGTGAACTGTCATATGGTTTTCGGTTAAACATTCCCGCAGGAACAGCCGTTCGCTTTGAGCCTGGACAAACTAGAGAGGTAGAGTTAGTTGAATATACAGGCTCTAGAGAGGTTTATGGGTTCAATGCAAAAGTTATGGGCCCATTGGAGGAACAATCATGACTACTATTGACCGTCACGCTTATGCCGATATGTTCGGACCAACAACAGGAGATCGCGTTAGGTTGGGTGATACGGAACTATGGATCGAAGTTGAAGAAGATAAGACAGTATATGGAGAAGAAGTAAAGTTTGGTGGCGGTAAAGTTATTCGAGATGGTATGGGGCAAAGTCAACGGACCTCAAAAGATGCTGTTGATGTAGTCATAACCAATGCTTTAATTTTGGATCACTGGGGAATTGTTAAAGCAGATATTGGAATAAAAGAAGGTCGTATTTTTGCGGTTGGTAAAGCCGGTAACCCTGATATCCAGCCAGGTGTAGATATTATTATTGGCCCATCTACAGAAGCTATTGCTGGTGAGGGATTGATTGCTACAGCCGGAGGCATTGACGCCCACATTCATTTTATTTGTCCTCAGCAAGTAGATGACGCTTTAATGTCAGGTATTACCACTATGATTGGTGGTGGAACGGGACCTGCGGCTGGAACCAATGCGACTACATGTACGCCGGGGCCTTGGAATATTCAGCGCATGTATCAGGCCGTTGAAGAACTACCTATCAACTTCGGTTTTCTTGGTAAAGGGAATGCTAGTTTACCGCTTGCTTTAGAGGAACAAGTCCTGGCAGGTGCAATGGGTTTGAAACTGCATGAAGATTGGGGGACGACACCAGCTGCTATTGACAACTGTTTGAGCGTTGCTGAGAAATTTGATGTTCAAGTAGCGATTCATACAGATACGCTCAATGAGTCGGGCTTTGTCGAAAATACGATTGCCGCTTTTAAAAACCGAACTATCCATACTTATCATACAGAAGGTGCAGGTGGTGGGCATGCTCCCGATATTATAAAAGCTTGTGGAGAATCTAATGTGCTACCTTCCTCGACAAATCCTACTCGTCCCTTTACGGTTAACACAGTTGATGAACACTTGGACATGCTTATGGTTTGTCATCATCTTGATTCCAAAATTCCAGAAGATGTTGCGTTTGCTGAATCGAGGATTAGACGCGAAACCATCGCAGCGGAGGACATACTTCATGATCTTGGGGCATTTAGTATGATTGCATCCGATTCGCAGGCAATGGGGCGAATTGGAGAAGTTATTACTAGGACCTGGCAGACTGCACATAAGATGAAAGTTCAGCGGGGTGCCCTAAAACCAGATCCTAAACACCATGATAATTTTCGGGCCAAACGTTACGTAGCAAAATATACTATTAATCCCGCTATCTCTCATGGAATTGCTCATGAAGTAGGGTCAATAGAACCCGGTAAACTTGCAGACATTGTACTTTGGAAACCAGCTTTTTTTGGCGCTAAGCCTGCGATGATGATCAAGGGTGGGATGATTGTGGCTGTGCCGATGGGTGATCCTAATGCATCAATTCCTACCCCACAACCGGTTCATTACCGACCAATGTTTGGTGCCTTGGGTGGTGCACGCAGTGAAACCTGTGTGAGTTTTGTTTCTCAAGCTGCTTGTGATGACGGAATTGCACAAAAATTAAAATTGAATAAGAAAATTATTGGAGTAAAAAATACGCGTCAAATTAGAAAAAAAAATTTGATACATAATGACTACCAACCGAATATAGAAGTTGATTCGCAAACTTATGAAGTGCGTGCAGATGGGGAGTTGTTAACGTGTGAGCCTGCTAAAGTATTGCCTTTAGCGCAACGCTACTTCCTTTTTTAGTGAAGGCTGTTTCTCTTGATTGCTGTTTTGGAAAAAAATCATGTTGGAAATTACAGAGCGCATTGAAGATTGCGTGGGAACTTCTTCTACCTCTCTAACTCTGCCATTTGATCAAAGACAAAAAAGCCGTCTACGAGTTACTCTCGACAACGGTAACGAAGCTGCTCTCATTTTAAGCAGAGGCCTTGTCCTGCGTCACGGTGATTTGCTGCGAAGCACATGCGGTACAGTTGTTGAAGTACGTGCTTCTTTAGAATCTGTTTCTGTAGTTCATGAACCAAATACTCATTTATTGTCTCGCGCTTGTTATCATTTGGGGAATCGCCACGTACCCTTGCAAATCGGAAACGGCACACTGTGTTATCTTCATGACCATGTGTTGGACGATATGGTTCGTTCTCTTGGCTTAGAGGTTGAGCACCAAGAGGCTCCCTTTGAACCAGAGCCTGGAGCTTATCAAAATGGTTGGAAGCACCGGCATACTCATGAACACTAACAACGCCATGTTTCACTTGCAGAATCCCAGTTTGCTAAAGTTAATACGTCTTACCAGTCCATCACTCCCGATCGGTGGTTACTCGTATTCACAAGGATTAGAGTTTGCTATATCATCTGGTTGGGTACACGATGCTCCAACAGCATCGGATTGGATCCAAGGTCTTTTAAAAAATTCACTAATTAATTTAGATATCCCTGTGCTGAAAAATCTTTACAAAGCGTGGCAGGGGTCTATTTTGGATAGAGTAGATTATTGGAATAAATTTTTATCAGCAAGTCGAGACGCATTTGAACTTCAAGAAGAAGATCGACAATTAGGAAAAGCGTTGGCGCGTCTCTTAGTTGATTTAGATTTAGAAGAAGCAAAACCTTTCTTAAAACCTCCTTACGGTGGGTTCCTCACTTTATATAGTTTAGCAGCTGTTAGATGGGATATTTCTTTAAGCGATGCCGCAAGTGGCTTTTTGTGGATGTGGGCAGAAAATAAAGTTTTATGCGCAATGAAATTAATTCCATTAGGGCAAACCGATGGGCAAAAGATTTTATCAACTGTTATTGAAACTATATCAAATGAGGTGGCTCAGGGGTTGGATTTGCAAGATGATGCTATTGGTTATAGTGCCCCTGGGCAGGGAATCGCAAGTGCTCTTCATGAGACTCAGTACACAAGGTTATTTCGTTCATAGAGAAGAGTAGCAAGAGGTTGAAAATATGGATAAAAAACAAGTTTTGAGAGTTGGGGTAGGGGGGCCAGTGGGTTCTGGTAAAACTGCATTGATCAATGAACTTTGTAAAAAATTACGCGATAAGTTTGAGATTGCTGTAGTGACTAATGATATCTATACAAAAGAGGATGCTCAGTTTTTAATTCAACACAAGGCTTTGGAAGAGGGGCGAATAATAGGAGTAGAAACTGGAGGATGCCCACACACAGCAATTCGGGAAGATGCTTCAATGAACCTTTCTGCGGTTGAAGAACTGTATGTTCGTTTCCCTGCTTTGGATTTAGTTATTGTTGAAAGTGGTGGCGATAACCTTGCTGCTACTTTTAGTCCTGAATTATCGGACCTTACTATTTATGTTATTGATGTAGCCGCAGGTGATAAAATTCCGCGTAAGGGGGGGCCTGGTATCACCAAGTCTGATTTGTTGATTATTAATAAAACTGACTTAGCGCCTCATGTTGGAGCATCCCTTGAAGTGATGGAGCGCGATGCTAAAAAAATGAGAGGGGATAGACCATTCGTGTTTACCAATTTAAAAAATGGTTTAGGTGTAGAGGATGTTGAACAGTTTGTCATTAAGCAGGGTTTGCTATGTTCTTAATCTTTTGTAGGTTTTGTGGATAATGGTTTTTAATTTTAAATTTTTTCAAGTGGTAGTCGTTTTTATTTTTTTTAGCCCGTTTATCTTTGGAGTTGCAGAAGGAGTTGGGTTAAAAAAAAGTAAGGTTAAAATTACATTTCGATCTCAATTTTATGAGAACTCCAGCCTTACTAATATGAAATTAAACCACCCTATCAAAATTTCACAGGCAGAAATTGTCAACCATATGGTTTCTTTAAAGTCAAAGGGAACCTTTATCGGTAATAAAGAAGAGCCTGTGTTTTCCGTTTCCGAGATTCAAACATTAGCCCCCATTCTTTTCAAGGCATTTAGAGAGGTGAGTCCCGATAAAATTATTAGGATGCAACTAAAAAGCGAAGGTGGTATCACATCGGGTGATATTTTTTCTTTTAAAAGTTATTTAAACTGGCGTTTCGATTCAATTCGCGGTGAAACGTTTCTACAAAAAAATAATGTTCGTGGTTGGAATATTTTTTCTTGGAAAATGACACCCAAGAATGGTCAGCTTTATTTTAAGTCAGGAATAGATAAGCGTATACAGAAAAACTGGATTATTTCAAAACTGAAGCTACATATCTCCGGCCAGGAAAATATGAATAACCAGAGTTCTTTTGGTGTCCTGCAAAAAAAACCTTCCCAAAATAGTAATATTAATCCTAAATTAGAGGAAAAACTAGAACACCTTAAATATCTTTACGACAAAGGACTCATCAGCGAGGAAGAATATAAAAGTCAGCAAAAAAATATTTTTGATGACTTGTTTTAATTTGCTTTAGTAAAGTTGCCCGAAATGTCTGACTCGCTGGCATTTTAAGAGTTTCTTAGTAAATTCGAGAACGTTTATTTTAATTTGCTCCATATTTAAGCAACCTTTGTTTTAATGCCTCCATAAAGAACGTTTTCTCCCTTAAGCGATCACTTCAAACACCCTTATTTTTTTTTAACTCGTTAATAGATAAGCTATTAGGTTTTTTCTGAAAAAAAAGGAATAACTTTTGCTATTGTTTACTCTATACATGTTATGGAATCAACGTGGTCAGTGATGTTTTATTATTTTTATATATTTATTGAGAATATCTAGTTGAATTAGGGTTATGGTTAGGAGGGGCTTTTGGAGAATTTGATCAATTTTATGAACAAACTTAAGGAGTGACTTTTTACGGGTCAATTGGTTGTTAATTTTCATATAATGAGCGGTTGGAAAAATACAAGTGATAAAAACATTGAAGTCCAACGAATTTGATGTCTATAACCTTGGCACTTTGTATTAGTTTTTTTCTTGTGTTAATATTCAATTGTTGATTTGGACCACCGTCCCTGACGACGCCGAGATAATCTTGTTTAATCTGGAGAATTTGTTAAAAAATAAATATTATTTTAGAGTGAGGGGGAAGGTGTTTATGAATTTATCGATTTTTACGCGGTTTTCTTTTGGTATTGTTGCGGTTTTTTTGATTGTAGCTAGCTCTCCTATTTTTGCTACCGCTGGCGCAAAAATTAAGATTGATGATACTAAATATTTTCAAATAGGTATGGGTTTAAGGGCATCTGTGTCAAATAATGAAAATAATGCTACCAATGCGGGGGAAGACTCTTTTGATACCTCCTTGGATAACATGAGGCTCTATACGGTTTCTCAGGTTCATAAAAATATTCAGGTTGAATTCAATACAGATCTTAGTGGAGATAGTGTTAACCTTCTGGATGCAGTTGCTAAAATAGATTTTGGTTTTTTTGATTTATGGGTAGGACGGCAGTTGCCTCCAAGTGACCGCTCTAACTTGGATGGACCTTACTATTTGAATGCGGCGTATTCTTATCCGATTGTTCAGTCTTTTGGGAATCTAGGTGTTTTTGCTGGTCGCGATAATGGCTTTGCGTTTCATGGTGATGTTGCGGGTGGTAAATTTGAATGGGCATACGGTGTTTTCGAAGGCACCAGTGGCGGCTCTGATGTAGACGATAGTGTCAGACACACAGGTAGAATTGATATTGCTCTAGGCGATGCAGAACCAGGGTTTTATACGGGGAGTACTTATTTTGGAGCTAAGCAACTTACCACTTTAGGAATATCTGTTCATCATGAAGAAGACGCTGTAGGCACGGCTGCTGATAAAGGTGACTTCTCAGGGATAGGTGCTGATATTCTTATAGAAAGGACTATCAGTGGTGGTGCCGTTCTTAATCTTGAGGGTGCTTACTATGATTGGGACTTGGATGATAAGAGTGGTCATACTGGTGATTATACAACTAACTTGCTTCAGGGTGATTCTTACCTGATTTTAGCAAGTTACTTAATGCCCGATAAAACTTCGATTGGTGGCATACAAGGTCAGCTTCAGCCTTATTTTAGGTACCAGAGTTATGATAGAGATCAAACAAACGCTTCTGGTAGTAGAGGAACTAAAGATCGAACAGAAGCCGGTTTGAATTATGTGATTGATGGTTTTAATGCCAAAATAACAGCACTTTGGTACGTTGATACAGATCATGATAATACGGTTGACAAAAATACAGCTATGTTGGCTATGCAGTTTCAGTTATAGTTTTAAATTAAGATTAGACTTGCTTAGGAAAAGGAAAGGCTTTATAGCCTTTCCTTTTTTTTATCACAAGACTTTTTTTTTATTATGAAGTCGAAACTTAGCTGTGACTCCTCAACTTTAATTTTAAAATTAATAGGTCGATCCTCTTAATCGATTTTTTTATTTTCCCCCCTTTGCCTTTATATAAATAATATTTATAAGAAGTATCAAAAAATAGCACTATGCCAGTTTAATGCTTAATTTTAGAGCAAAATTGAGAATGCTTTTTTAATATAACTTTACAAGGCAATGTTTTTTAAAGGTTTTTGTCTTAATTTTTTTTTGGCATCGGAATTGCTCACTAGAATAGTTATGTAGGGCTTAAGTTAAAAAACATAATTATTAATTTGGCTTTGAAAGGATGCTAGAAAGATGAATTATTTAGAACCAAAACAAAAAGCTCCATTTTTTAGTTTAAAGTTTTTTCTTCTTGCCGTTGTTTTTTTTGTTACTAGCGGTGTCGCTCATGCAGCAGATACAATAAAGGTAGGAGTTTTACATTCGCTTTCCGGTACGATGGCAATTAGTGAAACATCATTAAAAGATGTCGCTTTAATGGCCATTGAAGAGATCAATAATAAAGGTGGATTGCTCGGGAAAAAATTAGAGCCAGTTGTCGTTGATCCTGCTTCTGATTGGCCTTTATTTGCTGAAAAAGCTAGGGAGTTAATTCAAAAGCAGAAAGTTGCTGTTACATTTGGTTGTTGGACCTCTGTATCTAGAAAGTCAGTTCTTCCGGTTTTTGAAGAATTAAATGGATTACTTTTTTATCCGGTTCAGTATGAAGGCGAGGAATCTTCTTATAATGTTTTTTACACTGGCGCTGCTCCAAATCAGCAAGCCATTCCTGCGGTAGAATATTTAATGAGCGAAGATGGTGGTGGTGCTAAAAGGTGGGTTCTTTTAGGGACTGACTATGTATATCCACGTACGACTAATAAGATTCTTAACTACTTCTTGAAATCTAAGGGTGTAGCGAAAAAAGATATTATGGAAACGTATACTCCGTTTGGTCATAGTGATTACCAAACGATAGTTGCAGATATTAAAAAATTTGCTGCTGGTAAACCAACCGCGGTCGTTTCCACAATAAATGGCGACTCGAATGTCCCTTTTTATAAGGAACTTGGAAATCAGGGGCTAAAGGCGGAAGACATTCCGGTTGTTGCATTTTCTGTAGGTGAAGAAGAATTGCGTGGTATTGATACCAAACCGTTAGTAGGACACTTGGCAGCCTGGAATTATTTTATGTCTGTTAAGACCCCAGAAAATAAAGCATTCATTAAAAAATGGAATGCTTATGTTAAGAAAAATAAGTTGCCGGGTGGTTCTAAGCGTGTGACCAATGATCCAATGGAAGCGACTTACATAGGAATAAAGATGTGGGCTCAGGCAGTCGAACAAGCGGGTACCACGGATATAGATGCAGTGAGACAGGCAATAGGTGGTCAAACGGTACAATCTCCTTCTGGTTTTAAAATTACAATGGATGCAAAGAATCATCATTTACATAAACCTGTAGTTATTGGTGAGATCCAGGAAAATGGACAATTTGATGTAGTCTGGAAAACAGATGGACCTATTCGAGCACAAGCATGGAGTCCCTTTATCCCTGAAAGTGCTAAAAAAGTAGCCGATTGGACTTATCCTTGGGTGTGTGGTAATTGTACCAAGGCTAAATTCTGATTTTTCGGGTTTCTCCTCCGGCAGATCGGTATTAGTTTCCTATAAAATTGGTTCGTACTCTCTGTCCGGAGAGCTTTGATAAAAATTCCATTCACTTTAAGTGAATGGAATTTCTTTGTTTATAGAAAGACTTTAGTTAATGGCCAAACACCTTTCCCTAATTAAATCTATTTGTTCTATTGAAACTTTTAGAGCTTTTAAATTTTTGATACGACCAATTGGGTTGTTTTTTGTTATCGCTTATTTCGTATCTTCCATATCAATTGTTGAAGCGAATGACTTTGAGTCGTTATTGAATGACTTAGGAAATAAGAGTCGTTCCAAGATTAAAATAGCAGTAAAAAAATTGGGCGAACTTGGAAACTCTAAAGCACTACCGGCTTTAAGTGCTCTTAAGAATAAACGTCTGGCTGTTACGGATAAGGGAAACCTTGTCATTTTAAATGAGTCGGAGGACCAAGCTGCTGATGCTCTTACAGGAGAAAAGTTAAATATAAAAACTTTAACACTTAGAAAACCAAGAATTAATAACACTGTTAGAAGATATTTGGCTACGGCAATTGCAAAGCTAAAGTTGAGCTCCGAGGAACCTAATGTTCGATTAAAAGCGGCGCAAGAGTTGTTAAAGCGTTCTTCGAGTTCAGTTCTGGATATAGTTGAAGACTCACTAAAAAAAGAAAAAAACAATGATGTGAAAGAGACTCTTTTATTGGTTCTAGCAAAAATAAATATAGAAAGTAAAGACAGAATTAAACGTATTGAATCGATAAATACTATTAAAAAATTTGGAAGTAATAATTTTTACACTATTCTTGAAGGATTATTGAAAAAAAATAATAAAGGTGATTTTCTTGAAGAGGATTCAGAAATTCGTGATAGAGCTGCCAAGGCAATCAATTCCATTAAGCAGCGGCAGGGATTTGTTGATCAAATAGCAAATTTATTTTATGGATTAAGTCTTGGTAGTATATTACTCCTTGCGGCCTTGGGTTTGGCTATTACGTTTGGACTTATGGGCGTTATTAACATGGCTCATGGTGAAATGTTGATGATTGGCGCTTATGCAACATTTCTTGTCCAAAATTTATTTGTAGATTATTTACCCAGTTATTTTGATTGGTATTTAATTATTGCTATACCCGTTTCCTTTTTAGCTAGCGCAATTGTAGGTATTATTTTAGAGCGAGTTGTTATAAGACATCTTTATGGTCGGCCATTGGAAACACTTCTTGCTACATGGGGAATAAGTTTAGTTTTGATTCAAACTGTGAGACTAACTTTCGGCGCTCAAAATGTAGAGGTGGCCAACCCTTTCTACCTCTCGGGTGGTGTTGAAGTTTTTAATGGAGTTGTTTTTCCTTACAGTAGAATTGTGATTATTATATTCGTAGTTTTTGTAGTGACAGCTATTTGGGCACTATTACAGAAAACATCTCTTGGACTTCAAGTTCGAGCGGTAACTCAAAACAGAGAGATGGCTGCTTGCATGGGAATATCAACTAATAAAGTTGATATGTGGACTTTTGGATTGGGATCTGGTGTGGCCGGTCTTGGCGGACTCGCCCTTTCTCAGATAGGAAATGTGGGACCAGAACTGGGACGCATGTATATCGTGGACTCTTTTATGGTCGTTGTTTTAGGTGGTGTGGGTAAAATTGCAGGTACAGTTGTAGGTGCTCTTGGAATCGGTGTTGTTAATAAATTTTTAGAGCCTATTTCTGGGGCCGTACTGGGAAAAATAATAGTTTTGGTTATTATTATCGCTTTAATTCAAAAGCGACCGCAAGGCTTATTTGCTCTTAAGGGGCGCTCTGTCGATAATTGAGTACTGATTAGATGATAAAACAAATCGCAGAATTACATTCGTTTCGAAGTTGGTTGCTTACCTTTGGACTATTGTTTACTGCCATTATTATACTTCCAATTTTAAATATATTTATTTCAGAAGAATCTTTATTTCATATTCCCGATTATATGTTTCCGCTTCTTGGAAAGTATTTATGTTACGCCATAGTTGCTTTGGCTGTTGATTTGATTTGGGGGTATACAGGTATTTTGAGTTTGGGACATGGAGTTTTTTTTTCCATTGGCGGCTATGCAATGGGCATGTATTTGATGAGGAGTATTGGTAAAGAAGGAGTTTACAAAAGTGACTTGCCTGATTTTATGGTATTTCTCGATTGGAAGGAGCTACCGTGGTATTGGTATGGTTTTGATTATTTTTCTTTTACTTTATTAATTATTTTCTTATTACCTGGATTATTTGCATTTATTTTTGGTTACTTTGCTTTTCGTTCACGTATTAAGGGAGTTTATTTTGCAATCATTACTCAGGCGATGACATACGCTTTAATGCTTTTGTTTTTTCGAAATAATACGGGTTTTGGAGGTAATAACGGGCTTACCGATTTTAAGAGAATTTTGGGATATTCTTTACAAGAACCTTCTACAAAAATGAGTTTGTTTGTGATTACAGCTTTAATGTTGTTTTTTAGTTATGTCCTTTCTCGTTATATCATAAAGTCAAAGTTAGGCCGAGTTCTTATAGCGGTTCGAGATGTTGAAAATAGAGTGATGTTTTCCGGTTACAATACTTTGAATTACAAACTTTTTATTTGGACTATTTCTGCATTTTTGTGTGGTTTAGCTGGTGCACTCTATGTGCCACAAGTGGGTATAATCAATCCAAGTGAAATGCAACCCGCAAACTCAATTGAAATGGCAATATGGGTAGCCGTTGGTGGTCGGGGAACATTAGTTGGAGCGCTCCTAGGTGCAGGATTAGTCAATGTGGCAAAAAGCTGGTTTACTGTTGCTGCCCCAGATTATTGGCTTTATTTTTTAGGAGTTCTTTTCATAGTGGTTACTTTATTTTTACCTAAAGGATTTATTGGTATTTTTGATCGCTATACTTCAAAGAGCAATAATAGGGATGTTACAAATGGATAGCGAAGATAATCAAACGAAAGAGAGCACGGTTGATACAAGGCATGGTTGTATTTTATATATAGAGAATGTCACCGTTAGCTTTGATGGATTTAAGGCTTTAAATGCTCTTAATTTATATATTGACGATGGGGAGCTTCGTTGCATCATAGGCCCAAACGGAGCAGGGAAAACTACTATGATGGATGTGATCACCGGAAAAACGCGACCGGATGAAGGGACGGTTTTCTTTGGTCAGTCTATGGATCTAACCAAAATGACGGAGTATGAAATTGCACACGCTGGTATTGGACGAAAGTTTCAAAAGCCGACAGTATTTAAAAATCACACGGTATTCGAGAATTTAGAGTTAGCGCTTCACGCAGACAAGGATATTTGGACATCGCTATTAAAACGTTTAAACGCAGATCAAAAAGTAACAATTGAAACTGCTTTGGAGACTATTGGCTTGGCTGAACAAAAAAATATATGTGCTGGTCTACTAGCTCATGGACAAACGCAATGGCTTGAAATAGGAATGCTATTAGTACAAGATCCCAGAGTACTATTAATTGATGAGCCGGTGGCTGGGATGACACATCAAGAAACCGAACAGACTGCCGAGCTTTTAAGCTCCTTGGCTGGGAAGCATTCCGTAGTCGTTGTTGAACATGAAATGGATTTCATTCGTTCTATAGCAAATAGGGTTACAGTTTTGCACGAAGGACACGTCCTTGCAGAGGGGACAATGGAAGACGTACAAAATAATCCAAAGGTAGTCGAAGTTTATTTAGGGAGTTGATACTTTGTTAAAGGTTGAAAAGCTAAACCAGTTTTATGGGGAAAGCCACACACTTTGGGATGTTGACTTGAATGTTTTGGCTGGATCCTGTACCTGTTTGATGGGAAGAAATGGAGTTGGTAAGACGACGCTCTTGAAGTCTATTATGGGATTGTTACCAACCTCATCAGCTTCTATTATATATAATGATTACGATCTTACCAAAAAGTCTGCTGATGTTAGGGCATATAAAGGAATTGGTTATGTTCCTCAGGGTAGAGAAATTTTTACTCAACTTAGTGTTGAGGAAAACCTTCAAGTAGGGCTACTCGCTCGCGCGGATGGGTTGCGTGTGATTCCTGAGTTTATATTTGAAATTTTCCCTGTTTTAAAGCAGATGCTTCATCGTCGTGGCGGAGATCTTTCTGGAGGGCAACAGCAGCAATTGGCAATTGGCAGGGCGTTATCGATTAATCCAAAATTATTAATTCTAGATGAACCTACAGAAGGCATTCAGCCAAATATTGTGCACGAAATAGGGGATATCATTATTCGCCTTAATCAAGAGAGGGGAATGACAATACTTTTAGTTGAACAAAAGCTTCCCTTTGCACGGCGAGTTGCTCAACAGTTTTATATTCTTGATAAAGGGAGAAATGTTGCGGCTGATAAAATGGAAAACCTTGGAGAAGAAGTTATCGATCAATATTTAAAGGTATAAAGGATAGCTTCGCGATTTTTGTTTTTGTGGTTTTACTGTTTATTGATTTTTTTTAGAGGAATTTCTATTGAAACCTCAACAAGGTATTTTTACTGTCCCAAAACAACACACTCTGATACAAATATATAATTTTGATAGTTTGCCACTCATTGCGATGAATATCGTACGAATTGGGGCGCAGACTCCTAGCATGGCCTGTGAATTAGAGGCAAATTTTTTTAATGATCGGCCTAAAAATAAAATCAAGAGTAGTGAAGTTAGCGCTGTTGTTGGTTTTGGTCCTATGGTTTGGATTTTGATTACACCCGATGCTCCAGTTCGCGGTGGTTTTCATTCTCTTGATGAAATAGATATAAATGATGTAGAAGTACCAGCTACTGATGGTGATATGTTTTTATACTTTTCTTCTAAAAGTGAGGAGTTTAATCTAATTCTTGCCGATAAAATTAAAGAATTGTTTGGCCCAAGTGGCAATCTAATCGAAGAGCAAGTTTTAGAGGGAGGCTCACATTCCGATATTTCTAGCAAAAAAGAAGAAGTGCTCTTGAATAACTCAGGAAACCTAGACACGGTCCAGAGTAGCTTTGTAATGACTCAAAAATTTAAGACGGATAATAGGCTTTCTTGCAAACTTCCACAGTATAGTTTTCCATGTCAAGTAGATTCAGAGTCAGGTCAATATGCTATTACCTTTAGTAATAACCCAAAAAGGCTAGAAGATTTTTCCGAAAGCGTAACACATTCTCCAATATCTCGTGGATTATTTTTTCTTCCATCATTGGATCTTTTAACCAGTCTTCGTATGGGGGGTATTAGAATGGGTTCACTTGCAATCAACGCCAAATGGAAAGAATAACTAAAAAATAATTAAAGATTTTATTGCACAAGATGTTGGTAGAGTTTAAAATAATATCCTTTTTTGATTTTTTATTAAGCCTAAACCTTTGCTAAATTATGATATGAATTACTATTTGAAAGGTATGAAGTCTTTTAAATAAGTATTGGAAATTTAAAGAATATTTATGAATTAGGACTTACTAATGGCTCGGGAAAAACCAAAAAAAAATAATCTAAAACTGGAAGACGGCACTCAAGATCCTCCTAAAACAAAGAAAAAAAAGAAAGTTCGTCTAGAAGACGACTCTCAAGACCCTCCAAAAAAAAAGAAAAAAAAGAAAGTTCGTTTAGAAGATGACACTCAAGATCCTCCTAAAAAAAAGAAAAAAAAGAAAAAAAAGACTAGCTCTAAAGATTCTGCTGCTGGAAAGTCGGCCACTAAAAAATGGCTTATTCGAGGTCTGATTTTGTTGGCATTGGTTGGAGGTATTTATCAGATGCAACTCTCAAGTCAAGCTAAAGATATTGCTAAAACATACATGATATCCTTGGCAGCATTAAACAAGCTGCAGGTAAGTTGTACTGCTTTATGGAGTGAAGTAGGAATTGATAAAAAATGTGATCAAGACTTAGGTGAGAAGGCTATAGGAAAATATCTCAAAGATGTAAAGCTGACTATTATTGAGAGTCGTAGTCATAGATTTACAGCACAGGTTCAACACAAAAAAGGAGACAAAGTTTTTCAGGTAAACAAAAAAGGGGACCTTTTTTTGAATACAAATGGCTGTTTGAGTCCTTTGCGAGTTATGAACCCAGATATAGAACTAGTAAATAAAATGGCAAATAGCTGTAAAACTCCCGCCTCATAGGCTATGACAGAGTAACTTACTTTCTTTTGTTTAATTACGTTGTTTAAAAATCCAACAGTATATAGTTATAATAAGGTAGTATTACTTCCTTAAAACTTTTTTTATTGGAGAAAATTGTGCCGGGACGCGGTTGGTTATTTGTTTTTGAGGGTATAGACGGTACAGGAAAAAGTACTCATTGCAAAAATATGGAAGCTCATTTGAATAAAATAGGAGTTCCCGTTGCTCGATTTAGGGAGCCGACCGATGGTATTTGGGGACAAAAAATAAGAAAGGTATTAACTCATGGGAGAGTTGGTGTGACTCGTGAAGAAGAGCTTTCTTGGTTTATCGAAGATCGGCGAGAAGATGTGAGGAATAATATCATTCCTGCATTAAATTTGAATAAGGTAGTTCTTTTGGATAGATATTATTACTCCACGGCAGCATATCAAGGAGCGTTAGGGTTAGATAAAGATATAATTCTTCGTGAAAATGAAAATTTTGCACCTATCCCTGATAGAGTTTATATTTTTACAGCACCAGTCGAAGAATGCTTATCCAGAATAGAAAACTCTCGTGAATCACGGAGTTCATTTGAGAAACTAGAGTACCTTACGCAAGTCCAAAAAATATTTAATTCTTTTGCTGGAAATAATATAAAGAAAATAAAAAGTATAGGAACAATTGATAGTATACATACTCAATTGTGTGAAGATGTTCATCAGTTAATAGAGCTATGAAATGAAAAGATTCATAATTGCCATTACAGGGGCTAGCGGTGCTTGTTATGCAAAGCGATTGTTTGATGTGCTTAAGGAGACTTCGGAATTACATTTGATTATTTCTGAGCGTGGAGTAGAACTCCTTAAAATTGAGCTGGGTTTAAAAGCATCTTATTTTGCGGGCGAAAGTGTAACTCTCTATAAAAATTCAAAAATTAATACCTGTATTGCCAGTGGTTCATTTCGTACGGATGGAATGGTTGTGGTTCCTGCTAGTATGGGAACTGTAGGACGTATTGCATCAGGTGTTTCAACCACAATGGTTGAGAGAGCTGCTGATGTTATTCTCAAAGAAAAACGCAAATTAATTATTGTTCCTAGAGAAGCTCCCTTCAGTACTATCCATTTAAAAAATCTATTAGCTCTTGATCAGGCAGGTGCTCATATATTGCCTGCGTCCCCTGGATTTTATTCGGGGCAGAAAACCTTTGAAGACCTTGTTGATTTTGTTGTCGCAAGAATATTAGATCAACTAGATGTAGACCAAGACCTCATGGCCCCCTATAAAGGCTGATTTCTCAAACGCGGTTGACATTATATAATGATTTATCTTGATAACGCCGCAACCACTCCCATAACTTCAAAGGTAATGGATGTGCTCAGAGAGTCTATGGATTCTGATTTTGCTAATCCTGGTACCATATATTCAATAGGACTTGATGCAAAAAAATTAATTGAGAAAGCTAGGGAAGATATTGCAGATTCTTTAAATATTCCAGACACGCATAAAATTGTTTTTACTAGTGGCGGGAGCGAATCAAATAATCTGTTTATTAAAGGACGCTGTTTCCCTGATAAAAAAATTGCATATCTTGGATTGGAACATCCTAGTGTTAGAGAGCCTATTGAATATCTTAGCTCTTTTGGTAACGATCCATTTAATATGCTTGGATATCAAAAGGAAGGGCGATTAGATCTAAAAAATATTTCCATTCTTTGTGAGAATCGCTGTAAGCTTTTATGCTTGTCTCACGTGAATAATGAACTAGGAACTGTAAACGATCCCATTTTAGTTTCCGAAGCTCTGATTGAAAAATCCCCAGATACTCGACTTTTTATGGATGGGGTGCAAGCAGTCGGTATTTATAAGCTTTTATCAAAAATATGGCCTCGTTTATCAGGTTATTCAATTTCTGCTCATAAGATTCATGGGCCAAAAGGTATAGGCCTTTTGATTTATGATTCAAAGTTACCTATTGCCCCTATTATTCATGGGGGTCAACAACAGGATGGAATTCGTTCAGGCACATTACCCGTACCACTGATTCGTGCTATGGCAAAGGCAATTTCACTTTCTTCTGAACGAGTTGATGAAATGCAAGAACATTATGAGTTTCTTAAAAGTAGATTAGTTCAGGGTTTGTGTGAGATGAATGATCGTACGCCTGAATTAAATATCCGTTTCAACTCGTTAATTACTGATGATCCACAACGTCAATCTCCTTCTATTGTAAACTTTAGTTTTCCTCCAGTAGAAGGCGAAGTGTTGTTACATCATTTGGAATCAAAAGGTATTTTTGTTGGATTAGGAAGTGCCTGTAGCGCAAGCTCAAAAAAACCTTCAAAAATATTAATGGGAGTAGGGTTGTCTGAAGATGAAGCACAATGTAGCTTACGTATATCTTTTTCTGGTAATAACAAGATCAAAGATATTGATATCTTTCTTAACGAATTTTACATTGCCTATAAAAGTTTATATTCAACCTTTAGAAAAAAAAATCTAAAAATTAATGGAAATAAGAACGCTTCTGATTCGATACGATGAAATTGGTCTTAAGGGTAAAAATCGAAGGCACTTTGAAAACCAACTTGTTCAAAATATTAGGTATGCTCTGAGGGATTTTCAAGGTATTAAAATTGATAAAATTCATGGACGTATCCTTGGTCGTGTGAATCTTGACTGCGCCAAAAAATGCGTTACTTTATTGACTTTTGTCCCTGGAATAGCTTCTATAAGTATTGGAAGGTCAATAGAACCTGATTTTGATAAAATTGCAGAGTTAGGAATCAGCCTAATTAAGGATAAGTTTCAAGTTAGTGATGCACTGAAGTTTTGTGTTAGAACCCGACGGTCTAATAAATCTTTCCCCTTTACATCTAAAGAGTTTGATTTTGAGGTTGGCTCTCGAATTATGGAAGCTCTTGCTAGTAAGGGGCTAACTGTTAATATCAATCATGCTGACTTTATTCTTGAAGTTGAAATTGGTCCTCAAGAAACCATAGTTTTTGATAATCGTGTATCAGGTCTTAGTGGATTGCCAGTGGGCAGTTCTGGGCAAGTACTAAGCTTGTTATCAGGTGGTATTGATAGCCCTGTGTCCACATTTAAACTTATGACTAGAGGTTGTCGCGTTCACAGTGTTTTTTTTGATAATCGTAAATTTCTTGGTCGTGGTGGTTACGACAAAGTCGTGCGTTTGGCAAAGATCTTAAATCGATACCAAGGCGGGGGAAAACTTTTTGTTGTTCCATTTCAAGATATTCAGGTTTCAATAAGAGATAATTGCCATGAGATGAATAGAATTGTCTTGTATCGACGTATGATGTATCGAATCGCTCACGTTTTGGCCGAATTAAATAATTGTAATGGATTAGTAACTGGTGAATCGGTGGGACAAGTAGCTTCTCAAACTTTAAAAAATCTTGCGGCAGTATCTTGTGTAACTCAAATGAGTGTTTTTCGACCCTTAATAGGAATGAACAAGCATGAGATTATTTTGAATGCTAAAAAAATAGGTACTTACGATGTGAGTATAGAGGTGCAGCCTGATTGTTGCTCGGTTTTTATGCCCATAAACCCAACCACACGCAGCAAAATAAAATACTTGGAATTAGATGAGAAACTATTCCCATGGGAAGAGCTTATGGCTCATGCTTTAACTGCAGTAGAAACTATTAATCTTGACGATTTAAATAGTGTTGTCTAACCTGTTAACTGCTGCGTTATCTGTTGATTCCTTAAGAAGATCTCCAATAGTTTTTTTTAAGACGGGATGAATTAGATTTTCTGCTATGTCAGATAATGGCATCAAGACAAAATTTCGTTTTTGAATTTCGGGGTGTGGTATGGTTAGTTTTTTCTTGTTTGAAATAAGGCTATCGTAAAATAATAGATCGAGGTCTATCAGTCGAGGCCCCCACTTTCCCCCCCTAATTCTTCCCATTACAGACTCTATATTTAGTAAGTTAAAAAGTAGGCTGTCAGAAGTTAAAGAAGTGTTGATTTTAATTGCGCAGTTTATAAACCAATCTTGCTCAACACCCCCAACGGGTGAGGTTTGATAAAAGGATGACTTGGATATAATCTTTATAGAGTCATTGTTTGATATTTTATGAATAGCTTCTGTGCAATTTTGATATGGGTTCCCAATGTTTGATCCGATTGCAATGTAGGCAGTGTGTTTCATTGCACTGAATAGTTTGAAAAGGTAGGATTTGATTTACGACTAAATAGTAGTTATTTTATGAATAGCAAGCCTCTCCGATATTGAAACTTAAAACGCTTTAGTAAGCTAATTAAATTAAAATTCAAAATTCACAGATGATAGTCGACTTTTAATTTCATTGATGATGCGTGTTTCTTCTTGTACCCCTTTAGCTGCAAAAGTTGCAGAAAAACGAGTGAAACTTCCTACATCGTCCCAAGGGACCGTTGATATCATCATTTCTTTGATAAGATACTGTGAAAATTCCTCGCCTGATTTGAACTTCTGCCCACCCTTTATTCCCTTGGGTGCTTCTACATATAGGAAAAATGATCCACCGGGAATGGTTGCATCAAATCCCAAAGAGTTTAAGGCTTCAACTAATTTTGTCAACCGGCGTCGATATTTTTTAAGAATTTTTTCAGTGATTTCTGGGTGCTCTAGAGCGTGAATTGCTGCTTTCTGAATGGCCGCAAACTGACCTGAATCAATATTATCTTTAACGTGAGCAACACCTTTTACTATTAGCTCATTACCAACTACAAATGCAATCCTCCAACCAGTCATATTATATGACTTTGAGAGGGAGTGAAGTTCAACACCTACTCCCATTGCCCCTGGTACTGATAGAAAGCTAGTCGGATTTTCGTCAAAGTTTAAAGCTGCGTAGGCAGCATCCTGAATTACAACCACATTGTTCTTTTGTGCAAAGTCGACTACTTCTTCATAAAATTTACGGGTGGCATTAGCTCCTGTTGGGTTATTAGGATAATTTAAGTAGAGGAGCTTAGCTCTTTTAGCAACATCTGATGTAATTGATTTAAGGTCAGGGAGAAAACTATTTTTTTTTGTAAGCGGTAAATTAACCACTTCACCACCTAAATATTGAGTGTGTGTACCCATAACTGGATAGCCAGGAACAGTCATTAAGGTAATATCACCTGGATTAATAAAGATGGATGGCAACATAGCTAGGCCCGATTTAGAGCCAATTGTATGATTTACATGTTTATTAGGATCTAGGCCCTTAACACCAAAAACTTTCTCCATATAATTAACAGCGGCACTCTTAAACTCTTGAATACCGTTGTCTGTGTAACCCCTATTTTCCGGTTTTTCAGCTTCTAGCTGCAACGTTTTGATCACTTCAGGAAAAGCCATTTCATCTGGTTCACCAACCCCTAGATCAAAGAGTTCCTTGTTTGGATTTTCATCCATAGCCGCGCGTTTTGAACGTTTGATTTTTTCAAACTTATATATTTTTGTGTCTTTACCGAATTTATTTCCACCAATACGGTTTGCAAATAATTTTTGAATATAATTTTCATTGTCGGGCATATTGAGTTGCTCCATTGAATCGGTTACTGGTCAAATGGGGAAAATAGATTAGAAGCCGGTTAATCTATCCAAAAAGATAATGGCTGTCAACATTTATGAGAATGATAGCGTTCTTTACTCCTCTTCATCCTCATCTGGATCGTCATCACCTTCACTCAGACCGGCGATCTCTTGAGAATAACGAAGATATTTAATGATTTCCTTGATTTCAGGATCGGATACTTTATTGCGCTGTGAGGACATTTTTTTAGACCCTTCAACTATTTGCTGATAAAAGTCTTCATCTGAAAAGTTTTTAGGAAGATATTCAGGGTCAATCAGTCCTGGTGCTCTTGTGTTCTTACCAAGCGCATCTACGCCATGACAATTGGCACAAACCTGATGAAAATATTTTTGGCCAGATTCAAACTCTATGGGAACCTTTTTAGTAGGTTTCGGTGCACAGGAGTTTATAAAAAAAAGAATAATTGCTGTTAATAACATCAAAGCTTGAGATTGTTTCATAAATACTCCTATTATTTGCGCTGAGTCATATTATCATTAAAATTATTATCTAACTGCAAAACCTCATTGTTTGCCAGATACACTGTGAAACTAAAGAATATAAAAATTAGCATGCTAGGAGCTTTATGTTTTTTCATCATTCATTCAATACATATGAAATAGGAAGATTAAATGAAATAGAATTCTTTTTAAGAGGTTTTGGGATTGATGGATAGGGGATTCCGCGTCGGATTGTTTCAAGAGCAGCTTCGTTAAGTATTTTATGACTAGAAATTGCAATTAACTTTAAGTCAATCAATTCACCTTTACTGCTAAGAGTGAAGGCTACAATTGGTTCGCCTTCAAAACCTCTTTGGCGTGCCATCCTTGGGTAGTATTTTACACTCGCTACTCTTTGCCAGATTTTTCTATGAAATCCTCGCTGTAACTCGCCCTTATTTAATGAAGATAAATTTTTAAACGTGGAAGCTATTTTTTCGGTAGTGGTTTTTTGAGGTGAATTGATAGACTCCCCACTAAGACCATCAGGACGAGACACTTCACTTACAGAAGCGAAGAATTTAAGGCTTTGATTATTATTTTTATATATAGGGGTAGATTTTGAACTATGTAAATCATATTCATGAATACTTGAACTACTTGAGATTTTAACAGCGCTGGGTAGATATTTTTTATGGGTTAAAACTATATTTTTAGCTGGTGCTGAAGAAAAAGTTGTATCTTTTGGTGAGTAGTTGTCTTTTTTTGAAGAATAAGGCTCTATTGTTGAAATTGGATTTCTATAATATTCTTTAGAATTTATTCGCGAAGGTAAGTATTTATTGCTCGAGGTTAATTGTATTTGATCAAGAGTTGTTAGACTTCTTATTTTCAAATGACCCTGTATGTATTTTTGGATATTTATATCTTGAGTTGGAATTGGCTGTGCAGGATATAATTTTTTTATTTCAGTTGAAACTAACTTATGCAAATGATTTGATTGTGTTGAGTACCGCTCAGTGACATATTTTATGCTCGCAGGTTTTACTCCTTTTTCTTGAATTAGAGCGGTGACTTTAATCGGCGCTGTATCTGGTGACCTTGAAGCTTGATTAAATGAGACTTCAGATAAAATATAAAAACCACTTGCATGCAGCAGAGTTGATAATATTAATGTTGCCTTCAATGGACTATTGCTTAGGCTTGTATTGAAAAAGTTCATTAAAATTCTATTCCTTTTTGCGCAGGGATTCCTTGGTCATCATATGGGTGCTTAACAAGTTTCATCTCTGTGACTAAATCAGCCATTTCTATTAATTTCTCGTTAGCATTGCGTCCTGTACAAACCACATGTACATCTTTAGGTTTGTTTCGTAGTGTTTCTAAAAATTCATCTATCGGAAAAAAATGGTAATCAAGGACGTAGTTGATTTCATCCAATATGATCATCTGGTATTTATTGCTCATTAATTTTTCTTTAGCTATTTCAAATGCATCGCGTGCTGTTTTTTTATCTTGTTCAGGATTTTTTGTGTCCCAGGTAAATCCATCACCCATGGCTTCATATTCAATATATTTAGATAGTGCTTTTAGTGCCTTCCGTTCGCCAGCTTTCCAAGGTCCTTTCATAAACTGCATGATGAAGACATTCATCTTATTTCCTCCAGCACGAAGGGCTAATCCAAAACTTGCTGTAGACTTTCCTTTCCCATCTCCCGTATTGACGATGATGAGTCCTTTTCTTTTTTTTGGATCACTCTTTGCTGGTTTTTTCATTAAAATTTCCTTTCTTTACGACTTTGGTCGTTTTAATAGCCAAACAAAAAATGGACCGCCAAGCATAGCAGTTATAATACCGACAGGAATTTCTGTCGGAGCTATAATAGTTCTAGCTAACGTGTCGCAAATAATAAGAAAACTTGCTCCAAAAAAAATAGATGCAGGTAACAATATTCTTAAATCAGGTCCGACAATTAAGCGCACTATATGAGGTACTATGAGACCTACAAACCCGATTGGTCCACTTAAAGAAACTACTGCTCCAGTTAGTAAAGAGGCCATAATAAATCCAATTTTTTGTACCTTGATAACCTCAACACCTCGGCTCATTGCTGATTGAATTCCAGTACTTATAACGTTAAAGTCTCTACCATAAAAAATGAGAACCCCAAATCCAATAAAAATCATAGGAGCGATTGATATAAGAGTTTTATAGCTTGTAATATCAAGTCCACCCATTAACCAGCGTACGATTCTAAAAGATTGTGTAAAGTCTGATAGGTAATGAATTAACATAACCAATGCTGCAAAAAAGAAATTAGCGGTCACTCCTGCAAGTAAAAGTATAGGTGTGGGAAAATCTCCAGTTCGAGTTCTAGCTAAAGAGAAAACCAGGCTAATAGCTCCCAAGGAACCTAAAAAAGAAGCAATCGGAACAGTTGGAATACCTGCTATTGAATAAGGTAAACCTAGACTCATTGCTATTACTGCTCCTAATGCAGCTCCACTTGAGACACCTAAAGTGAAAGGAGCGGCCAGATCATTTCGAAGGAGTGATTGAAGAATAGCGCCAGCTACTGAAAGTGCTGCTCCGGTTAGTGCTGCTAGAATTATTCTTGGAGTGCGAGCTAAAAATAATATGTTTGCATCAACGTTATCGTTAAATGCTAAATCTCTTGAGAACGCCTTTTCTAAGTCTATTTGTACTGATCCAATCAATGGAGTGATAGCTATAGTTACAAGAAAAAGTAAAAAAAATAAAAAAATAACTCCAATATATTGTTTAAGGTTAAATGTTTGTATATTCATTGCGTACATAACCTGTCAGGTGCAATTATGATATTTCCATTCGGGTCATTAATCACATGTACCTTTACTCCATAAACCTTTTCAATATGTTCTTTTTGTAAAACGTCAGTAGTTTTTCCGTCCTTAAAAATTTTTCCCTCATCAAGAAGAATAAGTCGAGAACAAAACTTTGAGGCTAGATGAAGATCGTGCATCGCAAGAACAATGGTAGTTTGTTGATTCGCATTTAAATTTTTTAAAATGCTTAGAATTTGAATCTGATATTTGATATCTAGTGCTGAGGTGGGTTCGTCAAGAATCATTAATTCAGGTTCTTGAGCGATGGCTCCCGCGATAACTACCCTTTGTTTTTCGCCACCACTAATCTCGTTAAAGTTTCGTTGAGCGAATTGAAGAGTTTGAGTAGACTCCATTGCACCATGGGCAATTTCGATATCATCTTCTCCTTCAAAAGTGAAGGCGGAGAGATAAGGGTGACGTCCCATGAGAACTATTTCCGAAACTTTAAAATTAAATGCCATCGGGTGTTCCTGTGGGACCCAAGTAATAGATTGCGCTAACTGTCTTCGTTGGTAGTCTAGATAGTTTTTCTCTTTAAAATATAATTGACCTGAATCTGGCTTAAACACGCCCCCTAGAAGCTTTAAGAGAGTTGACTTTCCCGAGCCATTAGGGCCTATAACGCCTATAAATTCTCCAGAATTAACATTCATTGAAATAGAGTGAAGAACCGAATTTTGGTCATAAGAAAAATTAATATCTTGAACTTGAAGGAGAGATGAGTTCATTGGGATATGGTTTCTTGTTTTATATTTATCGAGTTTGAGAATAATTCCGGATGAATATTGCGAGCCAAAATATCCAAAATGTTCAGTAAGCGCGGGCCAGGGATTAAAATATAATCAGCTCCAACAAAATATAATCGGTCATTTCTTACTGCACGTATTGTAGGGTATATTGTCCAGGCCTTTTTTCTAACTAGAATTTCTTCATTTGATAGATTGGCTGTGGGCCCAATTTCTATGATTATTTCAGGTGATTTAGCGAGAATAAATTCTTTAGAAATTTTTGGATAGGTTGCCATTGTGTCGGGAAGGATGTTTTTCCCACCGGCAATAGATAAAAGTTCATTGAGAAATGTATTCCTACCAACAGCGTATAGATCCCGGCTTGGATCATTCGTGTCACTTAATAGCATCAAAACTTGACGAGGTTGTGTCTTTCTTATGTTAGTTTGGTAATTATCTATTTGTCGTTTTATTTGATCAACCAGTTGTTTTCCTGCTTTAGGTTTTTGCATTGCATCAGCAATAATCTGAATGGACGTTAAAATATTTTTTAGATTATTTACCGATACTTCAAGAGTGGGTATTTTGAATACCTTTGCGTGCTTATTTAGTACTACGCTGTCATCTTGAAGTATTATTAAATCAGGTTTTAAAGCAATCCATTTTTCGGTGCTTGGGTTTAATGGTCCACCAATACTTGGGAGACGACACGCATTTTTAGGATAATTGCAGTAGTCTGTTACGCCTATAACGTTATCTCCGGCGCCTACAGCAAAGAGAATTTCCGTGATTGCCGGAGAGGTAGAGATCACACGCTGTGATGAGGCGTGTGAATTTATAGAATATATTGAACAAACAAATAGAGCGATCAGGTGAAAAACTTTAAACTTCTTACAGTTTTCTTTAAATATAATTAAACCTCGTGGCATTTTTTTTATTAAAAGTTGAATTTAGCTCCAAGGATTAAATTTCTGGTAAATTTAGTTGGATAGATGACATCATCTCTAAGCCAAAGTCCATTAGATTGCTCAAAGAGGTTTTCTATTTTTAGGGTTAACTCTGAGTGCTTGAATAGAGCATTCGCTGCCTCAGTTTTATAAATATGGGTGTATGAAATATCAGTAGATGTGTATGCGCTAGTTTTCATTTGGCCCTCATCTCCAAAGTCTTCCAAGTGAAGAGATTCACTCCGATAGTTTTGCGTTAGCATAGCTCTAGAGTTTGATGCGGGGGTGTACTCTAAGCCAATTGTTATATTATGAGGAGATACTCCGGGTAGCGTCTCTGCAGTTGTTGGTTCAAAGTCAATAAATGTACCTGTGTATGCGTAACTGAGTTGAGCGGATAATTGATTATTAAAGATGTGCTTGTCCTGTAATTCAAGTCCATATTTAAACGATTTGTCAATATTGGTGTTCTCAAATGTGACGGGATTATAATATTGCTCATTTGATAATTCCATTGCATACAGCGTAAGTTTAGCCTTGTTTTTTGATGTTACGTGGTGACCACCGATATTAAGGGTCGTTGACTTGGTTGGAGCTATGAATTCATTAAATGGTCCATTAAATTCAAACCATCGATCAACATCTGGTGCTAAAAATGCATAGTTTAAATTAGAAAAAATACTGAGGCGATCATTCAAAGTTTTATTAACGCCAATATCATAAGCTATAAAACTTAAATCAGAGGAGTATGTTGTAAATGAGTTGTGGACCCACTCACCCCTCGTACCGAAAGAAAAAATTGTGTTGCCGGTACTGTATTCGCTTTGAATATACACTCCTTTGTTATCTTTTTCTGCAGTACCATACTTACCAAGGCGTTCTGCATACCATGTTTGAATACCTGTGATTAATTTTAGTGGTCCATTCTGATACTTAAGTCTGCTATCAAACGTATTTGTAGTGTACTCCTTATTATCCGGTGTGCCAGCTGGGAATTCACCATCAACTATGATGGTGTCTTTTTGTTGATGATTAAAAGTTAAACTTGCTTCAAGGTTGTTCCCTAGTTCAATGGTTGTCCCTAGGGCATAATTTTCTTTTTTTGCAGTATCCAGAGTATAGTTTTTTACACCTTTCGTAGTTTTATAACTAGACCCTGGATTTCTTTCGAATTCTTTTGAAGTTATAGCATTTGGATACCTTACGTTGTGGTCTGCCCAATCTATTTGAAAAAATATTTCGCTAGATTCGGTAGGAAAAAATTTTAGCTTAGCTCCATGATTATGACTATCACTCTTATCTCTAATTCCATCTAACCCCTTATCTGAAAATCCATCTTGAGAATAATTAGCGCCTGATACTGATAAAATAAACTTCCCTTCTGAAATACCAGTGCTATAAGACTGTGTATGCATACCATAACTACCAATGGAAGTATCTATACTTGTTTCTATTGTATCGCGCGTATAGATCTGGATTGATCCTCCCGTAGCTCCATCTCCATGAACCACAGAACCACTTCCTTTCGTGATTTCAATGCGCTCAATATTATTGATTGGAATGTCACTTAGTTGTTGCCCTACCGAGTCAATATTATTAAGTCGACGGCCATTGACCGTAATTGCGACATTTTTGTAGCCATCCGTAAGTCCAAAACCACGCATGTCAATCATTTGATTGAAGGTGTTCCCATAGCTAGGCATTATGGCAACCGATGTATTTTGTTGAAAAAAGTCATAAATCGTTGTCGCACCGGACTTCTCGATATCTTCTCGAGAATAAATTTCAGAAGCATAGGTTGCTTTTGTATCTATAGTTTTAATTTTGTTTGCTGAAACGATAATAGGATCCATGCGATCCTTTGCTAAGGTAGTTGAGCTACAAAATAGGGTGATGATTAAAGATAGGGCTAAATAACTCAAGTGCATGAAGTATTCCTTTACTAAATAATATTTTTTCGGAAATTCTTTGGAATGGAAACATTCCTGATTAAGGAGGAGGGAAATAAAAAACCCCACTCTTTAGGTAGTGGGGGAAGCCCATCACCTCTCGAAGCCCGAAGAGATTAACATATAAATTAAGTCAGGTTTTCTGGCTTCCGGATTGATCTACTCCCTGTGCCTTCCCACAAATAAAATGCAGTGGCTAGTACAGGTTTCGTCCCCGGTTACAGCGGCGGGTCCGCGACGGTTTTACACCGTCTTCCCTACAACTTAATAAAAGTCATTTAATTTTCTAACTAAACATTATCAGAAGTACTTGGTTTGTCAATAATTAATACACTTTGGAAAACCTATTTAACTATTTCATTACGGATAAAATGGGTAAAGAAATGTATTTTATATAAACCTAATGTATTTTATATAAACCTGTGGTTAGACTTGGTCCTAGGAATTAAAGAAAATGCCCAACTCTTTAAGGTTTTCTGCGTTAAGCTCGTGACCTTGAGAAGTTTCTCTCAGCGTTGGGTTGTGACCTTTATTTTTCATTTCCTCGAGTGCATGCTCGGCTAGGAATGATGGAACTACATCATCATTAGTACCAAAAATCCCAAGAATCGAAACAGGTGTGTCTGGAACTATTTCATTCTCAGAGAATTCTGGAAGAAAACCACAGACTGAGGCGACTCTGTGTAAAGAGTGTTTCCCTAATAAAGTGTATGTCAAAGCTGCTGCTCCACCTTGAGAGAATCCCCATAGGCAAATTCGAGTTTCTAGTTTTTCAAATCGGTTATTTAAGTAATCCTTAGCCTTAGCTATCATACTTGAAGAAAATATTAAAAAACTGCTAACAGACTCCTTTTGTTTAGGGCCGTCTAACCACCAACTCCAACGACCCTCTTCAGCATCGATAGGTCCTTCGGGGAAGAGCATAAAGGTGTTGTCTAATGCAAGTTTATTTCCATGGATTAGCATGTTTTCTGGAGTGGATCCTGCACCGTGAAAACCTATTAAAATATTAATAGGTTCCATTGGGTTTAATGAGCCCTCTCCTAAAATGACTTTCTTGTTATTCCATTCAGTAGTTTGGTATTTACACGCCATTAATTAATATCCTTTTTTACTGAGATTATTTTTTTTGCTAATTGAATTGCTTCTGGTCGGGTGATTATGATTCCTAAGACACGAGACTCCTCAATCTTGTAAAGAATAGTCTTAATAATAGGGCTAGGCTTAATTTTCAATTCTTTCTGTATGTCATTTCCGTTTAGAAATGGCTTTTTCCTTTTTGCGGGAAGGTAAGTTTGGAAATAAAACTTTAAAATTTTTCTTACGGCCATTGCATTAGAATCGGCTTGCCACTTATTTTCTAGTGGCATGTTAGATCGGTTTGCTAGATATAGAAATAATCCAGGGACCAGGCCCAGTTCGTTTTCGTGTATTAATTGATATATTTTAAGTTGGTTAGATAGATTATCTTTAATGGGCAAATCAATATTAGCAACGAAATTCGAGCAAGAAATCATAGCTCCAATAAAAGCAATATCTGCGTTTGATGCGCATAGTCCCGAAAGAATCTTGGCATGTATGGTTTTTTGATTTGATTTTCGATTCTTGTCATTTTTTTTAATGGAAGATTTTTGGGTCAATGGGTAGAGCATGGATCCAAATCTTACTAATTGTGGTTTTTCTAAAAGTAATTTTTTTATTTCTCGGAGAGGTTTAATGCTTATTTGTTTTGGGTTGGAGAGTAATTTTTCTAGATGGTTTAGTGTTCTTAAACAAAATGGTAACTCTTGGTTTTTGTAGAGCTCAGGAAGTAGACTTTTTAACAACTTGCTATTATCCATTGCTTGGATTGAAGCGCTAGCCTTTTTAGTATTAAGTAGCAGGTTGAGTTCACTCCATATTCTCTCTGGTGATACTCGACTGATTTTTGGGTGTAGAGTTTTTATTTTTTTTATTGTGTTGCTTTCAATTTTAAATTCTAGGATGCTCATAAAGCGAAAGGCGCGAAGCATTCTTAAGGGGTCTTTTGTAAATGCAGACCCGGGAAGAACTCGAATGACTTTATTTTTTATGTCTTTTTGCCCGCTATGGGGATCAATATACTTTTTAGTTCCCTTTATAAAATTGGGGAGCAAAATTGCTAGAGCATTGATTGAAAAATCGCGTCGACTTAAATCTGATTCAATATTATTTCCTTGTAGTTCAGAGAAATCAAAATGGACATTTTTTTTAACTACAACGCGGAACGTTTCTCTCCCAGGTGTCGTATCCAATGGCACAAGAGCAGACTTTGTGTTACGTGCATATTGCTTGGCCAGAATAGAAGCCCCTTTGAGAGAAAAATCGAAGTCGGAGTATTGCCGACCTAGAATCAAATCTCTTAGGGTGCCACCAACAATATATAGTTCTGATTGGTAAGACTCGCTTAGTCGTAAGATACTTTGAAGATGTTTTTTTATCATTTTTTAATACTACGGTTAGGATGTTAGAGAGGATTATCCTACATGCCGTTGTGATCTATGCATCCCAGCCTGAGTTCAGTCGAACCTGTTTTGACACATAAATTCTTCCATCTTCCTTCACTAGGTGAAGGTCAGTATTGGTCAATGTCCCAATTATTTGTTGAAGGTTTTCAGAAGGTTTGCTTTGTGGATTTTTTATGAGGAATGGAACCATATCTTCAACTGATTCACGAACTTTGTCACTTTCAACAATATACCCAATATAGTTGAGTTCGACATCTAGATATTTTTTTACCAAGTTAACGAGGTTATCTCCCGCTAGCAAATCTTTTTTACTACGGACTCGATTTATGATGATTGCGGGCTTGAACTCATTTATTATTTCTTCGACCTTTTCAATTTGAGTTTGGTCAATTTTTTTAACATTTTCTCTTAATGTGGTTACGTTATATGTTTCTAAATCTGTGCTGGATGGTTTGGAATGATCCACCAGTTTTTGCAGAGCGGAAATATTTTTAAGCTTTCTACTCATTCGCCTGAATAATGCAGAGCGAATAAAGCTGAAAGTTTTCATGACGGATGTTGTTTCAGGGGAACTCATTACGAGGCCATGAGAACTTATATTAAAAAAATCTAGAACGTTAAAGCTTGTCCCTGGTCCAAGGTCAAGGATAACTGTATCTACATTAAGTTTTTTGATGAACGAAATTATTTTTTTTACACGTTCTGAATCAATGTTTGCGCTGCCAGGATTATCACCGGCACTACTTATGAATTTGAGATTACTTATGCCTGTTTCTATTAGTAGTGAGTTTGGAGATTTATTGCTGATAAATAAATCTTGAAATCCATATAGAGGGTGGCTTATACCAAGAAGTGCATGTAAATTGGAAGCTCCAAAATCACCATCCATAAGAACAACCTTTTGTCCGCTAAGAGCTATTCCTACAGCAAGATTGGTAGAGATTAAACTCTTCCCAATCCCTCCTTTTCCTCCGCCTACGGGTATTATGTTTACTGTCGATGCCATGGTTATTTGCTATTTCACTTTATGCTATTTTGATAGAGGCATTTCGTTATACGTCGGTTTTTTTGTTTTTTTGTCTTGCCATAAAAATAAATGATTCTAATTGACGTAAATATTCTTTGTTAGACCCCGACTTTCGTTTGCTTTGATAGCTTAGGTTAGCGGGTTGATAATCACCTTGTTTTTTTCGGAGAGTTTCGGTGGTTGAGGTAGTTTCTGCTGGGACTTCCGTATCCTTTTCTAATGACTGAAAGCGAGTTTCTAGTTCACTTTGAAACGTTTTAAGTTTGCTGACCAAGGCATCAGTTTTTGCTGAAACTGAAGAATTTAACATGCTGTTAAGTAATGGGCCGGCAGAAGGTGTTTTTATTTCAGACGCTACCTCCTTTATTGAAGTTTGTAGCGCTGGTTGTGATTCGAGTTCAGGCTCTACCTCTTTTATTGGAGTTTGTAACGCTGGCTGTGATTCGAGCTCAGGTTCTACCTCTTCGAGAGTGAGCTCAACACGTTGACGAACAGGAGGGGATGCTTTAGTCTCAACTTCTGAGTTATCGGCTGGAGAAGACTTAATCTGAGAGGTGTCTAGCTCTTCGCCTTCAATCAGGGTAGCAAGTTCCTCTATACCAATGTTTGAAGATTCTTCAGTTGTTGGTTCAATTTCTTCGTCAATACCAGCAGTTGTTTCTTCCTGATGGACTAATGTCTCGGTTGTCTTGTTAATGTCTAATGATGATTCATCTTCAATCAGGGTAGCAAGCTCTTCTATACCAATATTTGATGGTTCTTTATTAGTTTCTTCATTGTCTGAAACAACTTTTTCTATAATTTGCTCGACAAGATCATCAACGCCAATGTTTGATGGCACTTCTGTTTCCTGATTAATATTTTCAGTTAGTGCCACTTTTGGTGAAGGTTCAGTAGAGACCTCTTCTTTTGACTCAGGAGAAACTTTCTCACCCGATGAATCATCCTTTGGTTTATCTACTTGGAATGGTTTAGAAATGTAATCATAAAGTTCATTCCACTCTTCTACACTAGTTTCCCAGCCAAAATCGTCGTCAGAAATTCTTCGATTCTTAAATATTTCCTGCGGTGTTTGACTAAGGTTTTCTGGGGCGATCTCTGATTTTCTTGACTCTTTAGGAACCGTTGTCGACACATCTTTTTGTTTAGGAGCCGTTGTCGATTCACTTTCTTGTTTAGGCTTATCTATTTGGAATGGTTTGGAAATATAATCATAAAGTTCATCCCATTCATCGGGACTACTTTCCCAACCGAAATCATTGTCTGAAATCATTCGATTTTTAAATATTTCCTGCGGAGTTTTGTTGATGTTGTCTGGTGTGATAATTGCTTTCTCTGAGCTTGGTGATTCGAATTCATTACCATATTCTTCTTCATCTAATTTGTCTATAGATTGATTAAACTTAGGGCTTCCCATGCTTTGATTTTGGAATGAGGGTTTGCTATCCGCGATATCTTCTTCAGCCAGTTCTTGCATCAAAGCATCCAGTCGTTTTTCCTTATCTCTATAGGCGCTTTTAATTTTGTGAATAGTGTATGGAATGCCCATTAAAATAGCCAAAGTTAATCCGAGATGAAGGGGGTCGGACAAAATATTAGCTAAAAAAGGTTGAAGAGAGTCGAAGGCTCCCACCTCTTCCAGGTTCAGGATAGAAGCAAGCTCAAACCAGACAGTTTCAATAACGCCTATAATTTTTTCAATGATAGTTTCCATTTGGTCGAATTGGCAAAAAAATAAATGCCGAGAGATCCCTGTTCTCGACCCTAAATAAGGCCAGATTATACTATCATATTTAAAAAAAAACCAAAAAAATTAATCACTTAGAGTTAACTAGCAAGTAAAGTGCTATAATCCGGTCGCCTTAGTTAGAGAGTCTAATAGCATCACCAACTATGTTAATAGGCTGGTCTTGAATTGGGAGTTTTATTATCTGATATTAGGTAACTTTATGAACAAGGTTTCAGTTACTATAATTACCAAAAATGAAGAAAAAAATATTGAGCGTTGTCTAAAAAGTATCCTATGGGCTGATGAAATTGTGGTCGTTGATACATTTAGTACTGATCGGACTGTGGAGATATGTCGGGAATTTACTGATAAGGTTTTTCAAGAGATTTGGTTAGGTTATGGGATGCAAAAAAACCTTTGTGCTTCAAAGGCAACTAATAGATGGGTATTAAATATTGATGCGGATGAAGTAATTTCTTCTGAATGTGCAGCAGAGATTCAAAAGTTATTGTCTAGTCAACCAGAATTTTCATTTTACCGATTTCCTAGAAAAAATTTTATTGCTAATCGCTGGGTGCGTTATGCAGGTTGGTATCCAGACTTGATATCTAGGCTTTATGACAGAGATTTGGTCTCTTTTTCTGAATCTTTAGTGCATGAAAAGTTAATCTCTAGCGAAAAAGGAGGTGTTGTGAATCAAGCTATTTTTCATTATTCCTTTGATGGAATGCGGGATTATATTGATCGTCAGAATCTATATTCATCTCTTTACGCAGAGGAAAAGAAGCGACTGAACTGGGAAGCTAATTGGACCCACATTTATTTAAGACCCGTTTGGGCGTTTATAAAAATTTACCTCCTTAAACAGGGGTTTCGAGAGGGATTTCTTGGTATGTTTTTGGCTATTTCTATGATGTTTTATACCTATCTAAAATATGCTAAGACTCGATCAACAGAATAAGTGGGCCTATAAAATTGGGAATTTGAGTTTTTTTAAGATAATATGTAGATGTGTTTAATGCTAAAAACTTGGTCGAATTGCCGTTTCCCACCTCATCCTTTTTAGCGTCAAGGATCATAGGTATTCATTTTTAAATTAAGGCCTAAAAAACTTAAAGATTTTTGAGGTGATTAAGGTACTTTTTTAGCCACTTGACCCGGGGTATTTTTTTGAATAAGCCACAGCTATTGGTATTAATGATCCCAGTTATATTTTTTTCGCTTACGGTGCATGAATATTCCCACGGGAAGGTAGCTTTTTTATTAGGCGACAACACGGCAAAGTTTTTGGGCCGTCTTACATTTAATCCATTTAAGCATTTAGACTTAATGGGTACTTTATTTTTTTGTTTTGTGGGATTTGGGTGGGCTAAGCCTGTACCTGTTAATCCTAAAAATTTTAATCAGCCTAGAAGAGATATGATGTATGTCGCTATTGCCGGTCCATTATCGAACCTAGCACTGGCGGTAATCTTCAGTTTTTTCATCCGCATTATAGGGCCTTACGATAATGCAATTTTATTTACCCTGTTTAGTTTTGGGGTATATGTGAATGTGGCGTTGGCGATTTTTAATTTATTGCCAGTATTTCCTTTGGATGGTTCAAGTGTGATAAAAGGTTTAGTCCCTAGTAACGTAGCTGCTCGACTAGGTGACTTGGATCGATTCGGGGGTTTTCTTCTCATTGGAATTTTTTTGATGGACTTTTTTGCAAATACAGGAATTATCGGATCTGTGTTATGGGGGCCAATTATGTATGTGGTTCAGTTTCTTTCGCAGGATGCTTTTTCTGAGTTAAGCCAAGTGCTCATGTTTATTTTTTTTACAATTAGAGGGTAATAAAAATACATATGGCAGGTAAAAGAATATTAAGTGGTATGCAGCCTTCGGGCCAGTTACATTTAGGGAATTATCATGGTGCACTGAAAAACTGGATCGCCATGCAGGATGACTTTGACTGTTTTTTCTTTATTGCTGACTTACACTCACTGACAACTTTGTACGAAAATCCTCAACTTCTGAAAAAATATTCCTTTGAAGTAGCTGTTGACTGGTTGAGCTCGGGGTTGGATCCGGAAAAATGTACTTTGTTTGTGCAATCTGAAATTCCCGAACACTCTGAACTACACCTTATTCTTTCAATGATGGTACCAGTACCTTGGCTTGAACGTAATCCGACCTATAAAGAAAAACAGGATGAAGTTAAAAGTGTAGATATGAGTTCTTATGGATTTTTAGGTTACCCTGTTTTGCAAACTGCTGATATCGTCCTTTATAAAGCAAACGCAGTTCCAGTAGGAATTGATCAAGTACCCCACTTGGAACTTTCACGAGAGATCATTCGCCGCTTTAATAAGTTATATAAAAAAAAGGTGTTTGTTGAACCGGAGGCAAAGATTTCAGATGTTCCGAAACTCAATGGGATTGATGGCCGAAAAATGAGTAAGAGTTATAATAATGCTATTTTTCTTTCTGACTCAGCAAAAGATATTATAAAAAAGGTTAAAGGTATGCTTACTGACCCAGCACGTGGAAGGCGAGATGATCCAGGAGACCCAGATGCATGTAATTTATTTCCTATGCATAAAATTTATTCTCCGATAGAAGAGCAGAATGAAATTATTGCTGCTTGTAAGAGAGCAGAAATCGGTTGCGGTGACTGTAAAATAAAGCTGGCAGATAATTTATTAGAATCGATGCTTCCAAAAATGGAAAAGAGAAAAGAGGTCTCTGCCAAACCTAAAGAGGTGTATGAAATCCTTCGTGCTGGAACAGAAAAGGCAAGGAGGGTAGCGCAAGCTACTTTATTAGAGGCCAAAACGGCTATGAAAATTATATAATCTTATGACTATAGACTATAAAGAAACACTTAATTTACCTCAGACAGATTTTCCGATGAAAGCCAATCTGGTTAAAAGAGAACCAGAAATTCTTGCTCAATGGGAAAAGAGTGGTGTCTATGCTTCTATCCGAAAAAAATTTAAAGGAAAGCCTAAATTTGTTTTTCACGATGGTCCCCCTTATGCCAATGGGCATATTCATATGGGACATGCTCTCAATAAAATTCTCAAAGATTTTATAGTTCGTTTTATGACCATGCAAGGGTATGACGCGACTTTCATTCCTGGGTGGGATTGTCATGGCCTTCCCATTGAACATCAAGTAACTAAGGAACAAAGGGAAAAAAAGAAGACTCCTTCAAAATCAGAAATTCGAAAATTGTGTCGCGAATATGCGGGTAAGTTTGTTGCTATACAGGCAGAAGAGTTTAAACGGTTAGGAGTGTTTGCTGACTGGGAAAATCCTTACCTTACCATGTCTTATTCATACGAAGCTGCGATTGTAGGTGAGTTGGCAAAGTTTGCAATGAATGGGGCTGTTTTTAATGGCTTAAAGCCTGTTCATTGGTGCACCTCATGTCGTACTGCCTTGGCGGAAGCAGAGGTTGAATATGCAGATCACCAATCCCCAACAGTTTATGTCAAGTTTCCCGTTAAGTCTGGATTAAACGGACAGTTAGGTGATATCAACCCAGCAAAAGTCAGTTTTGTTATATGGACCACCACACCATGGACATTGCCTGCAAATCTCGCAATATGCCTTCATCCTAACTTTCACTATTCAGCGGTAGAGATAGAGGGGGAAGTTTATGTGGTTGCAGAAGAACTTTTATCGAAGCTAATTTTGGAGTGGGATATCAAAAAGCATAAAGTGCTTGGTAGTTGCTTGGGAAAAAAATTAGAGGAAGTCATTTGTAGACATCCATTTATTGACCGTGACTCGCGTGTTGTTCTTGGTGAGCATGTTACTTTAGAACAAGGTACGGGATGTGTCCATACTGCTCCCGGTCACGGGCAAGAGGACTATATTGTTGGGCAGAAATATAACCTCGAAACATATAACCCGGTTGATGATGGGGGAGTATTTAAACCTGAAGTCTCAGACTTTGGAGGTCTTTTTGTAAGAAAAGCCAATCCGTTGATTGTGGAAAAGCTTAGAGATAGCGGATACTTGGTTCACGACAACAAGGTAAATCATTCTTATCCACATTGCTGGCGATGTCACCAACCTATTATATTTCGAGCAACAAGTCAGTGGTTTATATCAATGGACACCAATGGTTTGCGCGATAAAGCTTTAAAGGCTATCCGAGAAATAGAATGGATTCCTCGTTGGGGTGAAGATAGGATTTTTAACATGGTCGAGAATCGACCCGACTGGTGTATTTCTCGTCAAAGGGCGTGGGGGGTTCCAATTACTTTGTTTAATTGTGTCTCTTGCAATGAGATGTTGCGATCGCCGAAAGTGTTTTCTCATATTGTCGATCTTGTAAAAAAAAATGGAGCTGATTTTTGGTTTGAAAAAGATTCCATAGAGTTACTTCCAGAAGGTACTATTTGTCCTTGTGGGGGCAAAGAGTTCTTTAAAACTAACGATATTCTAGATGTTTGGTTCGATTCGGGGGTTAGTCATGCAGCTGTCCTTGAAAACAATTCTAGCTTGGATTGGCCAGCAAACCTATATCTTGAGGGAAGTGATCAGCACCGAGGGTGGTTTCATAGTTCTTTATTAGAATCTATAGGAACAAGAGGGAAAGCTCCTTATAAATCGGCACTCACTCATGGGTATGTTGTTGATGGAAAAGGAAAAAAGATGTCGAAATCTGCAGGTAATGTTATTGCTCCACAAAAAATTATTGACCAGTATGGCGCAGAAATTCTAAGACTTTGGGTGGCGTCTGAGAATTACCGGGAAGATATTCGTGTTTCTCAAGAAATATTAAAACGTTTAACAGAAGCTTATCGAAAAATTAGGAATACTTTTCGATATTTTTTAGGAAATTTATATGACTTTGATTTACGGTCAGATTCAGTTTCTATTGATAACCTTCTCGAAATAGATAAGTATATTCTCCATCGATTTAAATTATTGAATGATAAAATTCTAAAAGCTTTTGAGAGTTATGAATTTCATGTTTTCTACCATAGTTTTTATAACTTTTGTGTTGTTGACCTCAGTGCTTTTTATCTGGATATTTTAAAAGACAGATTATACACCTACCCAAAGAACTCGAAGGAGCGAAGGTCAGGTCAGACGGTTTTATATGAACTTTTGAATGGAATGACTCACTTGATGGCGCCGATACTTAGTTTTACTGCTGAAGAAGTTTGGTCTGCTTTTTCTCAATCAAATGATAAAAGTATTCATATGAATTCATTTGCAGATTCGATTGACACTTCAGTTGATGAAGAATTTATTTGTAAATGGAATATGTTGACTGAATTGAAGAGTGAAGTAAGCAAAGCACTAGAATTGTGTCGTAGTGAAAAAGTGATTGGCCACTCATTGGATGCGCAAGTGAATTTAGTATTGCCAAAAGATGTTAGTTCTATGTTGGGTGATGATTTTTCAGATTTAAAATTTATTTTTATTGTGTCCTCTGTTAATGTGGTTTCTGTCTTAGACGGAGATAGTGGGATTTATTCTAGTGAAAAAATAGAAGGTTTGCAGATTAGGGTTAGTCGTATGGGTGGAGATAAGTGCGAGCGCTGTTGGAATTATTTTGAGGAAAGTAGCAGTGGCAAAGGAGAACATACAACAATCTGTCTTCGGTGCATCAAAAACCTAGAGCTAGAAAAGGTGTGAATTATCTTGAGAAATAAATATATACAACTTTTTTTGATTTCCAATTTTTTGATCATTCTGGATCAAGTTACTAAATTTTGGGTTACTCTCCACATTCCAATTCATTACTCTATTTCCGTTGTTGAAGGATTTTTTAACATTACTCATATTCGGAATCCTGGTGTCGCATTTGGTTTGTTTGCTAGACACGAGTCCGAATATAAGGCTTTGTTTTTTATCGTAATCTCAATAGTGGCAATCGCTGCTATCCTTATTATTTTTCACCAATCACCTGAAAATAAGCGAGCTGTTAGAGTCGGATTAATTTTAATTTTTAGTGGAGCAATAGGGAATCTTATTGACCGAATTTTATATAAGGAAGTGATTGATTTTTTAGATTTTTTTTATGAAGGATTTCATTGGCCAGCCTTTAATGTGGCTGATTCTTGTATCACAACGGGTGTTAGTTTTATGATGTATGATTTGTTTTTTGGTTATCCAATTAATACGAAGATATCAAATCAACCGAATGAACCTTTGTAGGGCCAGTTTTTTTGCTAGTCTATTGTAATTACTTCAAAGCTTATGTATCCCATCCTACTTGAATTTGGTTTTTTAAAAATTTTTACATATGGTTTGCTGGTAGCTACTGGATTTTTGGTTGCCATTCTTTTCGCTTCCTCAAGAGCAAAGGAGGAAGGACTAGATCCTCAAAAAATTTTAGACCTTTGTTTTTATGTCATGGTGTCAGCTCTAGTTGGAGCTCGTTTACTTTATGTCATTGTTGAGTACCGATATTTTTTAAATGACCCTTTAGAGGTTTTTAAGTTTTGGAAAGGTGGATTGGTTTTTTATGGGGGTTTGATTTTAGGTGTTCTAACATCTTTGTGGTATTTACAACGTCATCAAATGCCTTTATGGAAAACAGCAGATCTCCTTGCTCCTTCGATCGCGCTCGGGCAGTCAATAGGAAGATGGGGATGCCTTTTTGCTGGTTGCTGTTATGGCAAGAAAACCGATGCCACTTGGGGGGTTACTTTTACGGACTCTCGTTCATTAGCTCCCTTAGAAGTTTCTTTACATCCTGCTCAAATATACCTCTCTCTAAACGCGTTATTTATTTTTATTTTTTTAATGTGGTTAAGTAAGAGAAAACTATTTGATGGGCAGATACTCTGGTCTTATGGTATTCTTTATTCAATTGGTAGATTTTTGATTGAATACTTCCGAGGTGATGACAGGGGATTTCCAATTGAACAAGTTTTTTCGACATCGCAGTTTGTTGGAGTCTTTATTTTTATTTTGTCTGTATTTATGTTGTTGATGCTTTATCGAAAAAAATCAAGAATCTATCCTTCCTAGTACAAATCATTCGGCATAGGCTCATTGAGGTTTTTTATGGCCAAGATATCTACTTCACAGATTTTATATAAGCATGTATCTATCCGAAGATCCGGTAAAATTCTCCGTAATGTCTTAACTCAATCGTTGATTTCCGATATCAAGAATGGGAGGCTTAAAAAAGATGATGAAATATCTGCTGATGAAAAAAATTGGGTCCGTCTCGACCAGCACTATCAACTTGCTAGTTATTTTCCTACTGAGAATTCTCCTCCCTCAGAGAATATTCCCCCTGATGTGGAGAAACGTTTGACCGAGCTTTCACAAATGCTGAAAGACCTGAGTTGATAATCTACTTGCTCTAATTTTCTTCATGGATTGATTGTGGCAATTAAATTGTACTCCATGAATTCAATTGGTTTTAGTGTTTGTGGATATACTGTTTGAACAAACTCTGCTGACGCTGGAGAACTTTGGTGAATTTTTAGTGCCGTCTCATCTTCAAATCTCAAAATATGCATGAAGACTGATGGGTTTAATATCTGTTGTTGAGCAATATAAATTGTGGTTAGTGGTTCATGGTTTTTGACGTATTCAACTAATAGCCGAATACTCTCTTTGATTTTTCCAATTTGGCTTGGGTGAACTTGGTACTGGGCTGTCATATAAATTGGCATGAACTGGTCTCCATTAGTTTTTAAATATTAGATACTTTCTTGCTTTATCATCTTAACTGGGGAGGTATGATTATTTCGTGTAATCTTTTCGTTTAGCTTGTTTGCATGGTTTTTCTTTAACGGTTTTTTATTAAGATACAGTATGTCTAGGTTAACTTAGGTGTCTTTTTCATAAAATATGGCCCTAATTGACTTTCTATTCTAAAAACCCTAAACTCCACACATTAATTTTTAAATCGGCCTAACCTATTGCTTTTATTGAATTTTTGAATAAGAGAACACTTTAACTTGTATTCGGAATTTGCCCATGTCAGCTACTAATATCAAAAAACAACTTCTGGAAAGCTTTTCTAGAACGACGGATGAAATTTTTTCACTGAATGAGTTTGAGGAGTTGCTTGACTCAAATAAAAAAATTCGAATTAAATACGGTGTTGACGTTACTTCTCCTTATCTTCATATAGGGCATGCTGTTAATTTATGGATGATGCGGGAGTTACAGGATCTTGGCCATAAGGTGATCTTTTTGATTGGTGATTTTACGACTCAGATTGGTGATCCAACAGGTAGAAATAATACTAGACCAGTCATTCCTCAATCTGAGATTGATAAAAATGCTGATGAGTTTATCCGACAAGCAAAAATGGTTCTTAGGTTTGACGATCCAGACTTACTTGAAATTAGGAGAAACTCTGAGTGGTTTTCGAAGTACCAACTTTCAGAGTTTTTAAAGTTATTGTCTATGGTAACTCATGCACGTCTTATTTCGCGTGATATGTTTCAACGGAGGATTAAGAATCAGGAAGATATTTATTTGCATGAAATGATTTATCCTATACTTCAGGGTTATGATTCTTACGTTCTTGAGTCAGATTTGACAATAATAGGATCAGATCAGTTGTTCAATGAAATGTTGGGGCGTTTTTATCAGCAAAAGTTTGGGCAGAAACCCCAGGTGATTATTACAACAAAAATAACACAAGGAATTGATGGCAAAGCTAAGCAGAGTAAGAGTTTGGATAACTATATCGGTTTAGGGCATTCTTCCCGGGATAAGTTTGGGCGTTGTATGAAAATTCCAGACGGATTGATTGTAGATTATCTTAATATTTATACTAAGGTATCTGAGAATGAAATTTCTTTGATAGAGAAAGAAGTTTCTAGCGACCCGATGAGGTGGAAAAAATTTCTTGCAGAAGAAATAATAAAACGTTACCACGATGGGGACTCAGCCAAGAGTGAACGAGAGTGGTTTGAAAATACCTTTTCAAAGAAAATCATTCCCGACGATATTCCTACACTAGAAATAGATGTTTCTAGGTGGGTTGCCATTGATCTAATAAATAAGTGTTTTGATAGCTCTAAAAGCAGTAGTGAGGTGCGCCGTTTGTTTAAGCAGGGTGCCGTTTCGGTTAATGGCAAAAATATTTCATCTTTTGATGTAAGTATAGATATTGTTACTGGAGATGTTGTTAAGGTGGGAAAACGTAATTGGTTTAAAATTAAGATTGTCGATAATTAGATTTAGCTTTGGAATAGGTGGTTTCTTTTGAGCCCAATGGGTGGATTATTAAAGGAAATTCTTTTGATACTTTATTTTGTTAGGTGATGCGCGTTTTCTTTTAAGGTTGAAGATTTATTTGGAGTTGGATCGATAATTGGCCAAACTAAAATAAAAAGAATAAAGCCGATGACCACGATTCCGATAAGATTGCCGATGTGATCTATGAGAGAGGTTTTTTCTTTCATTAGTATTATTTCCCCCCAATAATTCGAGAGTGATAATTAAACTCATTTTATTTTATATTGTAAGTTCAATATAAATCATCCATGAGATCATAGAAATTATCAGGACGGTGTAACCAGCATGTACCCAAATCGTGAAAACAGGATTTTCTTTTCTTTTTTTAGATGTATCTTGTTGTTTGGTCACGCTAAGAATTTTTAAAGATAAAATGTATCGATTTTTGGGGATATCAGGTTCTACTTGTGATTTCTATTAGATGATATCCGAATTGAGTTTTTACAGGACCGTGAACCTTTCCTACCTCTTCATTAAAAACAACCTTATCAAATTCAGGTACCATTTGACCTGGATGAAACTCCCCTAAACTACCGCCTTCAGCACCTGAGGGACACTTCGAGTGCTTTTTTGCAGAGTCGGAGAAGTCTGTACCTCCTTCAATTTCTTTTTTCAACTTAAGACATTCTTCTTCAGTATTTACTAAAATATGGCGCGCAGATGCAGAGGACATTTCTTCTCCTTAGTTTAACGTCTTTTGAAAAAAATAAAAAATTTGTTAATTTATTGGATTCTAACTGAGAAAATAGTATATCGCAAACATTTGCTGATATTGCAAGTGCCTTTAGAATATTTAAATTTGTGGGTGCTTTGAGGGATATGTGGGACGTTTTTTTATCTACGATTGATTTATTATTGAATAAAACCTAATGAGAGGATACCGAATTTTTTTTATTAAAAACTAATTTGAAAAATGTATCTTTACTCCTGCTTCAATACTGTGTGACGCGGATTCTGCGGTAAAAAGCCCGATGAAAGCAGGGTTATCTGTAGCAAAATATCGGTACCCCAGTAGCAGTGATAATTTTCTAGAGTATTCCACATCGACTCCCATTTTAAACTGATAGGCTAGTGTGCCGCGGCCCTTTTCAGGAAGGCCTTTTACGTTTGCTTCATGACTCGCAACACCAACTCCATATCCAATGTAGGGAGTATAAAATTCCCTGATATTAAAAGAGTAAAGTCCGTTGACTAGAAAGGATTTAGTGCTCATATCGCCATCTATACCTTCGGAATTTTCTGAACCAGGCTTAAAGTCCGCACCTTTATAGGAAAATTCTAGTTCCGTGCTAAACGAATTTCTAAATTTATACCCTATGGAGTGGTTGAATCCCAGTCCTGTCTCTCTTCCCATGTCTGGCCGCACTCCAGACATAGTGGTGCTGATATTGGTTAATGCCATATCTTCAAAACTATCTATCGATCCCGTTAAAGTGAAATACGGCCCTGGCTGATTAGAGGCATACGTTGGAAGTGCCAGTAAAAGAAAAGCGACGGAAAAAGCTAAAATTTTGCAAAAAATATATTTTAGTCTTGGGGTATAATTTTTGGGCTTCATTTTCAGCAAACTATAGGTAATTTTTGTATATAAAGAACAAAGATTAAAGGGTTAACACTACTATAACGGCCAAATTCAAGAAATCTTTATTCTAAGAAATAAAAAACTGCTTTTTTGAATATTACGGAGTCAAAGAAGTTAAAAGCTGGTATTAATCAGGTAAATCAGATAGGTTGATTACTAATTAAATATCACCATTTAGGACTGTGTATTGAGTCTGTTTTTTAGCTTTTCTACCCGTATTTCCACAGGAGAATAATTATGGCGGAGGATAGTATTACAGCTTTTATTAACAAAGTCCCATTTTTTTTAGGGTTTAGTGAGGTTGAAAGGCAGAAACTTGTAAATAGGGCAGAATGTTTTGAGAAGTATGATAAGGGCGAGCTTATTTTCCAACAGGGTGCTCATGGTGACACATTATTTTTGATTATCCATGGGAGGATTGGTTTGTATAGATTAGGTACAATTAATGTTAAGGAAGGTAGCGTGTCCTTAAAGAATGAAGCCGAAAAATTTATTACAGACTTAAACCCCGGAGCAATCTTTGGAGAAGTCTCTATGCTTACCGATGCTAAAAGAAACTCATCTGCTCGGGTTGTTTCAGCGCAAGCAATAGTTATGAAAATCTCTAAAAAATTAATCGATGGCCTTAACCATCCTACTCAAATAAAAGTTCATCAACAATTATTGTTAGCGCTGGCCACCCACCTCGATGAGATGAACTCACAATATATTGACTTGCAATACAAATATGAGCAGGACATTAGTAGTAACTAAAGCTTAGATATCTTGGCTTATTTTAAAAATAAAAGTAGAGTTTTTTTTAATATGCCCACAACTTTTTTTGAAGGGGTCTAATAAATACTAAGGTGAGTTTTTGAGGTAGGATTCTTAAAGTAGTTTTATGGGAATTTAGAAAAATGTTTGTATTTACCGTTTATTAGAGCCATTTTGCTTGTTTGGTTCAGCAGTTTTGTTGTGAGACATATCGCATTTTCCATCAAGCTTTGCGCCAACTTCAATATTTAAAGATGGAGATTGAATATTTCCTATTATGATACTGTTGGGACGTAGTTCCACTTTTTTTGAAGCAATTATATCTCCTTTCACCATTCCCTCACAAATAACTGTTTCTGCTTGTATGTTTGCTTTTATTTCACCGGTTTCGCTAATGATGAGAGTCCCACTAGTGTTTATCTGTCCTTCGAATGCACCATCGATGCACAGGGTACCTTCAAAGCTCAATTCGCCTTTGAACGAGGCATCTTTCCCTAAAAAAGTCTGTTCTTGATTATTGGCCATATTCTTAAATGAAATATAAAGTTTTTCTTATGCTATCGGAAATATAGCATAAAATGTTTTTCTAATACCAAACATAATTCGGTTCAACTGGTAGATAAGGTGAGTTTCAATAAAATAAAGAATCAACAACTATTAGTTGATTCTTTATTTTATTGGTAGCGGGGGCCAGATTCGAACTGACGACCTTTGGGTTATGAGCCCAACGAGCTACCAGGCTGCTCCACCCCGCATCGATTTTTAAAATTAAAATATGACTCTATCAGCCTAACAAATGGGACAGAGATTATAGATTTTCTATACTTTGTCAAGGAATCATTAGGTAGAAATTTTTTATTAGACCTAAATCTAAGTTATTTAATCTGCATCTATCATAAAAAAGCTGCTCGTACATCTAAGTGAATTATGCGAGCAGCTTTTTTATGATTTTACTCGATCACAGATTAGCGTTTTTACGGTTAGGATTATGAAATAACGAGGTTTCAGCTGTTAGCTCAGCTAACGCTGGGAACTCCTGATCTGTATGGATCGCTTTTGCCTTTTCCAAAAGTTCCTCTTCAGATTCTTTATTGTCTTCGTCAGGTATGCAGCAGTCTACAGGGCAAACTTCCTGGCAGGCTTCTTCACCATGAAACCCCACGCATTCTGTGCAAAGTTCTGCATCTATTTCGTAGAAGTCTTCACCTTCAGAAATAGCGCCGTTTGGACATTCTGGCTCGCAGACGCCGCAATTAATACATTCGTCAGTGATGAGAGTTGACATGTTCGTTTCCTTATTTTTTATTAGTTTGAATATTGAAAATGTTGACCATGTTAGATTAAGCTTTTATGTTTTTTATGATTTACATAATCTTTATGTTAAATCAAAACTACTTGGTATTAAACTTAAAAGTTGTTCTAACATTGGTAAAGATATACGTTAAGGAGAGATATATAAATAATTTTTCCCTAAGTCAAGAGAAATATCTGAATTGTCAACGCTTGTCAATTATTTTTTTATGTAAATCCTGTTTTGGGGTAGTTGTTTACTTAAGCTTTTATATTGTTATTCAATTGGTCTCTTTTTTTTCAGTTTGATATGGTTAGTTATGTTTATTAAACGAGTTTTAATATATTTCCCCTTAGTCCTTATAATATTTTTAGCGCAGTCTTTTTTTTGGGTGCCTACCTACGATAAGCAAGCTATGGGGAATCCAGATCGTCTCAAAAAGTACATCCAAGGTTCCTCAGGGGACGCGGAAGTTCTCAACCCCGTTATTAGTGCAGATACTGCAAGTAGTTCAATAAACAACTTAGTCTTTGATGGTTTGATTGGGCTTGATGACAAGCTTGAGTATCGGCCTCGACTTGCCACTTCATGGAATCAGACTGAGGAAGTTTTTCTTGCATTGAATCCTAGATATATTTTAACAAACAAAAAGAGAAGCTTCCCAAGTCCTGTAGACTGGATTGATTACATTAAATCGTCATTAAAGGAAAACGAGCAGTGGCTCAAGAATATTAAGTCTATTGAGATAGTTTTAGGTAAAGCCACCCAAGGATCTATCCAAATACCTACTTTGAATAAGAGTGAATCCCTTGCAATGTCAAAAACAAATTCACGTATGAATACAGTATTTTATTCTCTTAAATATCCGGACACAATTAAATTTACCCTCAATCGGATTGATCAGGACTTTTTTAGCCCAATTATAGAGCTGGTTGGGGCGGAGTATTTTAAGAAATTTCCTTATGATGATTTTATCAGTGCTAAAAAACCAAGCCAATACGACCGTTTGAAACCCCATTTCTCTAAAATTATCCCGTTAATAGAGCATAATCCGGTTATAGCTTTTGATCTTAGACGTGGAGTTCGTTTTCATGATGGGCATGAATTTGACTCTGGGGATGTTCTATTCACTTATCAGTCGATAATGGATTTGAGAACTGCTTCTCCTCGTCGCTCCGATTACGAACCAATAAAATTTGCCATAGCGGATGGACCTTATAAGGTAAGAATTACTTATAAACGATTATTTTCTCCGGCAATAAATTCCTGGTCTATGGGAGTTTTACCGGAGCATCTTCTAAACGAAGAAGCCTTAAGAAGAGAGGCCTCCATTAAGGGTAAAGACCCAAAAAATTTTACTATTAGAGATAGCAAGTTTAATCGAAATCCAATAGGTACCGGGCCTTTTAGGTTTGCTGAATGGAAATCAGATGAAATTATCCGCCTTAAGCGAAACGATGACTATTGGGAAGGCCCTCCTGAATATGAAGAGTACATTATGCGTGTAATTCCAGATTCGCTCACTCGTGAAATGGAATTTTATGCTGGTGCTGTTGATAACTATAGTGTTGAACCTCATCAGATAGCACGTTTTAAGGAGGAGGATAAATATCAGAATTTCTCCAGTCTGGGTTATTTTTTTTCCTACATAGGTTACAACATAAGAAATCCGCTTTTTAGATCACCTGAAATACGAAGGGCATTGGGAATGGCAATTAATGTTGACGAGATTATAAAGCATGTACTTTATGGAGAAGGGGAGAGAGTGACAGGACCTTATGCAAAGATGACAGACTGGTACGATCATAATATTAAACCAATCCCTTATGATCCAGAAGAGGCACTTAGAATTTTGCGTCAATTTGGTTGGGAGAAGAACCCAGAAGGATTTCTTGAAAAGGATGGTAATGTGTTTGAATTTAACCTTATTACGAATAGTGGTAATGCCATAAGAAAAAATATTCTTACTATTGCTCAAAATGGATGGAGTCGCATTGGCATCAAGTGCAATACTCAAATATTCGAATGGGCAGTATTTCTTAAGGATTTTGTGAATGTTCACAATTTTGATGCGATAGTACTTGGGTGGAGCATGGGAGTTGATCCGGATTTGTTTCAGATATGGCACTCAAGTCAGACAGGAAAGCGCCAGCTTAATTTTGTTGGCTATCAAAATGCAGAAGTGGATCGTCTTATTGTTCGTATTCGTCAAGAGTATGATAAAGAAAGGCAAATTAATATGACAAAGCGGCTTCATCGAATAATTGCAGATGATCAGCCTTATACTTTTCTTTATGTTAACAAGGCTACCCAATTGTTAGATAAAAAAATTGTCATTGTAGAATCCCGCTCTGACGGATCAGAAAAATACGAAAAAATTTATCCTACTCGTGACGGCAATATAAATTTTTACTTTAATAAATGGAGAAAACTCGACTTTGTTCCACAGTTTAATCATTCAAACTAAAAACCCTTTTTACTTGAATATTTTTCTCTGTAGATAAATTTCGATGGAGTTTTTAGCGTTACTGGCAACTGCAATATCGGTCATACTGTCGTTATTATAGTCACCGCTTGTGATAGCTAAAGGCGTGCCACCTCCCACCACATAATCGCGAGTAGGGTATTGGAATGATTCATTAGTCGTTCGTATTACCACAGAAAAATTACTGCTTCTAGAGTTAGCGACTGCAATATCAATTTGGCTGTCTGAATTGAAGTGACCTGCTGTAAGGGCAAAAGGCCCCCCTCCGCCGGACAAAGTAATTTCTTTGTCAAAAGTTCCATCTCCTCGTGAAAAAAGCATATATATATTGTCCCCTTTACTTGAGCTGAAAATTAAATCTTGTAGCCCATTATTATTCATGTCCTTTTTGATTAGGGCTAAAGGAGCTAATCCTTTTGCAATAGCTATAGGGCTAGAAAATGTACCATTATTTTTTCCCATATATAGGCGTATGAAACTCGATACTGAACTGCTAGTTGCTAAAGCGATATCGCTATTGCCATCACTGTTAAAATCTCCAGATACTCCAGAAAAGGGCCGGGACCCAGTTAGGTATGTTTTCCCTTTGCTAAAGGTGCCATTACCTGATCCAAAGAATATTTCCATTTTGGCAAAGGTAAGAGTTATAGCCACGTCTAGTTTTTTATCACCATTGAAGTCGGCAGGAATAATAGCGAGAGGCACTCTTCCCGTTTTAGTGCTCGGGAGCTTGAGAAAAGAGCCATTCCCATAGCCAAGTAGGCTTATGAATTCACCCCCACCACGTGAATTTGTAAAAAGATCTGGGATGCCATCTCCATTTATATCACCTGTGGCAATAGTTGTTGGCTCAGAGCCAACCGGTAATGTTATTGTTTTTCTGAAGGTGCCATCACCTTTACTTATAAGAACGGATAATGTGTTATTTTTAGCATTAGCGGAAACTAAATCTGGCAAACCATCCAGATTCAAGTCAACGGTGATTAAATGTGCGGGCCCTTTCCCTACTTTTAATTCGTTGTACTTGTAAAAAATATCGGGTGGCGGAGAAGGAAGCTCTAATCCACACCCTATGGAATTGCAAACGAGTATAAATAGAACTATCGTTATGTAATATTTTTTTTTATTTTGATCAGAAAAAATAGACATGTTTTTTGGCATTGCGTGAACAGTGTATTGTTTTGTTTGATCTAGCCTTAATTAAATTAACTTGATTTTGGTTTAGGCCTATGCGATTATAACCAGTCTATTTTATCCCCTCGCCTCAGCATTTTAATTTCTGAGGCTATATTGAAAACCCATGAGGAGGAAGCCTTGAGATCCTACCAGAGTGTCCTTATTGTTAAATCTGACTTGGATGAAGCCCAAGTTGATCAAGTAATTGAGAAAATAACCGAGTTTCTTTCTAAATACAACGGTTCCATTCTAAAAGTTGAGAAGTGGGGTAAGAAGCGCTTAGCCTATCGGATCGATAAGAGCCGATTTGGTTATTATCTAAATGTTTATCATACGTGTGAGAGTATAAAACTCCCAGACCTTGAGGCAGATTATAAGTTATATGCTCTTATTCTTAAATCCCTCGTAATTAAGTTGACTGATAAAGAACTTAAAGCTGCTATGGAAAGTGTATATGAAGCAGAGGTTGAGGAGAAAAAAGGCTAGCGTGAATAGGTAAGTTGTGATCTTGAAAATTTTTAACAGAATTTAATTGATCGATTTTAATATAGAGTATTTTTAATTATGGCGAGTTTTAATAAAGTAATGCTGATGGGAAACTTGACGCGTGATCCAGAGTTAAGGTTCATAGCTAATGGATCTGCTGTCGCAAATTTTGGTCTTGCTGTTAACCGTAAGTTCAAACAGGGAGATGAGTGGAAAGATGACGTTTGTTATGTTGATATAACCGTTTGGGGTAAGCAGGGAGAAAACTGTGCTGAATATCTTAGTAAAGGGAGGCCTGCATTTGTTGAAGGGTACCTCAAGTTCTCAACATGGGAAAGTGACGGGCAGAAAAGGAATAAACTGGAAGTAGTTGCTAACTCAGTTCAGTTTCTTGGTTCCCCTGGTAACCCTGGTTCAGGGGGTACAGGGACAGATCTGCCAACGGGGCAGACTCCGGTATCCGGTGGAGACGATATTCCTTTTTAAAATTAACCTTTAAGATTTAGGATTTGAAATGGCTAGAAAGACCAGAAATAAAGTATCTAAAAGTACTAGAAAAAAAACTTTCACTCAAAAAATTTGCCGGTTTTGTGCGGATAAAGTGAGCAGTATTATTTTTTACGATATTAAAAGTCTTAAACCACTTATTTCTGAACGAGGGAAAATTATCCCTTCTAGGATTTCAGGTAACTGTGCTAAGCATCAACGTGCAGTAACTACAGCGATCAAGAGAGCCAGATGTATAGCTTTGCTTCCGTTTTCAGAGGCACACTGACCTTGTGACTGGAGCACCAAAAGCTGAGAAGGCGCTGCTTTTGATAGCAGTCTTTTTAGTTTTTTTGTTTGTGGTTATGTTGGTGCCAGGACTTTCCTTGATGCTTGGGGTTTTAATCCCGGTTCCTTTGACTTTTGTTTATGTTCGTTTTGGGCGTCGAGTAGGCTTGGTTTTTTTAACCATGGTATTCATGGTATTGTTTATTTTGGTTGGGCCGAAACAAGCAATTTTATTTTTTACAGAGTATGGTGTTTTAGCGGGTGTTATGGCTGAGACCATTCGCTTTAGACTTTCATTTGATAGGTGTATTTTATTTAGCGCATTGGTTTCAGCAATGCTCTCAATTGCTTTATTGCTTTTTGTATTTTCCGACCGAGAGTCTACACCTCTCGAGTTTTTCAAAAAGCAGATTGATGGGCACTTCGCTCAGTCAATAGAAACTCTTAAGACAATGGGTGATAAGTCTGAAGAGTTAAAGGTGTTACAGGATTTTTCTGGTAAGGCATCAGATTCATTAGTGCAGGCTTATCCCTCATTCATCGCTTTGGGGACGTTTATAACTGCATTGATTAACTTTTACTCTACTAGGTTTCTGTGGAGACGTGTTGGCAGTGAGGATATATTTTGCCATGAACGGTTTTCTGGTTGGACTGTTCCAGACCAAGTGATATGGGTTTTGATTGGCTCAAGTACGGTCTTTTTGTTAACTAATAATATTCTTGGTACTATTGGGCTAAACTTTCTTTTAATCACTTTAGTAGCCTATTTTTTTCAAGGGTTGGCAATTACTATTTTTTTCTTAGAGTCTAGAAGTGTACCAGTATTTTTTTGGGTTCTTATTTTTTTTGTTATCCTCCTTCAACCTCTATTAGTTGGAGCATCTATAGGACTAGGCGTATTCGATTCATGGATGGACCTGAGAAAAGTTAGAGTATTAGGGGTTAAAACTGAGAAGTAAAAATGGTTTCATTTTTAAGAATAAAATCACAAGGTTAGGTATAAAATTAGAGGGAGAAAATTGGAATTATGAAATTGCTGCTTAAGGAAGATGTTCATGGTTTAGGGAGTTGTGGTGATGAGGTTGAGGTTAAAACTGGATACGGAAAAAATTTTCTGATTCCTAATGGTCATGCTATTGAAGCGACACCCAAGAATCTGAAGCAGTTTAATCACCAGAAAAGCATTGTCCAGGGTCGTCTTAAAAAGATTAAAATAGTTGCCGAGGCTCAAGCTTTAGAGATTAAGAAAGCCCTTTGTATATTCAAGAAAAAAACGGGTGATAATGGGAAAATTTTTGGATCTGTGACTACTCAAGATATTTCTGAAAGTTTAAGGAGTAATGGAATAGAGTTAGATCGTCGGAAGTTGCAGCTTAAAGAACCGATTAAATCTTTGGGTGATTTTGATGTGTCAGTTAAGCTTCACCCTGATGTTACAGTTGCAGTAAAAGTTTCGGTAGTGCAAGAGGAGGTCAAATCGAAAGAGTCTTCGGAGCCACCTAAAGAAGAAACCCCTTCTTAGTTATTTCATCTTTATCAAAAGGTCCGGAATATGGCCCAAGCCCTTAGCCAAATTTCATTGGACAAGCTTCCTCCTTATAATCTGGAAGCAGAGCAGAGTGTTATAGGTGCTTGCTTCAAAGCCGAAGACGCTTTGTCCAAGGCATTAGAAATCTTAAGTGAAGATGATTTCTATAAGGCCTCCCACCAAAAAATATTTCGAAATATGCGAGCCTTGTTTGAAGTCAGTCAACCTATTGACATGCTTAGTTTGGCAGATTGCATGCGACAAAACAATGAACTCGAACCCGCTGGAGGAATCAACTACCTTAGTCAGTTAGAAGATTTTGTTCCAACTGCCACCGCAGTAACTCATCACGCTAAAATTATTCGTGATAAAAAAATATTGAGAGACCTTATTACTACTGCAACGGAAATAGTCACGAATAGTTACAATGAGTCTGATGGTGCTGAAGAGATACTTGATTCGGCAGAAAAATCAATATTTGAGATTTCTGAAAAGAGAACTCGGCGTAGTTTCTACTCATTGAATGAAGTTGTTAAGGAAAACTTCAAATCAATAGAAAAACTTATTGATCAACCTGGTATGGTAACAGGGGTTCCTACTGGTTTTTCTGATTTTGATAATAAGACATCTGGGCTTCAGCCTTCTGACTTAATAATTATTGCAGCTCGACCGAGTATGGGAAAAACTAGCTTTGCTTTGGATATTGCTCGCTATGCAAGTTTGCATGCGAATATTGCTACAGCAATGTTTAGCTTGGAAATGTCTAAGGGGCAACTTGGAATGCGTATGCTTTGTGCGGAAGCAAGGGTTAATTCAAGTAAGCTTCGAACTGGTTATTTGGCGAGCAGCGATTGGCCTAGATTATCTAGCGCGGGTGAAAAGCTTGCTAATGCAAAGATGTTTATTGATGATTCTGGAGCCTTATCATTATTGGATGTGCGGGCTAGGTCCAGACGGCTTGCTGCAGAAGAACCATTAGGGCTTATTATTATTGATTATCTTCAACTTATGCAGAGTCGAGGAAAAACCGAAAGTCGCCAGCTAGAAGTTTCTGAAATATCTCGAGGTCTTAAAAGCTTGGCAAAAGAGATTAATGTGCCAATAGTGGCACTATCTCAGTTAAGCCGGGCTGTTGAAGGTCGTACTGATAAGCGGCCTATGCTTTCTGATTTGCGCGAGTCGGGTTCAATAGAGCAGGATGCAGATGTGGTGGCTTTTATTTACCGTGATGAGGTATATAATTCAGATACGCCTGATGCTGGGGTAGCAGAAATTCTAATTCGTAAGCAAAGAAATGGTCCTATTGGAGATGTGAGGTTGCAGTTCGAAACTCAATATACACGATTTTATAACCTTGCCCCAGAAGATGATGAATCACTTAAAGAGGAGAATGTATTTCCTACCGAATGATGGATACCTTTTTTAATCATGGGCGTTTCAAGCGAGGCTTTTTATGGATTATGCTTGGATTATGCTTATCTTTTCCGTTATTAGTCCATTCGCAATCTCAAGACCATTTTAATTTATCTTCACTATCGCCTATTCAGAGAGGAGATTTTTTGCTTATGCAAGCTCTTAATGAAGAGGCTCTCCTGTTATACAAATCTTTGATTGCCAAAGAAGAGGGTGGTGGGTACGCTTTTCGAGGCTTGATTCGAGCTTATAACGCGATGAATAAGCTTGATAATGCCAAATCTTGGATCGAGAGTTATTTAGTGAGTAAACCTGATTCAAGCCATGCTTTATATGGGGTAGGCTATATTTTTTATTTAGAGAAGAATTTAAAAAAGGCAGAGGATCTATTTAATCGGGCATTAGAATTGAATGTTGAAAATGCTTTAGCCTTAAATAATTTGGGTGTGGTGCTTCTAACCCAAAACTCATATGCTCAGGCGGTGAATCTAGTTCATGAAGCAATTAGAGTAAACCCAAAAGAACCTATGTTTTTCCGTAACCTGCAAGCAATATATAAAAAAATGGGAAATCCTGAATTGATTGTTGCAGATTATAATTTATATTTAGAGGAAGGTGACTCAGAACGGATTAAAGGCTATGGCTTGGCAGTTGGCAGGCATCTGCGTCAAGCTAGTTTTAAGTTATATAATGACGGCTATTTGGAACAGGCTATTTTGAAATGGATTGAAATCGAGGGAGTTTATAAAAAAATCAATCACCAGGCTGGGTTGGTTTCCACATACTTTAGTCTTGGGCTTTTACATGAAGAAAAAGGAGATAACCAAAATGCTCAAAAATACTTTAATCGAGTTTTGATTCTTAATCCTTTGCACATTCAAGCAAAAGAAAGAATAAAAGATCTTCAATGATTGTTTGTGGATGTCTGATTTACGGTAAAAATCCTTAAGATATAAGCATTTAATGTTGACAGATGGTATGGATATATATAGGATTAACTTGTTGTTTTGTTTAACATTTAATTTGGAGTATTGTGCGTGGAAGAGGAGGATTATTCAGTTGTATTTTTCCAAGGAGCGACAGCATCTCCCAAGAGGTTTTGTGTTTCAAAGCGCTGGTTCCGTATTGGCGGGTATTCAGCTTTAGCTGTTTTGTTGAGTATTGTTTCTTCACTCATCTTTTTTTCTCAGAAATATTATCATTTAGCAGGAGATGAGGTTGAGCTCACTGAGCTCCGTCGAGAATCTAAGATACGAAAAATTGAAGCTGAGAAGATAGCTGTGCAAGTAAAGAACTTTGAATCTGATATGGCTCGCCTAGGGAGGTTTGAAGAAAAGCTACGAGTGATTACCGCTTTAGAGAACTCCCCTCAGAGTAGTGTGAAAGAATTGGGTGTGGGTGGATCTTATGGTTTGTCGTCGAGTAGCCTAGAGACGTCGTTGGAATATGAGGCTAAAGAATTAGCAAATAAGTTGTCTAATAACCTAGGTCATTTAACTATACAGGCTAAAATTAAAACTGTGAGTTTTCAGGAATTGGATCAATTTTTTAAGAATCAGAAGTCATTTCTTCAGTCTACACCATCGATTTGGCCAACAAGAGGATGGGTTACCTCAGGTTTTGGATATCGTAAGTCACCCTTTACAGGACTTCGAGAAAAACATGAAGGCTGGGATATTGGTTCACGTGCGGGGTCGGCTATTCGTGCGACCGCCGATGGAATGGTATCGGTAGCGGGGCGTGAGCGCGGTTACGGAAAATTGGTAGAAATTGATCATGGTTATGGTGTCCTTACACGTTATGGTCATAATTCAAAAAACCTGGTCAAGATTGGAAGCAGGGTAAAAAGGGGACAAATCATCGCGTTGGTAGGTAGTACAGGAAGGAGTACAGGTCCTCATCTTCATTATGAAGTACTTGTAAATGGTGTTCCCACGAATCCGAAAAACTATATCTTGGAAGATTAGATGTTGATGGATAGCTGACTCCATACCCCCCCGATTTTAAGCCCAGTCATCATAATCAAACGAATATAAAATAGTCGCTTGTACCGATTAAATAAAGTAATTTCTGATCGATGATATTTTCTTTGTGCTTTTGATTGCATTAGCATTAGTTAGTGCATCATTTAGTTATGGTAGATTAATTTAATAGTTAGAGGATAAAGATAGTCATGGTACTTGGTTTATTAAAAAAATTTTTTGGCACAAGAAATGGTCGAGAGATTAAGAGAATACAGATCATAGTTGATCAGATAAACCTTCTCGAAAACTCTATTAATAATCTAAGTAACGATCAACTTCTTGCCAAAACTGAGGAGTTTAGAGAGAAGCTAATAAAAGGTGCCACCCTTGACGATATCCTGCCAGAGGCTTTTGCAGTAGTAAGGGAAGTTGGAATTCGAACGCTTAAAATGCGTCACTTTGATGCTCAATTGATTGGTGGAATAATTTTGCACGAAGGAAAAATAGCTGAGATGAAAACAGGAGAAGGAAAGACGCTTGCTGCAACTCTTCCAGTTTATCTCAACTCTCTAAGTGGTAAAGGTTCTCATGTTGTTACTGTTAATGACTACCTGGCTAAAAGGGATAGCGAGTGGATGGGAGAGATTTATCAGTTCTTAGGTCTTACGGTAGGGCGTGTCTACCACGATATGCCTGAGGAGGAAAGAAAACAAGCCTATAGCTGCGATGTTACTTATGGAACAAATAATGAATTTGGATTTGATTATCTTCGAGATAACATGAAGTTTTCTTTTGAACAGTTTGTCCAGAGAGAATTAAACTTTGCCATCGTCGATGAAGTTGATTCAATTCTTATCGATGAAGCAAGAACACCACTGATTATTTCTGGTCCGGCTGAGGAGTCTACACTAAAATATAGCGAAGCCTGTAAGGTTATTCCTAAATTACGTAAAGAAAGAGATTATCAGGTTGAAGAAAAATCTAAAACTGCCGCATTAAACGATAAAGGAATTGAGACGGTTGAAAAACTTCTTAGTATTGAAAACCTTTATGATCCTCAGAATATAGAGACTCTACACTGTATTCAGCAAGCACTTAAGGCACATGCTTTATTTAAAAATGAAGTTGACTATGTGGTGGATAACGGAGAGGTAGTAATTATCGATGAATTTACCGGTAGAATGATGCCGGGACGGAGATATAGTGATGGGCTTCATCAAGCTTTGGAGGCTAAAGAAGGTGTCAATATTGAAAATGAAAATCAGACATTAGCTAGCATTACTTTTCAAAATTATTTTCGTATGTACGATAAGCTTTCTGGAATGACAGGCACAGCCGATACCGAAGCAGAAGAGTTTAACTCGATTTATAAACTTGAGGTTATTGTTGCACCGACTAACAAAGAAATGGTTCGTTATGACTCTTCTGATCTGATCTACCGAACAGAAAAAGAAAAGTTTGATGCACTTATTGAAGAAATACGTGACTGTAACGAATCAGGACAACCAGTGCTTGTAGGTACAATATCAATAGAAAAGTCCGAGCAGTTAAGCCACCAACTAAAAAAATATGGTATTAAGCATAATGTTCTAAATGCAAAACAGCACGAAAAGGAAGCCGAAATTATATCCCAAGCTGGGCAAAAAAAAGGGGTTACCATTGCAACTAATATGGCTGGTCGGGGTACGGATATAGTTTTAGGTGAAGGGGTAGCTGAATTAGGGGGATTGCATATTACAGGTACAGAACGACACGAAAGTCGTCGGATTGATAACCAGTTGAGAGGACGGTCTGGAAGGCAGGGTGATCCAGGATCGTCACGTTTTTACCTGTCGCTCGAAGACGACTTAATGAGAATTTTTGGTTCGGAAAAGATTTCAGGGATTATGGAAAAACTTGGTATGGAAAACGGCCAACCTATAGAACATCCAATGGTAAGTAAAGCCGTGGCTAATGCTCAGAAAAAAGTTGAAGCCCACAACTTTGATATTCGAAAGCACCTTCTTGAATATGATGATGTAATGAATAAGCAGCGAGAGATATTTTATGGGTTGCGAAGGGAGATCCTGAAAAATATAGATCATAGAGAAATGCTTATGGAGATGGCCGAAGAATTGGTAGGTGCGGTTTTAGATGATATCGCACCCGAAAAAATATACCCAGAGGAATGGGATATTCAAGGCCTAAATGATTATATGATGCGACAATTTTCCGTTTTAGTTGAAAAAAAAGAAGGGGTCCTTGAGATTGCAAGCACAAAAAGCATTGAACTAGAAACCTGTGATCGAGACCAACTTCATAATGCCATTATGAATTCTATTCAAGACTGCTACGCAGCAAAGGAACGTGGAATTGATCCCGATATGATGCGGCAACTAGAGAAAATGATCATGCTTCAAGTTGTTGACAATTTGTGGAAAGATCATTTGCTTGGAATGGATCATTTGAAGGACGGAGTTGGATTACGCGGTTATGCACAGAAAAATCCTTTAACAGAGTATAAGAAAGAAGGGTTTGATATGTTCAGTAAAATGATGCATCAGATTCGTGAAGGTGTTACTGAGTATCTATTCAAAGTTCAAATTGAAGAAGGTACCGAGCTTTCTGCTGAACAAAATCAGTCAAAAAAGATAGTAGAGCATCGAGGAACCAATTCAGAAGAGATCAAACCATCAACGATTCGGCGAGATGATAAAAAAGTAGGCCGAAATGATCCTTGCCATTGTGGGAGTGGAAAAAAATTTAAAAAATGTCACGGTAAATAGGGCCCTAACTAATTCCTTAAATTTGTTCCATAGCTTCTTTACATTCAATGCATAGGGAGGACAAAGGTAAGATTTTTAATCGCTTTGAGCTTATCCCCTTTGAGCAACTCTCGCAAATTCCGTAGGTTCCATGATCGATTTTGTAAATTGCTTCTTGTATCATTTTTAACTCGTTTCTGTCCCGGCTTGTGAGTTGGAACATCATTTCTCTTCCTTCCAAACTAGATGCCATGTCGATTTCATTGCTGAAATTTGATTCGGCTGTATTCCGTTCTGCAGAGTGACTTGATTGAATAATATTGAGTAACTCCTGTTGATTGATTACCAATTGTTGTCTGATTTTGATTGTCGCAGTATCCAGTTTTATTTTTTTTGGTTTGACAATCTTGGGTTGAGGGCTTTCAGTCTTCGCTTTTGCTTTTACTTTTGATTTAAGCTTTGCTTTTGTCTTTGCTTTTGTCTTTGCTTTTGTCTTTGCTTTTGTCTTTGCTTTTGTCTTTGCTTTTGTCTTTGCTTTTGTCTTTGCTTTTGTCTTTGTTTTTGTCTTTGTTTTGGTCTTTGTTTTTGTCTTTACTTTTGTCTTTGTTTTTGTTTTTTTCTTTATCTTTGTCTTTATCTTTGTCTTTGTTTTTGTCTTTGTTTTTGTCTTTGCTTTTGTCTTTGTTTTTGCTTTTTTCTTTATCTTTGTTTTAGTGCTTTTTTGAACCTTGGCTTTGGATGTGGTTTTCTTTTTGGCAGTCTTTTTCTGCATTTTTTTAGAGACTTTTTTTTTGTTGGGTCCTTTTGTTTTAGAGGACTTTTTTTTTGTAGGCATTCTAATATCTCCTCATAATTTGTGTCTTGGTGTTTTTGTCGTCTTCACGGGGTATTGTGTATTAAAATTCCTTTAACGTTAGAATGTCTAATGTAAATGTGATAAAAAATATGATTTTACGTTAGAGTTAAGCATTTATGACTTCCCGCTTAATTTTTTTGCTACTTATTTTTTTATTTTGGCAATACTTTAAAATTGCGGAGAAGGTACCACTTTAAATATTGAATTTCAAGAGATTATTTTGTTGATCGAGAGTTTGGGATGAATGTTTGAAGTTAATTTTTTGCCCTGGTAATTTATTAACCTTTGTCTCAGTTTATTGGTAGCAGGATTTATACCCGATAGTCAACAACAACTGATCCGGAACACAGTGAACGGACTATTTCTATAACGGGAGCATGTTCGGGGTGAGGTCCGTACGCATTAAAACCATCAAGGTTATCAAATTCCGTTGTAAGTACTATGTCGTAGCTTCTCTCCGACTCAGTGAAATTTACTCCAATTTCTGCAGAGCGCAACACATCGATACTTGCTTCGAGAGTTTTGAGTGCACTAACGACTTTTTCGATGTTTTCTTTATTTTTATCTTTTAGTTTGAACATTACAATATGTTTAATCATATAGATTTCCTTTAGGGTTGGTTAAATTAATATTATTAGATGATAACTCTTGTTATCATAGATACCTATAGCTGAAGTTTTAGTGCTAATGCTAGTGCTAAAATTATTTCACTCTTCTTCTATTATCGCTACTAAGTTTTATAATAAATATTGAGGAGGTTTTTGGGTATATTCCGTTTCATTTCTTAATAAAGAGGTTGTATTAAATGTCTTGGATTGTTGGTGCGGGGATGGGGTTTTTGCGGGGTGGGCCAATGGGTGCTGTTATAGGTGGCGCTTTGCAGCATATTTTAACCAAGAAACTCCAGAGTAAGATTCAAAAATCACTTCCAGGGCTTATCGATCAAGGAGTTTTTGTTACGTGCATTGCGGTTGTAATGACAAAAATTTCCATGGTCAGAGGAACCGTCAAACCTCAAGCGCGAACGGCGATTAAATTTTTTTTTCAAAAAAATCTTAATTATTCGATAAAAGAACTAAATTTCATTGATAATGTTGTTGATCAAACACAGAAGGTGAACCCGGATTTAGATCCAATTGTCAGACAATATTGTAAAGCTTGCAATGATCATTATACTTCACTATTGCTTGCACTAGCATACCGAGTAGCTTTATCTGAGGGTCAATTAACTGAGGTAGTTCAGAATGAGTTAAACTCGTTATCAAAACTTTTAAGTTTGTCATATGAGCAACATGATTTAATTCGTAAAAAATACTACCTTATTGCTTTGAAAACACCCTACACTTTATTTGGGGTGTCCCCCAATTCATCCAATGCAGAAGTTAAAAAAGCATACCATCAAATGGTCATGGCCTACCATCCTGATAAAACAGCACACCTAGGAGAAGATGAGGCACAGAAAGCGCACCTTAAATTTTTAGAGATTATGGAAGCCTATAAAGAATTAGAGAATGAAAGGGGTATTATATAGTTTATTTTGTTAATCAATTCTTGGTGGTGTTGCTGGATTTTCATGTGTTACTTTTATTGCGATGATGGATTGAATTTTTCGCCGACTTGTTTCTTTCACTGTGAGTCGAACATCTTCGACTGTGATTTGTTCGCCAGTTTGTGGGATTGTTTCCAAGCGGTTTAAAATTAATCCGGCGAGAGTTTCGTAGTCTCCTGTTGGTAGATTCAGTCTGATTATTTCATTGATGGCGTCTATTTCCATTTCTCCATCGATAATGTAACCACCTCCTGGGTATGCTTGGAATTTTTGTTCAGGTTTGTCGTACTCATCTTCTATTTCTCCTACAATTTCTTCTAGTAAGTCTTCTACTGTAGTTAGCCCAATACACCCACCGTATTCGTCTACGACCACCCCCATATGCAATCCTCTTTTTTGCAACTCTTTAAGTAGATCATCAATTTTTTTATTTGAAGGAATATAATGTGCCGGTCGAATAAGATGTGTTAAGGGTGAGTCATCTATGGACTCATTTAATAAGTCGAAAGTATTAAGAACCCCTATGATATTATGCATTCTTTCGTGAAAGATTGGAAACCTTGAAAAGCCAGTGTCCACTGCAAGTTGGTGTGCCTCAGCTAAGGTTGAGTCATCTCTAATAGCTATAAGCTGAACTAGTGGTACCATACATTGCTCGACAGTAATTTCACCAAAGTTAAAAATTTTGTGGATCATAGTTCGCTCTGTCGCATCGAGTTCTATTGTCTGAGAGTCTAAACTGAGAACCTGTATAATTTGATCGCGACTGAATGACTTTTTATCTTCTGGAGGTAATCGAATCATCTTGTTGGTGATAAAGTTTGATATGCTTGTAAAAAAATTTATGATTGGAGAGAGAATCATTAGGCTCATATTAAGTGGTCTGATAAAAATTGGCATAATCGAATCAGCGCGGTTTTGTAAGATCATTTTTGGAACAATTTCTCCTCCAAATAAAATGATAGGAGAAAGAATGATCATAGCCAAAAGTTCACCTTGCTTCCCCATATGCGTTACCATGTATGCTGTAAAAATAGAAGTGCTAGAAACAACAGATAAATTAGTTCCCAGTGAAGTTGTGGCGAATAATTTTTCAGGTGAGTTTAGTAAATTAAGAACAATTTGTGCTGATTGATTTCCTTCATCAGCTTGTTGCTTCATTTTAATTCGGTTGATAGCAATCATCCCAATCTCTGATCCTGAGAAAAAAGCTTCAACGAGAATGAAGACACCGATCAAGATTAAGGTTGTTGAAAGGTCCACTATTTTTTTTCCTCCACATCTTCTTTGTTACCGTTCGTAACCGAATATATAACAGTAAGGTGAAGATTTAGTATTCGAGCTCCCTTCATTTTTTCAACCATGAATTTTAAGTTTTCATAGGCAATTGCTTCTCCTGAGCGAGGTATTCTGCCAAAAAGGCCAAATACAAAACCACCAACTGTGTCGAACTCCTCTTTGGGAAGTTGAGTTCCGAAATATTCATTAAACTCACTAACAGGGTAGGTAGCTAAAAGGCGAAAGTTATTTGTACTAACTTGAGTTAAAGGATTTTCTTCAAGGCGCATTTCACTATCAATTTCACCAACTAATTCTTCTAAAATATCCTCTAACGTTATTAACCCACTGATAGTGCCGTACTCATCGAGAACTGCAGCCATATGGCGCTTTCTTTTTTTAAACTCTTGGAGGAGTTCCTTGATTTTTTTTGTTTGAGGAATTGATAGAAAAGGACGTAAGACGCTTTTAAGGCTAAATTTCTCAGGTGGCAAGTGTTTTAATTTATTTAAATCTTTGGTGAATAAAATACCAACAAAGGTTTCGCCATCATTATCCAAAACGGGAACGCGGGCATAAAAATTTTCAATAATACGCGGTAAGATATCTTCAAGTTTGTCGTCGATTGATAATGTGAACATATCTATTTTAGGCGTCATGACTTCTGCTGCTGTTGTTTCTCCAAACTTTATAACATTATGTATAAGCTCGCTTTCCTCTGAGTCAATCACACCTTCTCCTTCTCCTACTTGAACCATTGTGCGAAATTCATCGTCTGTTATTGCGGTTTTTTTATCTTTGCTAAACGTAAAACCAATAAAAGATATAAACTTTTCAGCAAGTGATGTGAGTAGTAATTGTATGGGTTGAACTATTGAAGCAAAAAGTTTGAGAGGATATGCAGCTACAACGGCATAAGTTTGGGGGAATTGTAGAGAAAGTGTTTTTGGAATGATTTCTCCAAAAACAAGCAAAAGAAAAGTTCCTACTCCTATAGCGATACCTACACCAATATTACCAAATGTAGTTATAAATATAGAGGTTGTTATAACTGATACGCTGATATTGACTAGCTCGTTTCCAATATAAATTGTTATAAGCAGTTCTCTGGGCTTTTCAATGAGATTGTTTGCGACTAGTCCCCATCGACCTTTTGTTTCTTTTAATTCCTTTAACTGGATCGATGTAAGAGAGAAAAATGCTGCTTCACATGCCGAGAAGAAAGCAGATAAAATAAGTAGTACTGTTAAAATAAGGATATGAAGTAATATAGATTCGTCCAAGGTGTTATTCGGCTCCTAATGTTGCCGGTGCAGTTGAAGCTAAGTTATTAAGAATTATCTGGAGGGTAAATATTAATTTAGGAAACAAGCTCAACCCCACTACTTTCGCTTGAAGTGATTGAATCCCGTTTCCGGTTTAAGAGAAACTCTATTTCCATTCCTCTTTATTAGGGTTATTTTGTTTGGGTGCCTAGTGATTTCCCCGATATGTGATATTACGGTATCAGCCTTTAAAAACAAACTCTTTAGTTTTTTAACATCTTCGGGCTTTATTGTAAATAATAATTCATAATCCTCACCACCTTGAAGAACCCATTTAGTTGAAGTATGTATTTTTTGCATACAAGCGCTATTTAATGCATTAGAAATAGGAAGTTTATCCTCGTATAAATTTGCTCCAAGCTTATCTTTGGTGCAAAGGTGCCCCAAATCTTGAGTAAGTCCGTCACTCACATCAATCATTGATGTAACTTTTAGTTTTGATTTTGCCAGAAGTCTTGATTCTTTTATCCTGGGGGTTGGTTCCAAATGTTTTTTTATTAAAATATTTTTGTGATTTGTAGAAATTAAATTCTTGTTTTTTTTCATTAGAATCCTAAGACCCATAGCAGAATCTCCCGGGTTGCCTGTAACAAAAATCTGATCGCCTGGTTTTGCGCCTTCTCTACAAAATACTCTATTTTTAGAAGCTTCACCTAAAACACATATGTTTATGAATAATTGCTTTGGAGAAGTTACAGTATCGCCTCCTGCTAATTTAATTCTATATGAATTGCATATTGTTTGTAGCCCAAGATAAAGCTTATCTATAAAATTTATAGAAGTTGATGTGGGGAGACCTAGGGAAATAACTGCCAGGTAGGGGGTCCCTCCCATTGCCGCAATATCACTTATGTTTGCAGCCATAGCTTTACCCCCCAACTGTTTTGGAGAGATTGTTTTTAAATCAAAATGAATTGATTCGATGAGGGCGTCTGTAGATATAAGCTGTATTTTATTTGGGAGTGTTGAGAAAATAGCACAGTCATCACCTATTCCTTTTTTCACTCTAGGTGAATTGGTGTTGAGTCTAGAACGAATACGCTCTATAAGCTTAAACTCGTTCAAATGATTCAAGTCAGTTGCTTTTTTCATGCGGGTAAAGTCTTTAGAAAAATCACTGAGAACCTCATGGCAAATAAATTAAAAAAAATTAAACAACCTTAAAGTAACTTGACAGTAATATTGGTTTTTTTGTTGATCGTTAAAACTTTCCTTTGAAAAGATCTTGTGCCATAGCATCTATATCAAATTTTTTCTCGATCTTGATTGTAATTTTGTCACCCTCATTAAGGTCTAGTTTTTGAAAATCATCAACCGGGAAAGTTAGCTCCGCATGTTCTTCTGTTGTTGAAACCCAAATAGTAACATTCTTGAAACGATCAGCTTTATTGGGTGGATTTGCGATTTCAGTGATTTCACCATCTAATATCATTTTTAAATTTCCTTTCTATAATTTTTTAATATATCTCTAGAAGTGCTGTTAGTTTATCGTGGCATAAATTATAAAAGATCAATTTTAGATTTTAAAATAATACTATTATGTGAATGAGGTATCTCTGTTTCTAAAAGTAGAAACTTTGTTAGATTAGAGTATGATTGTTTTTTGAGCTAGAAATGGCGATCTAGATTTAGTCGTGGTTAGTTTGAACTGATATTTAAAGAAGATATTTTTTAGAAAAATATAATGTGTAAGAGATACTATCACGTATTTAGATTATTCCATGTCTGCTACAAGCCAGACATGATAATCTTCGCTCTTGTGGTGCCAAAATATTGCATTGATATTGAAATGTACTAACCACGCTGCAGACTCCCCTTGCTGGCAAGTTTTTTTTTGGTATCTATCTGTGATTACAGAAATTTCGGCGCAGGTGGTACTTGTCCAGTAATAGTGACCAACCCCATCGTCAAAGATCGGATTTATCCAAGCTTTTTTCCCCCCGGCATTAAGAATTCGTTTTGGGAAAAATAAGGTTTTAAATTCAGGAAGTGATGGGATGCGCCAATTAGAACGACCACTAGCATTGGAAGCTGTAGCTAACTTTTTAGCTATTTTGAGTTTGACCTTATTAAGATTACCTTCTTTGTCGCGTTCGCCTTTCTTCATCCACACCAGTTTATTAGCTGTATCAGTTATGGTTCCATCCTGGTTATCAATGAATTCTCCTGGAGGGAGATCTTCCATTGTGGTTAATTTAACTTTTTTGCATTCTGCTAATAGGGGACCTGAGTTAGGGCATTTATCTAAGATGGAAAAGTGATTCATTTTTCCAAGCATAGAACAGATATCCGATTTCTTACAACCTGCATGCACAGGAATATTGCTCATGAAAAATAAAACAAACGCAGCTATAGTAATTTTCATCTCAAGCCTCTCAACCTTCAATTATTTTTTGCGATAAAAAAATATTTTCAAATCATACTATAAGTTTATCTAGATAGGAATGCTTAATTGGGACTGAATAATTAGGGAATCTCGTTAATTTACGGATCAAGGAATTAATTCGTCAAGTTGAGAAAATGCATCCCTGCTTTTGAGTGAAATGAAAATCTCTGCTTGGGCAATGTTGTTGGCAGATTGATCTGGGTTTATATTAATGAGTTTTGTGCCTCTATTTTTAAGTTCAAGGGCAAGGTAGTCATTTGTAGGAACTGCTCCGGAACTACCCACTAATATGGCAAGGTCAACTTCTTCCCTTACAAAACGTTCAAAATTTTTTTCTTGTTCAGGGTGACCTACATAATCCATGTCTCCAAACATCAGTATATGGGGGCGCGCAGTTGCATGGCATTGAGGACAGCTTGGATAGTTGGAAGCTCTCATATTTTCTTGGTCGAGTTTGCAAAGAGGGACAGTTTCTTCATCCCAGAAATCATGCGAACAAATTTCGAGACATTGGAGTCGCCACATTGATCCGTGCACTTCTATTATTTGATTAGCTGGACATTTTGATCGAAGGTGGTAACCGTCAGTGTTTGTAGTGTGAATGAATGCATCTTCAAAGTGATTTTTCATCCATTTATCTATGATCTTATACCCAGCATGGGGTGTGTTTTTACTAGCATTTTGTCGTCTCCATTCGTAAAAGGCCCATGCATGGGCCAGTTCATTTCTGAAGGCCCAGGGGCTTGCCAAATCCTGAGCTTGAAGATTTTTTTTTTTAAACGGTGGGAAATTTTTCCAGTAGCCATCTTTATCCCTGAAAGTTGGAATATTAGAGTCTGCGCTCATTCCTGCGCTTGTTAGAAATAGAACTCGTTTTGCATTATTGATTAGCTTCGCGGCTTGCTTGATAACTTTAGGCGTCACCATTCCATTCCTTATAAAAGCGATTTAAGTAGTTTTGCATGAAGGAATGCCTACCTTCAGCAATTTTTTTTGCAGTTTGTGTATTCATTCGATCTTTGAGCAATAAAAGTTTTTCGTGGAAATGATTGATCGTGTGTCCTTTATTGTTTTTATAATGCTCAAAACTTTCATGCACGACAGGAGCTTCATCGGGGTGGTATATCAAACGGTTTTTGTTCCCACCATATGCAAATGTACGTGCTATCCCTACAGCTCCAATAGCGTCTAGGCGATCTGCATCTTGAACTATTTTGCCTTCAATTGTGGTCATGGGAGTAGCTACGTTTGCTCCTTTGAACGATAGAGTTGAAATAATTTTACACACTGCATCAACTAGCTTTAGAGGAGCTTTATTTTTATTCAACCATAGTGCAGCTTGCTTAGGTCCAGCTAATTCATCTCCATCATTGAATTTCCAATCTGCAATATCGTGTAGAAGGGCAGCAAGCTCCACTACTGTTTGATCAGCATTCTCTTCTTCTGCAATTTTTTTTGCGACAGACCAAACTCGATAGATATGCCACCAATCGTGACCGGAGCTATCACCCGCCAACTCTTTTTCTACATGATAGCGAGTTTTTTCGATGAGGTTTTTAGAGGCCATTGTTGAGTTTGCTTAAGTGGACTTATAGTCGTACTCTACTTACGACACTTTAGCATACACAATATTGGGATTTTTTTTTAGTAATATTAAGTTGGGTCTACTGTTTATGGCAAGTATTCAAAATTATGGTTATTGTCCGGGTAATTCTGTTCTCCACGCAGCAGGATCAGGCTCGAAAATACTTTTAGCTTTAGCTTGTATTTTTATTACTAGTATAGGGAGTGGATTAGTACTTTTGTTTATGTTTTTTTTGTGCCATCTGGGAATGTTGGTTTCAGGGATATTTATTTTAGATGCGTGGAAACATTTGGCGGCACTCAAATTTTTACTTTTGGTACTTGGTGTGACTCCTTTATTTATGACTCCAGGGGTGTCACTTTATTTATTTAGTGAATTTTCTCTGCCTATTACAAAAGAGGGCCTAAACTGTAGTGTTTTTGCTGTATCAAAGTTGGTATGTATGGTGTGGGTTTCTATGATCTTCGTGAAGACAACGTCACCTCAAACACTTATGGAATTGTTTTCTACGGGGTCAGGGATATGTTTTTTTGTGAAGAGTAAAGTTTTAAAAGAATTTATGTTGGTAGGGATAGTATCGTTTCAGATTCTACCTTTCCTTCTTGCTGAGGCTGAAGAAAAAATGAGAACTTCTTGGTGTGAAGGAAAGATTCAGTATAAGGGGAATCGTTTGGGGGTTTTGAAAGAAATGGTTCGGTCAATCGTAATGTGGATTGTTGAAGTGTTGTCCGACCCTGAGCGGATGATGCGTAAAATTGAAAAATAGTAGTTTGCGCCCCGTTTCCAAGTATTAAAAGCGGGTTTTTTTTATTTTTATGATCGAGGATGGAGTCCGCATTCTTTGTGCTCGGGGTTTTCCCACCACCACCGTCCCGACCTTATGTCTTCTCCTTTTTCTATCGAGCGGGTGCAAGGGGCGCAGCCGATACTTGGGTAGTTTTTTTTATGTAAAGCGTTGATAGGAACATCATTAATTTTTATGTACTCCTCGATCATTTTCAATGACCAATCTGCCAATGGGTTGATCTTAAGTATAGAATTATGGTTATCATCGATAGCAACTTTTTCAACATCGACTCGCGTTAGCCCTTGGTCCCTCCTTAGCCCTGTGATCCAGGCATCTAAGTTTGAGAGTGCACGATTTAGAGGCTCTATCTTGCGAATGGAACAGCACTCCTTTCTATTTTCCATGCTTTCACGGAAAGAGAAGAATCCTTTATTTCTCTGTAGGTTTTCCACGTCTTCTTTATTAGGGAAATAGACTTTGATTGTGACGCCGTATTTGGATCGCGCTCGCTCCATTACCTCATAGGTTTCTTCATGTAAACGTCCAGTATCTAATGTGAAAATCGTAATGTCTCCTTTTAGTTGGCTCAACACATCGATTATGACCATGTCTTCCATACCAAAGCTTGAAGCGAGCCCTGCTTTTGGGCCAAATTCGCTTATACTCCACTTTAAAATCTCTTGGGCTGATTTTGATTCAAAATTATAATGATTCATATTTCTATTTTTACTATGTTTTGGAATGATGAAAGAAAATTGTTATTGCTGAGAGTATTTAAACACTTAAAGTAACACTTTCAATTTTAAGCCAAGTCTAAGCCAAGTCATACATATTTCGCACTAGTATCTTTAAAAAGATATTATTTCTTGCTAGAATTAGTAACATTTTAGAATTTATTCAATACTCTTGCTTAAAAATTTATTAGTAGTTTACTCCTTTAAGAACTCTAGTTAATTAAACTGCGAATGAGTCACCTGTTAAAAAAAAAATCATTATTGAAGCTACTTTCCTTAGTATTTTTTATTCTTGTCTTTGCTAATTCTATTCATGCTGGTTCAACCGGATCAAATCTTTTGGCGGATCTTGAAGATGCGCTAGTATCCCTTGCTGATAAGGTTCGTCCATCGGTCGTGAGTCTTTCAGCATATGTACCTCCCTCGCCTTCGATTCGTCGGCAAGGAGAGAATTCAGGTATGCCTGCTAGTGCTGGATCAGGGGTAATCATTGATGGTGCTAATGGAATTATTGTTACTAATGGTCATGTTGTTCGCGGATCAGGGAAAATTAAGGTAACTTTACTTGGTGGAGATGAAAAAGTTGGCACTGTTTTGGGAACAGACGAGGATACTGATCTTGCCGTCGTTCAGATTGAATCTGAGACACCTCTGTCAACGGCTACACTGGGTGATTCTTCTAGCCTTAAGATTGGCCAACTAGCAGTTGCGGTAGGAAATCCATATGGACTTAATGATACGCTAACCTTCGGTATCATCAGTGGATTAAATAGAGAAAATGTAAATCTCTCACGCTACGAAGATTTTATTCAGACAGATGCATCTATTAATCCAGGTAATAGTGGTGGTCCGCTACTAAATATTAGAGGCGAAATTATAGGAATTAATACAGCTATTATAAATTATGCTCAGAGTATAGGCTTTGCCATTCCCTCAAATATTGTTCGTAAGGTTGTGGATGAACTACTTGAATTTGGCGAGGTTCGACGGGGTTGGTTGGGTGTTGGCATTGAATTAGTAACAGAGAAAATTGCGCAAGAAGTAAAAGGAAAAGCAGGCGAGGGTGTTTGGGTGAACTCTGTTTTCGAGGGGGATCCCGCCCACCGTGCAGGAGTTCGTATTGGAGATGTGATTTTAAAGATAGGTGGTACCGCTGTTGGTACACCGAGCAGGATGATTAGGTTAATAGGCTCTTTTTCGCCTGGGCAATCGGTAAATTTAGATATTCTTCGAGACGGAAAGTTGCAAATAGTAACAGTTAAGTTGGAAAACCAAAAAAAACGACTTGAGCAAGCTTCCAATAAATCACTTCAAGATATGGGTGATTCACCTTTAGGTATAGAGGTAGAAAGTCTTGACAGTGGCAAAGGAATTATTGTATCTAGGGTTTTCTCAGGATCAGTTGCTGATGAAGAGGGGCTTAAAGTGGGAGATCTTATTGAGGCGATTAACGGGAGGGTTGTTTTAGGGCCTGTTGAATTTAAAGCGATTATAGATTCAGTTCTAGGTGGAGCGAAAGTGCATTTACTAATTTTGAGAAATAATGACAAATTTCGCTTTGAATTAATTCAAAGAAGTTAAATTAGACTTTGCAAATGCTCTAAAAAGTGATAAGTTTTCACGGTTTAAATTATACATTTATGTTGAATGGTACGGTTTTATTAGCCGTTTTTATATATTCATTTATTTTAGGATTATATTTTTGGTAGTTTAAATTTCCAAGGGAGGTATCAACATGTTACGTCGCATCACCAAAGGCTGTAAGTCATTTCAAGCGCTTGTTGTTATTACTTTAGCTTTTAGTTTTGGGCTTGTCTCGAATGCTACTGCTGTAACTGAGCATAGTGCATCCGATCACAAAGCAAAAAAAACACATGATCGTCCAGCTTGGTTGGAGAAACTAGAAGCTCAAATAGACTACGAAGAAATGATGGAGGGTATGGAAGGGCGTCAAGATCGGCTTGACAAAACCTTCATGCAGTTGATGGATAAGTTGCAGAACAAAATAAAAGAGCATGCGACCCCAGCTTCCTCAGGTGGTGGATTCCACGATTCTTGGTCAGCTCACCAATTACAGCAAAGTTATCTTCTTGGACCAAACGAAGCTTCTCGAAAGGTTTTTAAAGGTGCACACTGCCCAAGTAATGCCCCCG
>JABHTG010000055.1 GCA_018697205.1 Nitrospina sp. | reverse complement strand
CTAGTACTCAGGGAGAATGTTAATGAGTTGGATAGAGACCGCAAAAATTACTACCAAAGAAATCAAAGAAAAGCGTGAAGTAACTTTAGTTGTTCACGAAGCTGAAGCACTGGCTCAAACCATAGACTGCGAAAAAAGCGAATTAAGCGAAAAAAGGTCTACTCATATAACCGAGGCCACCCGCCTTTATCAAAAGCAAGGCTGGATTCAAATATTTTCGGGCTACCTGAACCAGAGTGTTTACTTTGTGAAAAATAAATCAACCAGGGTTCCTGATTCGTCAATCCCAAAATATACGAAAGAGGAGACGGAAGCATTGAGAGGTTTGACTTTGGATGAGTTAAAAACCCTTCACGAGGCAAAAGTGATATTCAAAGGAGAAATCCATTAATGGCCCTGAAATTCTTTGAAGGAAACTTGGCATATGCTAATTGTTAGCAGTCCGTATATTGCCAGCACATTCAGGGGAATGGTTCAGGAGCATTCCTTCATTTGTTACTACTTGTCTGAGGAGTGCTACAGGAACGGAACTCGTGCCTATTTAAAGTTGCACCCAACGGCAAAATATCAGAGTGCAAAGGCATCCGCCAGTCGATTACTCAAGAAACCGAGTGTGAAACAGGCAATGAAACACAAGTTAGAGAAGATGGAAGATGTTAAAGGTTGTTAATGTCATGTTGAGAAATGTTGAGAAGTTGTTAACAAAAGTTAAGGTCTGGAGCGTTGGTGTTAACCACTATCAAACACTCAACGAATTAAAAGTGGAGAAGCATCCTGAGAAGACTTTCATAGGTCGGATCGCTAAAGGCTTCGACTTTTTAGGATATAGCTTTGAGCCTAAGGGGCTGTCAATAGCCCCGAAGACTCTAGCAAATTTTCTTGAACGTAAGACCCAGCTTTATGAGCAAGGTGCAGATGTTAGACGCATCGGGCAATACGTCAGGTAAAAATATATTTATTGGAAAATTGCGATTCCTTTAATCGTCTCTTAAAAGGAACTTCTATGTATTTGTGAGTCAAGGTTGCCGCACAAATAACAAGAGATAAAAATAAAAAACTCACGACAATCGCCCCTACATCTACGGTATTCGATAAAGATAATATCAGGTTCGTTTTGAATGCCAATTCCCATAAGTTTTCACATATTTCCATTAAAGGTCCATGAACTAAATAAACTGAATAGGAAATATCTCCGAGAAATATCATCGCTTTGGTATTTAATACATTCGAAATGAATCCTTTGCAATATGATGCCGAAAGTATAAGAAGAATAAAGCAAGGGACTAAGAAAATATCATTAAAACTATGATGCATGATTATTGCTATTGATATTAATACAGCTACAAGAAACAAATTATTACCTAATATAGTTCGTAATAAATCTTCTTTAAAAACTCTGTAAACCAACACCCCTAAGAAAAACTCAAAGAAACACTGGACCCATCCATTAAAAGAGGGGTGCAATCCACTAATACGTCCATTACTCTCCTCAAGAAATAACCTAAAAACCAATAACCCCAGAAAAAGTAAAGTCATCTTTGAAAATACCTGGGAATATTTACCTTTTATAAAAAAACGCAAACAAAAGGGGAAGATTAAATACATAGCAAATTCAGCGGAAATAGACCAAGCGGGGGGGTTCCATCGACCTAAATTTGGAAGTAGAAAAATTGTAGGAATAATTGACCGTAATTTTCTGTGTCTGCTAGGTGAGATCTGGCCAAAAGGTTCAGATCCAAGCTTGTATTGAAACGCATTGAGAAGAATTAGTTTTCCAATCTCTAGAACAAAAAGTAAAGAAAAAATAAAAATGTGTAATGGATAAATGCGTGAAAAACGTGAAAAGATAAACTTATTATAATCAACCCGACTAGTTTCAGAGGAAAAGGTTTTTAAATAAACATGGCACATAATAAATCCGCTAAGAATGAAAAAGAAATCCACCCATAGATACCCTTTGGAAAAAAAACTGGTTACCTTCAAAATTTCATCTGTAAGAACATACTTCGAGTGAAAATGGTAAACACATACCAATAAGGCCGCGATTCCCCTTAGAGGAGTAAGAGATTGGATATTGGGTACATTCATACTTGGCCGAGTGGCCACTCCGACGTATTCTTATTACACTCGGACTCTTCCACTCTGCCTATTCCACCATCCTCGACTCTGGACCATCTTGGAATCTGATATCTCTCTTTACCACAGCTCATAACCTGAGTGTCCTTCATATTTCTTATTCTTTCTATTAGTTCACAAACCCCCGTTGCTGCTTTAACTTCCTCCGTTGTTACTTGGAGAGCTATAAAAGAAAAACCAAACACTAAAAAATAAATGACTGCGTAAGATGTAATCTTTAATTCCTGTAACATTCTCACCTCCTTTAGTAACGATGAGTGTTCGTCTTCAAAACCATCTCGAATAGTGGGTTTGTATTGGACATCCAACATTATTTTTTGAGATGTTTGTATGATGTTTTAGGGCCAAAAATGGGCCACTTAGCAGCAAATAATAGCAGTTTTCCACAACAAAGGATAACTAACAGTTTCTTTCAAAACATTAAATTTGTTATTGTTATGTGTTGTTGAAAGTTGTTGCTTGATAGTTGGATAGGACTTCTAATCCGTAGGTCGAAGGTTCGAATCCTTCCAGGCGCATTGATTTTAAAGTGGTTATATATAATTAAACCCATAAAAACGTGTAACACGTTCATAACACGTTTATGTTTGGTCAAAATACACTGTATTTTGAAGTGAAAATTCTGGGGAGTGGTTTTTCCTACGAGAAATTTTTTTATTTGGAAAAGATTGGAAACTGGGAAGGAACTGTCGAAAAGTAACATCAGACTTTACTCATACACCCATCCCTATTTACTGTCCTTTCACCAGTTTGTTATTCTCCAAATATTCATAGTAATTCTTCAGTCCACTACTAACAAACTTACGAATGACAGAAGAACGACT
>JABHTG010000098.1 GCA_018697205.1 Nitrospina sp. | reverse complement strand
GGACAACCTCGATAAATCTTTAGAAGCTGCTAAAGTCAGTGGTCAAGTGATCAGTATTATTGGTGGTAATCAGCATGATCTAACGCCGATGCATATGAAGGGACTAAGCTTACATTTAGTATTTATGCTTTTACCAATGCTTACAGGAAAAGGTCGAGCCCATCATGGCTTTGTTTTGAATAATGTCGCCAAATGGATAGATGAGGGGTCGATTAAGCCACTTATTCATGAGGAAAAATTTGACTTTGATCAAGCGAATGAAGCACACGCTCTATTTGCAACCAATAAGCATATTGGGAAAATCATATTAGAAAATAATTGAAAGTATTAATTAGGATTTAAGGGTTTTTTTTCTGATTAAGAAAGGAACGGTTGATTGAAACCCGTTATGTCATATTAAAAAAATTAAGAAAGACAATAAGAATGAATCATATTCTCAATAAAAGCTTTTTAACTAATTTAATTGCTGCTTTAATTATTGCTGCCGGTTATTTATTTCCATTAGAACCAGATTTGATGAAATCAGTTGGCTTTTTTGCGCTCTCAGGTGCAGTCACCAACTGGCTGGCGATCCATATGTTGTTTGAGAAAGTGCCATTTTTATATGGTTCAGGAGTTATTCCTAATCGTTTTGATGGATTTAAGTTAGCGATTAAAGACTTAATGATGAAGCAGTTTTTTACATTGGAAAATGTTGAACAGTTTATTGAAGCGGAGGGACAGCAGGGTAGCCATACTTTTAATATTGATCCACTATTGAATGCAGTTGATTATGATAAAATTTATAAAGGGTTAGTGACCTCTATAATGGAGTCTACTTTTGGCGCAATGATACAAATGATAGGAGGAGAGCAAGCGCTTGTATCTTTAAGAGAACCCTTTATGGAAAAAATGAAAGCTACATTGCGTGAAATGGTAGAGTCTGAGCGTTTTAAAGGTGTCTTGAAGCAGGGATTGGATTCTCGGAAAGTAGGTCAGGGCATTGTGTCTAAAATAGAAACGATTATAGATAAGCGATTAAATGAATTAACGCCTCAATTAGTTAAGGAAATGGTTAAAAAAATTATCAAAGTTCATCTGGGGTGGCTGGTTGTTTGGGGCGGAATATTTGGAGGTGTTTTTGGTGCAGTATTTAGTTTTGCCTGAATTAAGGTTTTTGCATACTATCTCGCTAAAGTGTTAAGGCTCCATCGACGAGGTAGTATATTAATAAAATATCGGACTACGGGTCCCAAATTGATTAGTAAGGATAAAAATGAAAATATGGGTGGATGCAGATGCCTGCCCCAAACCGGTTAAAGATATTTTGTTCCGTTTGGCTAAGAGGAAGGAGATAATGGTAACGTTTGTTGCTAATCAAAGATTACGCTTAGTAGAATCATCTTTTATCCAGTCGATACAAGTTGGACTTGGGGCAAACATTGCGGATGATGAGATAGTTAATAAATGCGAAGATGGAGATTTGATTATAACAGCAGACATCCCCTTGGCTGCTCGCATTGTAGCAAAGGGAGCGAAAGCCCTCGACCCGCGTGGGAAAATTTATGATAAAAACAATATCGGACAGTTATTAGACATGCGTAACTTTATGGACGAGTTGCGTGGCAGCGGTATAGAAACCGTAGGTCCTCCCAGCTTTGGCCAAAAGGAGCGGTTCAAGTTCGCTAATGAACTAGATAGGTTTGTCACACAGAGGTGATGTGTCCCTTTGCAGCATTTTATTGAGATTTTAAAATAGCTATACGAGTGCTTAACTGACTTTTTTCATCATAATTAAGCTTTTTCACTGCCATTTCTCCAGAATAATTTTTACTAAATTTATATGACTTATTAGTAACGAACTCATGTAACTTTAATTAGCAACAAAAATATTCATACAATTTGAGTGTGGTCCTGCAAAGAGAACACTCTATTTGTTTGATCAATAGTCCTTTTTTTATTAACAGCGATTTTTAAATTTTTACCGGGTCTGAAGTAGGGTGCTTTTTTAGCAGGAATTAATAGCTTCACTCCAGTTTTCGGATTTAGACCAACTCGAGCTTCCCTTTGTTTAATCCGAAAACTTCCAAAACCTCTAATTTCTACTTCATTGCCTTCACTCAATGAGTCAGTGATACTTGATAAAAAAGAATTGACTACTATCATTGTCTTTTTTCTTGTTAATTTTGTTCTTAAAGCAACCCTGTCAACCAAATCTGTTTTGATCATTTCTTTGTTCCTTTGGAGAGTTCGTTAAATTGCGTGAACCAAGTGAAGTTTTTGTATTGTTGAACCAAGTTAATAGTAAAGGATAGATGACCAAAAAAATGTTATTTAACTTTAAGAATAATGGCACAAAAACGGACTGCTCACATTGATGATGTGGGCGGATATAAAAGCACATTTATTTAATGAATAATATAGGGATGACGAAGGATGATCTGATACAAGCAGTTCAAAAAAGTTTAACGGCGACAACATATCCAAAAGGTTGGCGAACGATTTGCTGGATGTCACATTCAAGGTTATTTCAAATACCAACAAAAAAGATAAAAGGTTTTTCTATCCAGGGCTCGGAACGTATACCGTTCGAAACCGAAAGGCTAGAAATGGTTGCAACCCTCAAGAAGGCAAGTAAAATAGTAAGGTTTAAACCAGCACTTATACTTAAAAACTCCATATAGAAAAGCCTGGGATGATAAACTGTATGTAGCAGATAGATACCTAAGAGAATTGGTGTCTATATTTGAAAAAAATTTTTTATTTTTTAATCAACGTAATACGCAATAGCTAACATCCAGCTTGTAGCAATAACTAGTTTGATTATTAACCTAATTCTCATGTTGCAAAGTCACGGAAAAGCACTTGAGACTATAAGGGGTGTTTTATTTTTACTTTGATACTCTGCCAATTTTTATTCAATATATAG
>JABHTG010000117.1 GCA_018697205.1 Nitrospina sp. | reverse complement strand
GAATATTATGCTTAGATGGCGTGTTGCCTAAAACTTCTCCAGCGGAAAGCAAAAACATTTCTCCAGTTAAAAAATTTGCTGCACTCACGCTAATTGGGTTTAGTTCCCCTTCTGACACAAGCCAAAACTGAGTGGGAACGGGTCTTATGTATGTCCCCCCCTTGAACATCCTTTTATGAGGGGCACCCGCGCTATATTTTCGATTTGAGGTCATGCGATTAGCCACCCAAACAGCATCTAGTTCAAGATGATTGTCCTTGACTCTAAGTGGGATTAAAATATCTTTATCAGACAAAAACCCATCTCCATCTGCATCCCATGCCACTGACTTTGGAAGCTTTTGCTCTGGAGAAAATTCTAGAGTCATTTGGCTTAAAGGAATCGACCCATCAATGACTAACCCAATCGTTTGTTTATTATCTACCCAATGGGCAGAGGGAGGATCTGTAAGTTTCTCTTTAAGAGTTCCATGAAGCCATCTTAAGGTACCAATTCGTTTCCACCATTCATTTTTCATTCCCTTACTTGTGGTCATAGTAGCTAAAGAATGACTCAAATTAATCCGCCCAGCCAAAACAAAATCGGTATATATTGTTTCGTATCGATAATTATTGCGAGTAAAAGACCGTTTTACGGCTGGGAAAATTTCTTCAAGATAGCGTACGACGTTAAGAAGTAGCTCGTTGTTAACAAACTCATAGAGGATTTGATATTTTTTTACCAAAAAATCGCTGGATCCCTGGTAAAGATATAAAAGGGGATGCGGAGCACCCGAATCCAAAAATATGTCGAACGTGTCTTCATGCCCAAACCAAGTTTGTTCTAAGCTTGCCGTATTATGGATCACCGGCCGAATAGACCCCTTCCAAGGATCACTTATAAGGCGCTGATTAGCAGTGAGCGTATTGTGCCAGCTTTGAATCAACGTTTGGAAAGCTGAAAATCTAGCCCAATCTTCATATCTAGCTACACGTTTTAGCCGACCTAAAGCATTCTCTGATGTTTCTGCAAGACGTATTAATTCTAAGGCATAGTCCAAGTCAGAAAAGTCTTTCTCTGGGCGTTGATTAAAGGTACTAATTTTTGTCCACAACCCCGGGTTATCAAATAGATTTACTGCAATGGCAAGCTGCCTTTCCCTATTATGTTGTTCCCCTTTATAAATGTTGATTGGCATCAACTTGTTATTACGAAGAAAGGATTCGTCAATATGCATTATTTCTTGATAAATCCCTTGGGATTCATCGTTGATAAAGAACTCGACTAAGTTAGATCTTGGAGCAAGTATCCCGGCCATACGAGCCATATAATGAGGGAGGAAGTCATTAACTGCATCACCTTGAGGAACTACAAAGTTAAACACACGAGTATTATCTATAAGTGAACTTCGGGGTAACTTTACCCGCCATGATTTCCTATGAAAGGCCCAGTTTGCTGGACTATCTCCCCTTTGTTTTGCTTTAACTCGCCGTAATTGACCCTTTGGATAGCGCAAGAAGGCTTTTTGCCATTTTTTTATATTCGCCGGCATGTCTTCCATTAGAGTATTTTGAGCTTTTTGGGAAATATAAAAACGTCTTTCTGGCAACCCTTTTTCTCGGCTAGCAACAAGAGGACGATAAACTCCTTCTAAAAAATTTCTCAACTGCAGATCAAGCAGGTTAACTTTGTAGTTTCCGTACTGAAAAAGAATTGTATAAGCTGACCTCCATTCATGGTGAAGAGTTTTTATGCCCAAGAATACTAAAGAAAGTAAAAGGGTTAATCCGATAACATAAAAATAACTTTTCTTAAATAGCATTTATAAATCTTCCTTTTCTCCACAGGAAGAAGGGGTAGTAAGTCCCAAACGCTCAAAGGAAATAGCTAATTTAAATTGATCGGCCTCTCCAAATCCTTTCTCAGGAGAAAGAATGGAAATAACTTCTCCTGTTTTGGAAGCTGTGAGCAGTTGTCCGTTTCCCAAATGGAAACCACTCAAACTAGTTAACACAAGGTCTTTATCAAAAACCATTCTTTCTTTTCCATTTCTATACGTTTTTAGTTTTTTTATAACCACAGAAATACCTGGCACAATCCCAAGGTGTAGATATAATTCCTTTATCCGTACGCCTTTATTTAAAGAAAATTCATAGGTGGACATTTTATTAAGTTGCAAACTCATATTTCCTACAAAAAATCTTTCTCCAGAATCACTAATGACCTCTAAAGCTAATTCCCGTAACCCAATACCCCAAAAAAGAATATTAGATTTCAAAGGATCGAGCCCTCCAAATTGAGATTTTTTATAACGGCCACACCATTCTTTGAGTTTTTCTGGAAGTTGATTTTTAAGAGCTGTATTTATAGCAATACGAAACGGTTCAGCATCGGCCGATGAAAGTTTGGTTGCATGCTCCAATTGTTTAAATGTTGCAGATGGATCTATATTTACGAGTGCGCGAGCCAACCAAATCCGAGCATGGTATAGATTCGGGTGCGAGCTAACAAACTTTTCTAAAAAAGGCCTCAGGATGACGAGCTCCTCCGGAAAGACTGCGCCTTCTACCATATACTTTGTATTTTGAATAAGCCCAGGCAAAAGTCTATTTCTTGGTGGAGCAAACCAGTTAACAAGACTTAACTCACGTTCAAGCCAAGGAAGCGCCTTGTCAAACCTACGTATAGGCACATATTGTTGGAGCATGAAATTAGTAGCATACCCAGGCAACTCGAGAGTGAACAAAAACACCGCATGCCGTAGCTTGGGAACCGTCAAGAACAACAAAACAACCAACATCACAGGTATTAAGAAGGACAGAAAAATTGTTAAACAAGTTTTATAAAAACGTTTTTCTTCTACAATTCCAGAAGGCATGATTAGGACGATTAATTGAATTTAGAAATACTTATCAAACCTATTTATAGGATAGCCAGCACGTACCATTATAAAAATGGTACCGCGTCACGTAATTTAAAATTACCATCGCGACCCCTAGTCTAAACAACAGTGGATGTATTGTATTCTATAGTAAATGATCAACAAACCACATATAATATTCAAAGAAGATGCCTATCGTGATTAGTATTTTTTTGTGATTAATTTTATGCAGACCTAGGCTTTACCGTACCGCCTATTCAAATTAAATAATTTTCTTTAATTACCACTGTTAATGCCTGGAAGCTATTTTCGTCTAAAGCATCTAATTTTATAGATTAGTATATTTCTGAAAATCACCTGACAATGAATTTTTCAACTTTTTCGTTTCTGAGGCCTAGTGGCTACCGTTAAACCTGATCTTTCAGTAGTTCTTTTGTGCTATCGAAGCGAGGATGCCATCTCACTCTATGTTGAAGAGTTGAAGGCGTGCCTGACTAAACTTAACATTGAATGGGAAATCATTCTTATCGGCAATTATATCGCTGGTTCGAATGACCGGACTCCAGAAATCGCAAAAGAAATTGCCGCTCTTGATCCTCGAATCAAGGCCCTCACTAAAGAAAAGAAAGGCATGATGGGATGGGACATGAAGTGTGGATTTGAAAAATCTCTAGGAGAAATAATTGCTGTTACTGATGGTGATGGGCAATTTCCGCTTTCTGATATTGGTAGAGTCTACAAAAAGTTAATTGATGAGAACCTAGACATGGTTAAAACATATAGAATTAAACGAGAAGACGGGTGGTACCGAAAAACATTATCAACTGTATATAATATTATTTTTCATGTCTTTTTCCCTGGTGTTTCATGCCATGATGTGAATTCGAAACCAAAAATTTTCAAAGCTGATGTACTTCGTAAATTTGACTTATTATCGACAGATTGGTTCATTGATGCAGAGATCATAATTAAAGCACGACGGTTTAATATTAAATTCGCCGAAATCCCAACCCAGTTTAAGGCACTGGACTCTCGTGGGTCCTTTGTAAAACCTGGAGCGATTATCGAGTTTATTATGAATATGATCAAGTTTCGCCTACGAGAATTTCGTTACTTTTTCAGAAAATAACCATAAAAAAAGAGTGTTTTAGTTTTTTCTCAAACCTCAGCCACCGATCACTCATTAAAACCTTGCAAGAAATCCTTTGAAATATACTTCATCTTATTTGGCACATATGGTTTCTTTATTTTTTTATGCCAAAATTTTATAACCCCAAGTTTCCAAAAGTACCAGCCTATTCTTCAAGGGTCAAGTTCACACCATCACTTATGAAAATGACCTGGAGTTTCCTTGATTAAGCTCTTTAGCTCTGTACAAATATATTCGCCAAACTGAGATATCGTTTTCAAAAACCTTTAATAATTCCCAGTTATTCTCACTATAGTTTTCTATCTTCACAGATGAAATAATATACCTCCCACCCATTTTTAAAAATGCCTGAGTATTAAAATCTAAATCATGAATTACACCATTTTTATTTTTAGTATAAAGCCAATTGGCAAATTCTAGTTCAGCTGAATAAACATAGCATCGAGCTCCATAATCATCAAAAATTTTTTTTAGTTTTTTACTTTTTTTTATTTCTCCAGCAATAATTTTTCTAAAAGCTTTCTTATGAGCAAGCGGGTAATTAGGGAAATAGCCATCTAGTGTATAGAAACCATTATATAGGGAAATCGCTGGATGCAGGCCGATACTAACAACACGGTATGTCTCATTTGGTTTACCTATGTAATCCCTAATTTCATTAAAAAGAACTGGTGAGTAGAACTCCCCGTAAGATGGTTTTCTAATTTTTTGAATTTCATCATGATAATAAAACCCATAAAGTACCTGAAGTGAAATCAAGACCGATGCGATTAATGTTCCCCTTCGAACATAATTGATTATCAACTTAAGAGATAAGGCAAAAACGACAAACCACAACAAAGGCTGAAGGAATATAAAATAAGGATGGAAAATGTTTATAAAATAAATTTTTTCCTTTAATGGCGTCAAAAGACCTGACTGGTATGTGGCAAACCCTAGGCAGGATAAAAAAATCAGACCAGACGAGAAAGGAAGAAGATATTCTTTGACCCTTCGATCAAACAAAATTAAATGTCCGATAATCGCTGATGGTATGATAAAGAAAGTTTGCAAGCTATTATTAAAAGATCCACCCAATGCAAAATTTCGCAGTGTCTTAATAATAATCTTGTGTATACCATAAAAAAATGGGGGCACACTTGGGGTGTTATTTATGAAATCAGTTCGAACAGATGTAAAACCACTATTGAAAATCATCATGTAAATAAGTCGGTACTCTACAATTAAGAACACCGTTGACATCATAGCGATGGCTCCAAAAAGCTTTTTATTGAACTTTTTTTCATTGATCAGGTCGTAAACCCAGATCAAACTCATAGCAAGAATAAACCAGATAAATGCATAATAAAGACTCGAATAAAATGGAATTAGGCCAATGACTAACCAGTCGGTACAACGATCAAGTCCACGTCGAATTAATAAGAAAGAACTCAACACTAATGGTTGGGACGCAACACTCAATTCAACCGGGGAATAATACGGAAGAACGGCAAAAGCTAGCGATACGCCTGAGGCAAGAGGCTTCATATCCTTCCCGACGAGGTGTCGTGTCAGCAAAAAATACATCCCGAAAAAAGCAATCACACGGATGCAAATTTGATTCAAAAGGTAAGCAGGAAAGGGACCAAACAAATAAACCATCCAAACCATTACGTTAAACTCTGAACCCATGGCTGATCGAGGAACCCCATTCAATAAATTGGGGATTATCGCATCGTGCTGTCCAAAAATCTGCCCGCTTTCTGCGAGCAGTTTTAACAATATTAAATTTACCTCTATATTGTCATGAATACGAACATGGCTGTCTTGACCAAAAATAATAAGCGGACTGATATAAACAACCAGAATAAAACCGGTTAGCCAAGGTATATATTTATTTTGGTGGCCACTTTCCAAAAATATCTTAAGTTGAGCTTTAATTAGTTATTTACCCCTTTTAAAGGCTTACTTGATACTTTCCCTGTCGCAATATATTGGGCTCCCATAGGAAACCATCCCAAACGAGATTCTAAAGGAGCCAAAAAACTCAAAAATCTAGGAAAAAAAGAAGTATAAATTATTTTAACGGAATTCAATTGAACTCGGCAAAGCATATCCTTCATTTTTTTAGGATTAATCAAAATTGCACCTTGATCTAAAGG
>JABHTG010000038.1 GCA_018697205.1 Nitrospina sp. | reverse complement strand
TAATGCCACCATTTAGTTTTTTTTGATGATTTTTTTTTGGTGGACAACGGTATGTGACTATATGGGCCAGTTGTTTTGGCAAGTTGCTTAACTTTATATTTCCAAACATGATTATCTTCATACTTTATAATGATAATGAAGCCTTCCTCTTCTTTGTCAAAATGTAACTCTTTAATAATTCCTTTATATGTACATTTATCTCCGCGCCAATAGATATCTAATTTATTACCTATGACCAGTTCTGGATCAAAGTTGCAAAATTCATGATCAATACCATAATATTCCAGTGTTTTCATAAATGTTTTAAGGGAAAGTTTTGAACTTAAACCTGTTTGGTCTGCCCATTCCGTGTGACCAGGTATTGCTTGTACAATGTCTATTAATTCTTGTGGATCTGCCCCATTCCTTGACCAATCTAATATATATTGGAAATAAAGAGGTGAACGGTCTATAAAGATATTACCATCCCTATCACGAATTGTTTTTCGTCCCGCATCTCCCCAATCGTCTGAAAACAAGTTAGCAAAGAATGGACTAATATTGCTTACTGTAGATTTTAATGTCAGGAATACTTGACCCCCTATATTTAAACTTACCATTTTATCTTCACTGCAATCTCGAATTGCGTTTTCTATTGCAGAAACTCTCATATCTAATCGTCTATTACAATCCTCATATTGTTCTTTTTGGTCTTCTTGTTCTTTTGTGAACTCCTCTCTCTCTTTGTCCAGTTTTATTAACTGTTGGTGGATTATCTGCTCTATTTTTTTATTTTCATCACGCAATTTAGTTATTGCTTTGAGTGAGTCAAAATTTAACCTCAATGTTTCCCGATATGCGCAGAAGTTGGTTGTATGTGGGGCTCGCCAAGAAATTCTCCCTTTCTTTGACTCGCTCGCATCCGGCTCTTTTTGCTCTTCTAGATTCATTGTAATGCTATTTCTATAGAAATAATTTTTAATATTCAATTTTTATTAATCTAATAAAAAATATATGAAAATGACTTTATAACAAGGCAATAGTATTAATAATGCACCAAATATTTGAACATAAAATTACTCTCTTTATAGTATTGGGGTTTATTGGATGTATTCTATTATTCTGTTGTTTTAGACGTTATATAGTTCCTTCTTGGAGAGAAAGGAATAATAGAATTCAAATTAAGCCAGCAGAACCTAACATTATGGTTAATCCGATGCGCATTAAACAAGAAAAGATTATGAGAATGATTTAATTTTACCCTTCTGTTTTGGATTCACCTCCTCCAACACGGTAACCGTCCGAAGTGCCACACATCTTACGACATATCCATCGTGCTTTATGACGACAGTCACATTGGCAAGGATTATCCCGGTTGTGAGTTGGATGAAGTTCTACCCATGGTTTAAGCTCAGAAGGTTTATTGATTTGATGTCTAGGACAACAATTACACTGGGAAAGGTTATTCAACTTCACCTGCTCGGCAAAACGCAACGGAAAAGTAAAGGAACTGGAGACACTCATCTTAGATATATTTGAATAATATATAAAATTTATATTATTCAAAAGTTCAATTTTATCTTCCTAGGCGGTGTCAATGCACGCCATCTGTGTCCATCTCTATGAAGCTGACCTCGACCGCTGTCTGGATTGACCCGGACGAAACGTTGTCCATCCACCTCCTTAAGGTTCTCCCTCCTTCGTCCTCGGTTTGGTGCTAACAACTGATGAGCTGCCCCTAGAGCAGTGGCTCCTACAACAGCTGTAGCTCCTATTTTAGCTGCTATATCTCCATAACTAGTTGTATCTTCCGGGGTTTCATTTTGTCCAGCTCTTCTATCAGCTTTTTCTTGTTGTTCTGATTGTTTTCTAGCTTTTTCTCTGGCTTGTCGTCTTTGTTCATTCTGCTCCCGTCTCCATCTTTTTCCTGACTTGCCTGGGGGTTTTTCTTTGGGGGTTTCTGTTGGTCTAGTATTACCACAAGATTTTTTCTTAAATTGTCTTGCACTCTCGACAAAGCTAAAGCCCTCTATAGTTCCTCCTTTATCGGGGTGATGAGGCTTTATCATTTGTCTAAAAGGGGCATCACAAGGTGCTCGCATTATTTCTTGGTAGGTTTGTTTAGCGGCTGGACTTACAGTCGCTACGCCTGATCCTAATACTAATGCTCCAACAGCTGCTACTTTTGCTGGTCTAGAGAACCCTAGACCTCTTCCTCTCTTTTTTCTAGTTCTTCTTTTGGTTTTTTTCTTTTTGCGTTTTCGTTTGGTTTTTTTCCTTTTTCGTTTCCTTTTACGAGTACGTCTTCGACGGTGCTTTTTTTTAGGCTTTCTGGATTTTTTACG